>DASZYY010000219.1:0-16188 GCA_035545175.1 Mycobacteriales bacterium
CGAGATCGCGCCGGTCTTCGAGCGCTCGAACATCGCCTCGGACCACCAGCAGCTGCTGATGACGACCATGAAGAAGGTCGCCAACCGCCACGGCATGGAGTGCCTGTTCCACGAGAAGCCGTTCGCCGGCATCAACGGCTCGGGCAAGCACGTCAACTTCTCGATCGGCAACGCCTCGCAGGGCAACCTGCTGCTGCCGGGTGACACCCCGCATGACAACGCGCAGTTCCTGGTCTTCTGCAGCGCGGTGATCCGTGGCGTGCACAAGTACGGCGGCCTGCTCCGCGCCGCGATCGCGTCGGCGGCGAACGACCACCGGCTCGGTGCCAACGAGGCCCCGCCGGCGATCATCTCGATCTTCCTCGGCGACCAGCTGGCTGACGTGTTCGACCAGGTCGCCAAGGGCGGCGCGACGTCGTCGAAGGAGAAGGGGACGCTGACGATCGGCGTCGACACCCTGCCGGTCCTGCCGACCGACCCGGGTGACCGCAACCGCACCTCGCCGTTCGCCTTCACCGGCAACCGGTTCGAGTTCCGCGCGGCCGGCTCCGGGCAGACGATCGCCGGCCCGATGACCGTGATCAACACGATTCTCGCCGAGGCGCTCGACTACATCGCGACGTCGCTCGAGTCGGCGGTTGCCGCGGGCACCGAGTTCAACGCCGCGGTGCAGAAGCTGCTCGAGGAGATCATCACCAACCACGGCAACGTCGTGTTCAACGGCAACGGCTACTCCGAGGAGTGGCAGGTCGAGGCGGCAGCACGCGGCCTGAAGAACCTGCGCACGACGCCGGACGCGCTGCCGGAGCTGATCGCGCCGGAGTCGGTGGACCTGTTCTCGAAGTACGGTGTGTTCAGCGAGCGGGAGATGCACAGCCGCTACGAGGTCGGCCTCGAGCAGTACGTGCTGAGCATCAGCGTCGAGGCGAAGACCGTGCTCGAGATGGGTACGACGACGATCCTTCCGGCGGCCGTTCGCTACCAGACCGAGCTGGCCAACAACGTCGCGGCGCTGAAGGCGGCCGGGGTCGAGGCGGACACGTCGGCGCTGACCGAGGTGACCGGTCTGATCACGACGCTGCGTGCCGCGCTCGGCTCGTTGTCGCACGTGCTTGCCCACGAGGGTGACGACGACCTGCTCAAGCACGCGCTGCACGCCCGCGACGCGCTGCTGCCGGCGATGCTCGAGGTTCGTGGCGCGGCTGACGCTCTCGAGGCCGTCGTGGCCGACGACCTCTGGCCGCTGCCGACGTACCAGGAGATGCTGTTCATGCTCTGACCGATCCGGTCAGGAACAACGGCGCAACCGAAGGCCCGCAGGGAATTCCTGCGGGCCTTCGTCTTAGCTGCCGTCGTCCAAGCCCGCCGGATGCGGCAGATGCGCCGGTTGTTGGTAGGATGGATGTGCGCAATCAGGACGACTTGATGTCCGGCTTTTCTGTGGAGCCGGCCGGGTCAGCGCATCAGGATCGATCGGCTGACCGGTGACCTCCTGGTCGTCGATCAGAGGTAGGAGAGGGCTTGCCCCCACGGTCACGCCGCCGTACGCGTAGCGGCGTTCCGGTGCCACCGTCCGAGGACGGCGGCACCCCACAGCGCGCCCAGCAGCAGCGCCAGCCGCAGCAGCAGTCGCAGCGCAACAACGACCAGCGCCGCCGCCAGCAGCCGCAACGCTCCGCGCCCCGGCTGCAGGAGCAGGGCCCGCTCGCCGTCCTCGCGATCGCGCTGGCCAACCTCGGCCGCGCCCGCGTCACGCCCACCATGCGGGCGGAGTTCCAGGCCGCCGCCCTGCTCCTTCGCGAGCAGCGCGTCGAGGCCAAGACCGCCCCGATGAGCCCGGCCGCCCGCGCCGCGATGCAGAAGCGGGTCGAGGGTCTCGCCGCCAGCCTCGCGAGAGTGGCCGCCCGGGACGGGTCGCTGTTCGAGCTGCTCGCGGAGGGCGCGCCGATGCTGCCCGGCACCAAGGACGCCATGCGGGTGCTGCGCTCCAAGGCCGGCATCCAGCTCGCGCAGGAAGCCGAGGAAGAGGAGCCGACGCCCCCGCCGTCGGTGGCCGAGCGCGAGCGGCAGGTCATCCCGCAGTCGGCAGTGCAGCGCACCCTCGCCAACCCGTTCCTCGCGCCGGACTTCTCGCAGGCCGCACCACCCAAGCCGAAGCCGCGGCTGCTGATCGACTGGGAGCTGATCAAGCCGCTGCTGCGCTCCTTCGAGCAGTCGACGGTCGACGCCAGGTCGTGCATGTCGCTGCCCGCGCCGAGTCACATGCATCTCGCCCCGGGTCTCGACCTGATGCCGCACCAGGCGCAGGTGATCGAGAAGGCGAAGGAAGGGCACCGCACGTTCCTGCTCGCCGACGAGCCGGGTCTCGGCAAGACCGCGCAGGCGCTGCTCGCGGCGAAGGCGGCGGGTGCGTTCCCGCTGCTGGTCGTCGTACCGAACGTCGTGAAGACGAGCTGGGCACGGGAAGCCGCGATGTGGACCCCGGACCACAAGGCGACCGTCGTGCACGGCGACGGCGAGGACGTCGACGCGTTCAGCGACATCGTCGTCGTGAACTACGACATCCTCGGCCGCCACGTCGGGTGGCTGGGCCGGTTCGGGTTCCGCGGGATGATCGTCGACGAGGCGCACTTCATCAAGAACAAGTCCTCGCAGCGGTCGCAGAACGTCCTCGACCTGTCGCGCAAGATCCGTGAGCGGACACCGCGGCCGTTGCTGATGGCGCTGACCGGCACGCCGCTGATCAACGACATCGAGGACTTCCTCGCGATCTGGGAGTTCCTCGGCTGGATCTCCGGCGGCGAGGTCGAGCCTGAGCTGCTGCACGCACTGGAGGCGAACGGTACGACGCCGGTGGATCCGGGCTTCTACCCGCTGGCCCGCGACACCGTCATCGAGATGGGCGTCGTACGCCGGCGAAAGGTCGACGTCGCCAAGGACATCCCGGCGCGGCGGATCGCCGACGTGCCGGTGGAGCTCGAAGGCGCGGCCGGCACCTCGGTGCGGGCGGCGGAGAAGAAGCTCGTCACGAAGCTGGTCAAGCGCTACGACAGCGCGATCAAGGCGCGCAAGGACGGCGACCAGGTTGTCGGCGTCGATCTGGCGGTTGTGCGGCAGGTGTGTGCGCGGGAGCTGCGCAACGCCGACGAGAACGACGACGGTGACGGCGAGAACGTCTTCGCGATGATGCGACGCATCGGCCAGGCCAAGGCCGAGCTCGCCGCGGACTACGCCGCGCAGCTGGCGCGCAACGCCGGCAAGGTCGTGTTCTTCGCGAAGCACATCGACGTGATGGACGCCGCCGAGCAGCTGTTCGAGAAGCGGGGGATCGGGTACTCCTCGATCCGCGGTGGTCAGGCGACCAAGAAGCGGTCGGCGGCGATCGATTCGTTCGTCAGCGACCCCGACGTCCAGATCATCGTGTGCTCGCTGACCGCGGCAGGTGTCGGCATCAACCTGCAGGTGTCATCCAACGTCGTCCTCGCGGAGCTGTCGTGGACGGCGGCGGAGCAGACGCAGGCGATCGACCGGGTGCACCGCATCGGCCAGGACCAGCCGGTCACCGCGTGGCGGATTATCGCCGCGCAGACCGTCGACGCGCGGGTCGCCGACCTGATCGGCGCGAAGGCGACCCTCGCCGCAAGGGCGCTGGACGCCGAGGACGTGGAGGTCGAGGACGTCGACGTCAGGTTGGAGACGCTGGTCAGCCTGCTGACCGACGCGCTCAACGACCGCTGACCTGCGGGGCTTCCGGCTTCTCGGACACCGGCCTGCTGCGAGAATGATCCGGTGACCCAGCGATTCCTGCGGCTGTCCGCGCTGGGCGCAGCCCTGACCGCCAACGCGCTGCGGCCGGCGGTGGGCGCGAACCCGCTGGCGATCCCGAGCTTCTTCGCGGCGTGGCTGACCAGCGAGCTCGCGCCGCAGAACCTGATGGTCACCACCGCCGGCAGCGCGGCCTACGTCGCCACTCGCGGCCGGCGTGGGCTGTCCAGGACCGACAAGATCGCGCTCGGGCTCAACGCGGCCTCCGCCGCCGGCTTGGCGGTGATGGTCGGGCAGGGGATGGCATCCCGGGGCATTGTCGAGTCCGCACTCGCCGAGACCCTCGGCGCCGACTACCTCACGCGGCTCGACGCGCCGCCGACCGAGTCGGACCTGACGACGCCGTGGAAGACGGTGCTCCGGCCCTGGGACATCAAGGAGCCGCGGGTCAAGCGCATCGCGGACATCGACTACGTCGGCGACGGCAAGTTCCGCCACAAGCTCGACGTGTACGTGCCGCGTGCGGGTGGTCGTGACCTGCCGGTCGTCATCCAGGTGCACGGCGGGGCCTGGATCGTCAGCCAGAAGAACCAGCAGGGCATCCCGCTGATGAACCACCTCGCGGCGCGCGACTTCGTGTGCGTCGCCCCGAACTACCCGCTGTCGCCGAAAGCGAAGTGGCCGGAGCACCTCATCGCCCTCAAGCGAGCAGTTGCGTGGACCCGCGCCAACATCGCCGAGTACGGCGGCGACCCGTCGTTCATCACGGTGACCGGCGGGTCGGCCGGCGGGCATCTCGCCGCGATGCTCGCGCTGACCCCGAACGATGCGCGGTTCCAGCCGGGCTTCGCCGACGCCGACACCTCGCTGCAGGCGTGCGTGCCGTTCTACGGCGTCTACGACATCGCCAACGTCCTCGACACGAGGGCGGGCTGGCAGCGCCTCGAGTGGTTCCTCGCGCGCGCGATGTTCGGCGGCCGTGACCCGGAGCACTTCAACAGCGCGACCGCGCTGCTCCAGGTCGGACCGGACGCCCCGCCGTTCTTCGTGATCCACGGCGCCCACGACTCGCTTGTCCCGGTCGCCGAGGCACGCGAGCTGGTTCGCCGGATGCGTGAGGTGAGCAAGGAGCCGGTGGTCTACGCCGAGCTGCCGGGCACGCAGCACGGCTTCGACGTGTTCCACTCCATCCGCGGCGCACACGTGATCCGCGGCGTCGAGCGGTTCCTCCGCTGGGTCCACGCGGGATACCAGCAACGATGACCACGAGAAGAGGATCGCGCCGGTGCTGACCCCGCCTCGCCTGGAGGGCAACGCGCTGCTGTCCGACGGCCGGAAGCTGTCGTTCGCGGAGTACGGCGACCCGCGCGGCCGCCCGGTGCTGTGGATGCACGGCACGCCCGGCGGTCGCCGGCAGATCCCGGAGGAGGCGCGGATCGCCGCCGCGGAGACCGGCCTGCGCCTGATCTGCATCGACCGGCCGGGAGTCGGTCACTCGACGCCTTACCAGTACGACAACATCCTCGAGTTCGCCAACGACCTGGAGGTCGTCGTCGACCTGCTCGGCATCGACGACTTCGCGATGGTCGGCCTGTCCGGCGGCGGCCCCTACGTGCTGGCCTCGGCGTACGCGCTGTCACCGCGGGTGAAGGCGGCGGCCGTGCTCGGCGGCGTCGCGCCGTCGGTCGGGCCCGATGCCGCCGAGGGCGGTCCGGTCAAGCTGACCGCGCAGCTGCAGCCGCTGCTCGTCCACCTCCGGACCCCGCTCGCCGCCACGGTGTCGACCGTCGTCGGTGCGCTGCGACCGCTGGGAACGCCGGCCATCGCGGCCTACGCGTGGATCTCCCCGGCCGGGGACCGGGCAGTGCTCAACCGGCCGGAGATCCGGGCGATGTTCCTCGACGACATCTTCCGCACCAAGCGGCTGCACGCGGCGGTGTACGACCTCGGGCTGTTCGGTCGCGAGTGGGGCTTCGCGGTGGCGGACGTCAAGATCCCGATCCGCTGGTGGCACGGCGACGCCGACCACATCATCCCGTTTCGGCACGGCGAGCACATGGTGTCGCTGTTGCCGGACGCGGAGCTGTTCGTCCTGCCGGGGGAGAGCCACCTGGGCAGCCTTCCGGTGGCCGAGCGGATCCTTGCCGACCTCGCCGAGACCTGGGACCGCGTCGCGGCCGAGGGCTGAACGTCGAGGTGGCGGGGTAGCGCAATCCGTCAACCCCGGCGTAGCATCAGCGTGTGAGCCGATCCGGCGAGCTGTTGCGCGACGTACGCGGTCGTGCCGGCCTGTCGCAGAAGGAGCTGGCCCGCCGTAGCGGTGTGGCGTCGACGCTGATCAGCGCCTACGAGAACGGCCGGCGGGTTCCCAGCGGTGATGCGCTGCTCAAGCTGATCGAAGCGTGTGGCGGATCGATCGACGTGGTGACGACCGTCGAGCGGGGACGCAATGCTGCCGCGCAGCTCGAGCAGGTCGCGGCCATCGCGATGGCGCTGCCACGGCGGGCGGCCGGTCCGCTGGAGTACCCGACGTTCCGGCGGCTGCGGGCCGGATGAACCCGTCGCCGCTGATCGTCCTCGAGCGCGCGATCGACGTGCATCGACGGCTGGACCGCGCGGGCGTGAGCAACGCGATCGGCGGAGCACTGGCGCTCGCGTATCACGTGGGACAAGCCAGGGCGACGAACGACATAGACCTCAACGTCAGCGCTGATCCCAAGCACGCCGACTCGGTGTTCGCGCTGCTCCCACCTGACGTGCCGTGGACGAAGGCGGACGTCGCCACGGTCCGGCGAGACGGTCAGGTACGACTGCTCTGGCCGGTCCCGGGCGACGGCCCCGCCATTCCGCTCGACCTGTTCTTCCCGCAGCACGAGCTGCATGCGGCGGTCGCCGAACGCGCCGAGCTGGTGCCGATGCTCGACGCCACGGTGCCGATCCTGTCCGCCACGGACCTGCTGGTGTTCAAAGCCTTGTTCGATCGCCGGAAGGACTGGGCGGACATCGAGGAGATCGTCAGGTTCGGCAAGGCCGACGTCGACGAGGCCGCGAGGTGGATCGCCAAGGTCGTCGGCCCGAAGGACGAGCGGCTGGCGAAGCTCGCGGAGATCGTCGACGAAGTCCGCTGAACTTACTTGACCGTCAGCACCTTGCTGGTCGATGCCTTGAAGATCGTGGTGGCGACCTTCTGGTCGGCGTGCTTCACCCGGTACTGCTCAACGTGCTTGTAGTGCTTGAGCCCGGTGAAGGCGAACACGCCGTGCGCGTTGGACTTGTCGGTCGCGACCTTGTGCCACCGCTTGGTGCCCTTGGCGCGGTCATACAGCGCGACGTGCAGCTTTGGCACGCCGAGATTCGCTGCCTCGATCGCTCCCTTGATCCGCACCTTGCCGTGCTTCACCGCGGCGGTCGGGTAGATCGCCGTCGCGACCTTGGTCGTGGACTGGCTGCCGGCGAACTTGAACGGCGCCGCGGTCGACTGATCGGGCAGCGTTCCGGTGATGTCGGTGGTCGCGGTGATCAGGCAGGTCGCGCCGGCGAGGCAGGACTTCCCGCCCCACGACCCGGTGGTGACCGTCACCAGCACGTTGTTGAACGTGCCGTTCGCGTCGGTCATCTGCTGCACGTTGCTGACCGTGTTGCAGGTCGCCGCACTGGGCGGGCTTGCGCACTGTGTGACGTACGCCGTCTGGGATGCCGGGAAGCCGTAGCCGCTCACCGACACTTGTTGCCCGTTGTGCACCTTCGAGCTCGGCGAGATCGTGATGACCGGGGCGAAGGTCAGCGGGATCTCGGCGGCGTTGGTCGTGTCGGCCACGTCGGCCGCGATGAGGTAGCAGGCGCCGCCCGCGATCTTCGACGGGCAGAAGTTGCCGTTCGATCCGATCGCACCCGCTGCCAGGGTGAGCGGCGTGCTGAAGCTGCCGTCGGCTCCTGCCGGCACCAGCGCGGCGTGCGCGACCGCGCAGTCCGCACCCGGGTTCGCGCTGTCGGGCACCGGCGCCGAGCACTCGATGACCCCGATCATCGCGTTGGCGGCGAACCCGGTGCCGTTGACGGTGATCTGCTGGCCGTTGAGGAGGTTGTCGCTCACCGACGCGGTCACCGCGGGGGTCGCCGCGCCGGCCGGGGTAGCGGCGGCGATCGGGACGACCAGCGTCGCGGCGGCCAGGGCGACCGCGCCGAGGCGCCGTCCGGTGTGCCTGCTGATGGATTTCATGAGAGCTCCCTCTTGGGTATTCCTTGATTTCCCGGCAGGCGATTTGTCAGAACTTGAACGGGACGATGACGAACTGCTTGTGGTTGGTCACGTTGGCAATGCCCACGCCGCAGTACCAGCCGTGCCGCTTGTCGGCCTTGGTGGGCGGGCAGTGATGCGTTTTGCCCTTGTAGGTCCCGGTGAAGTTGAGAAATACCTGGGTGCAGCTGATTACGCCCGATTTCGTGGATTTCACCGTTTGCAGCGTCCCGGTGTCGGCGAGACTCGCGCCACCCATGACACCGGCATGCCCGAGGGCGAGCAGGCAGTAGTAGCTGTGCTTCTTGATCGCGCCCGTGACGTGAACCTTCACGGTCTGGCCAATGGCAGGCTTGGCCGGCTTGGCGGTTCCGGACAGTCCGGCGTTGGCGGAGGCCAGTGGTGCGCCGAGTGCGGCGACGCTGATCGAGGCGGCGGCCCCCAGGGCGAGTGCGGTCTTCCTCACGAGCGGTCCCTTCCATCAGCGACTGCGGTCGCGATATTTGGATCACCATAAATCCGCGACTGATAGAGAACTTGAGCCCTGGTCACAAAGATGATCAATAATGACTAAGGACATTTCCTGATAATCGGAATTAATCCCGCGGTTACGCTTCGGGAAATAGCGTTATTGAAGCCGAGACCGGTGCTAACGTCCGCTCATCAACTCCCGCCGGAGCATTTCTCATAACGACGACCGTGAGGGGCGGGTATGAGCACGGGCTCCTTGGTGCTGGGCCTGCTCAACGGTCTGACGATCGGCCTGCTCGCGGTCGGCCTCGTCCTGATCTACACCTCGAACCGGTTCCTCAACCTCGCTCACGCGCAGCTCGGCACGCTGCCCGCGTTGCTGCTCGCTAAGTGGCGCCTGGACTGGCACTGGAACTGGTGGCTGGCGTTCGTCGCGGCGATCGCCGCGGGCGCTGTCCTGGCGTTGCTCACCGAACGGGTGCTGATCCGCCCGCTGCGCCGGCGCAACGCCTCGCCGGTGCGGCTGCTGCTGCTCTCGCTCGCCGTGTCCCAGCTGCTGCTGGCGCTGACGTTCATCCCCGCCCTCGGGCCGAGGGACTCCGACACCGCGCTCTACCCGCAGCCGTTCGGCTCGCACGCCAGCGTCGGCAACGTCGTGCTCTCCGGGATGGACCTGCTCACCGCGATCGCGGTGCCGCTGGTCGTCGTCGGGCTGGCGGTGTTCCTTCGCTTCACGCTGCTGGGCAAGCAGGTGCGCGCCGCGGCGAACAACCCGGACGCGGCGCGGCTGTGCGGCGTACCGATCCATCGGGTCGGCGCCATCGCATGGGGACTCGCCGGCGCGACGTCGGTGGTGTCGGCGGTGCTGCAGGCGCCGGGCCAGAGCAGCTTCCACTACGGGTCGTTCGGTCCGTACCTGCTGATGCTCACCCTCGGTGCCGCGGCGCTCGGCGGGTTCGTGTCCATCCCGTGGGCGCTCGGCGGCGGCGTGCTGCTCGGCCTGGTGAACCAGCTCGTGCTCGACCACACCTCGGACGCCACCGACGCCGAGGTGGTGCTGTTCCTGCTCATTCTCGGCATCGTGTTCGTCAGGGGTCGGGCGATCGCCCGCGCGTTCGACCTCGGTGGTGCCATCGCGGAGGAACGCGCGGTCGTGCGGGTGCCGGAGTCGCTGCGTGGGCGGCCGTCGATCCGGTACGCCGGGCCGGCGGCTGCGTTGCTCGCGCTGGCTGCGCTCGCGGTGCTGCCGCTGCTGCCGTACTTCCACTCCACCGGCAACGAGTTCCTGCTGTCGCTGGTGCTGATCTACGCGCTGGTCGGCATCGCGCTGACCATGTTGCTGGGCTGGGGCGGGCAGGTGAGCCTCGGGCACTTCGCGGTGGTTGGGCTCGGCGCGTACCTCACCGCGCGGTGGAGCCAGCACGGCCTGTCGCTGCCCGTGCTGTGCCTGGTGATCGGCGCGGTCGGCGCGGTGTCGCTCGTCATCATCGGGCTGCCCGCATTGCGGGTACGCGGGTTGAGCCTTGCCGTGACCTCGCTCGGATTCGCCGTGATCGCGACCGACTGGCTGTTTCATCAGAAGTGGATCGGGGCCGGTCAGGCGTTCGGCGTCACCGTCACCCCGCCGCGGCTGCCGGTCGGGCTCGGCCGGCCGACCTCGCAGCTGTCCATCTACTACGTCGCGCTCGTCGTGCTGGTGCTGGGCTTTGCCGCCGGTGCGGCGCTGCGCCGCTCCGGCCCCGGCCGGCTGATCCTCGCGGTGCGGGACAACGAGCCGGCGAGTGCGGCGTTCGGCGTCACGCCCGCCACCGTCAAGCTCGCGACGCTCGCGCTGTCGGGGTTCTTCGCCGGTGTCGCCGGCGTGCTGTGGGCCGATGCGTGGCGGCAGGTCGCGCCGTCGCAGTTCGGCGCCGACGTCTCGATCGCGGTGGTGGCGATCCCGGTGATCGGCGGGCTCGGGTCGCTGTCCGGGGCCGTCGCCGCCGCCGCGCTGATCTACGGCGGGACCTTCTTCGTCGGGCCCCACGTGTCATCGGTGTTCGGCAGCCTGGGCAACAACCTCGGCTTCAACCTTTTCCTCGCCGGCCTGGTGCAGATCCTCGTCCTGGTCCGCTTCCCGGCCGGCATCGGCGGCGCGGTGCAGGAGCGATGGCAGGCCTACCTCGACCGGCGCGCCGGGCGTGCGGCGCCGGCGGCGATCACCGAAAGCGTGCTGGCGGACACCAGCCCGACCGCGGCAGCGCGCATCGCCGAGTCGCTGCCGCGGCCGCGTCCGCTGCCGCAGCCCGCCGACTCCGGGGTGCTGCCGTTACGGGTGCGCGACGTACGCGTCTCCTACGGCGGGATCGCCGCGCTGCACCGGCCGCAGATCGACGTGCGGCCCGGTGAGATCGTCGGCCTGGTCGGCACCAACGGCGCCGGCAAGACGACGCTGATCAACGTCATCTCCGGGTTCACCCGTAGCCGCTGTGGGTCGGTCGAGCTGTTCGGCGGGGAGGTGCTCGACCTGCCGACGGACCTTCGCGCGGCCGGCTTCGGGCTGGGCCGCAGCTTCCAGGACGCGCGGCTGTTCGGCAGCCTCACGGTGACCGAGACGGTGCAGGTCCCGCTGTCCCGGGCGCGCAAGGTCGGCATGATCCCGGCGATGCTCAGCGCGCCGTGGGTGCGCGACGTCGAGCAGGCGACCCGGCGTGAGGCGCTGGAGATCGTGCGCCGGTTCGGGCTGGCCGACTACGCCGACGTCCGCACCGCGGAGCTGTCCACCGGCACCCGCCGGGTCTGCGACCTCGCGGCGCAGGTCGCGGCCAAGCCGAAGCTGCTGCTGCTCGACGAGCCCACCGCCGGCATCGCGCAGCGCGAGGCGGAGGCGTTCGGGCCGCTGCTGCGCCGGGTCCGCGACGAGCTCGGCTGCGCGATCGTGATCGTCGAGCACGACATGCCGCTGCTGATGGCGCTGTGCGACCGGATCTACGCGCTCGAAGCCGGGTCCGTCATCGCCGAGGGCACGCCGCAGGAGATCCGGTCCAACCCGCGGGTCATCGCCAGCTACCTCGGCACCGAGGACATCGCGATCGCCCGGTCCGGGACGCGCCCCGATTCGAAGCCGCGGGTGACAAGGAGCACGTCATGACCCCGTTCCAGCAGTTCCGGCTCTGGACCCGCCGGGCCCCGACCGGGCAGCGCGTCTCGGCGTCGATGGTGGCGCTCGTCGTCGCGGGCCTGCTCGGGTGGGCGATCTATCCCGGCGGCGGGACCAACGCGGCGCGGGCCGAAGGCGGATCGGGTCCGGTCACCGTCAGCAGCACGCCGCCGTCGCCGGCGCCGGCACGCTCCGGCTGCGTCGCGCCGTCCGGCTCGGTGCCGGGTGTGACCGCGACGACGCTGAAGCTCGGCATCATCCTGGTCAACATCACGGGCCTGGCGACCAACGCCGACCTCGGGGTGCTGCCGGTCGACCAGCAGCGCACGAACTACAGCCGGCTCGTCGACGCGGTGAACAAGGACGGCGGCGTCGACTGCCGCCAGATCGTGCCGGAGTTCTTCAAAGCCAACCCGGCCGACCAGAGCAACCTGCAGAGCACCTGCCTCGACGTCGTACAGGCCGGGGTGTTCGCGGTGATGGACGCCGGTGCCTACGCGCAGTTCTCCGTCGTCGACTGCTACCCGCAGCACCACGTGCCGTACTTCGGCAGCTACCTGCTGCCGAACAGCCAGATGTCGAAGTTCTATCCGTACCTGTTCGAGATGAACTCCCTCGACACGCTCTACCACGACACCGTCGCCGGGCTCGCCGCTCGCGGCTGGTTCAAGGCCGCCAACGGGTTCGGCAAGCTCGGCCTGATCTACCACGACTGCTACCCGGAGCTGATCACCGAGGAGATGCAGTGGCTGGCCGCGGCCGGCGTGCCCGCCGCGAAGGTCGTGCCGTTCGACGTCGGCTGCCCGACGGCGTTCGCCAGCCCGGTCACGCTGCAGCAGGCAGTGGTGAAGTTCAAGCGCGCCGGGGTCACCAACGTCACGGCCATCAACATGATCGGTGACATCGCGACGCTCACCCAGCTGGCGCAGATCCAGCACTTCACGCCGCACTACGGGTTCGCCGACGACGCGCTGATCGCGATCGCCTACGGCACGCAGCACCCGGACGCCGCCAACATCACCGATGCCTATGCGGTCAGCACCAGCCGCGACGGCGAGGAGCGAACGCCGGGCACGCAGCCCAACGCCGCCACCCTGCGGTGTAACTCCATCCTCGGCCTGGACGTCTACAAGCAGCCGCCGTCGGCCGGCAACGCCTGCGACCAGATGTGGATGTTCGCCGCCGCCGTCGACCACGCGCCCGCGCTGGCGCCCGCGTCGCTCGCCGCCGGTTTGAAGGCGGCGCGGGCGGTCGAGTTCGGCTACCCGCAGGGCCCGAACGACTTCGCCGCCGGGGACAAGGTGACCTACGCCGGGCAGTACTGGCGGGTCGCGCAGTTCCACGCCGCCTGCCAGTGCTGGCAGGTGGTCGACCCGGTCTTCCACCCGAGCGCGCAGTGACGCCGATCTTGCCGACCCCTCGCGGTGCCGCGGATCCGACGATCAACGCGCTGCTGTCGGTGTCGGACGTGTCGTTCCTGTACGGCGCGACGCAGGTGCTCTTCGGGGTGTCGCTGCATGTCGAGGCGGGGGAGGCGGTGGCGCTGCTCGGCACGAACGGCGCCGGCAAGTCGACCCTGCTGCGGGTGATCGCGGGTCTCGAGCGGCCGGCCGCCGGAGCGGTGCGGCTCGACGGCGAGAACATCACCGGCGTGCCGGCCGAGCAGCTGGTCGACCGGGGCCTGGTGCTGATCCCGGGCGGGCATGCGGTCTTCACCGACATGACGGTCGCGGACAACCTGCAGCTGCAGGCGCTCACCGCGCGCCATCACCCGGCGCAGCTGAAGGAACGCCGCGAGCAGGTGCTGACCACGTTCCCCGCGCTGGCCGCCCGGCTGCACCGCCACGCCGGGCTGCTGTCCGGCGGTGAGCAGCAGCAGCTCGCGCTGGCGAAGGCGATGCTGCTCGAGCCGCGGGTGCTGTGCATCGACGAGCTGTCGCTCGGCCTGGCGCCGGTCGTGGTGGGGGAGCTGATCGAGACCGTCCGCGCGATCAACGCCGCCGGGGTCGCGCTCGTGGTGGTGGAGCAGAGCCTGAACATCGCCGCCCAGCTGTGCCCGCGCGCGGTCTTCATGGAGAAGGGCCAGGTCCGCTTCGAGGGCCGTACGTCGGACCTGCTCGAGCAGGACGACATCGCCCGCGCGGTCTTCTTCGGCACCTAGCGCCGCGGGCGATGCGATGCGATGCGGTCGCCGAGCCCGACGCAGGTGGCCGAACTCGCGCGAAGTTTCGCGACCTGCGTAGGGCTCGGCGGGGTGGTCGGGGGTGGGCGTGACAGGATCTGAGCGGTCGCACAGCGCTAGTGGGAGGACTTCAGTGGGCGAGCTCGACGGCAAGGTTGCGGTCATCACCGGCGCGGGCTCCGGGATGGGGCGGGCGTCGGCCCAGGTCTTCGTCGGCCACGGCGCGCAGGTCGTCTGCGCGGACATCAGCGGCGCCGAGGAGCAGACCGCGAAGGAGCTCGGTGACGCGGCGATCGCGGTGCACTGCGACGTGGCGGACGAGGCGAGCGTGATCGCGATGTTCGACGCCGCGGTGAAGGCGTTCGGCCGGGTCGACGCCGCGTGCAACGTCGCGGGAGTCGCCGGCGGCGGTGCGCTCGCCGAGGCTGCGCTGGAGGAGTACCACCGCATCACCTCGATCAACATGCTCGGCGTACTGCTCGGCACCAAGCACGCCATCACCACGATGCTCAAGACCGGCGGCGGCTCGATCGTGAACTGGTCCTCGATCGGCGGGCTCGGCGCCTCGCCGATGGGCACCGGCATCTACTCGGCGTCGAAGGCCGGGGTGCATGCGATCACCAAGGCGGCGGCGGTCGAGTACGGCCCGCAGAAGATCCGCGCCAACGCGCTGTGCCCGGGGTTCATCGAGACGGCGATGACCGGCGGGCCGGGTACGGCGGAGAGGTTCCCGCAGCTCGTGCAGGGCTCGGCGCTCAAGCGCGCCGGCACGGCGGAGGAGGTCGCCGAAGTCGCGGCGTTCCTCGCGTCGGACCGCGCGGCCTACCTCACGGGGCAGATCATCGCGGTCGACGGCGGCACCACGGCCGCTCTGCCGTAACGCCGCGCCAGTCGCGGGGGACTTCGGCCTCAGCGGACGGCGAGGATCTGGTCGACGCCCATCCGGCCCTCTTCGAACGCGAGCGCGCCGCCGACCAGGTACAGCCGCCACACCCGGGCCTGCTCCTCGCCGAGGAGCGCGACCACCTCGTCGTAGCGCTCCTCGAAGGTCTCGAGCCAGCAGCGGATCGTCGTCACGTAGTGCTCGCGCAGGCAGTGCACGTCGCGCACCTCGAAGCCGGCGGCCTCGATCAGCTCGACGGTCTCGCCGAGTGGGCGCATGTGCATGTCGGGGGCGATGTAGCGCTCGATGAACGGGCCGCCGCCGGGCCGGCTGCGCCGCGACATCTGCTGGATCAGCAGGTGGCCGCCGGGGCGGAGCCGTCCGCGAAGGATCTCGAGGAAGCGCGGGTAGTTGGCCGCGCCGACGTGCTCGCCCATCTCGATCGCGCTGACCGCGTCGAACTCGCCGAACCCGGCGGTGGGCAGGTCGCGGTAGTCGAGCCGGTGCAGGTTGACCAGGTCGGTGACGTCGGCGGTCTTCACGCGTTCGGTCGCGTAGTCGAGCTGCTCGGCGGACAGCGTGATGCCGGTCACCTCGGCACCGAACTGGGCGCCGGCGTGCACCGACAGCGATCCCCAGCCGCAGCCGACGTCGAGCAGCCGCGCACCCGGGTGCAGCTCGAGCTTGGTGCAGATCAGGTCGAGCTTGTCGCGCTGCGCATCGGCCAGGGTGTAGTCCGGGCCGTCGCCGATCCAGTAGGCGCAGGAGTACGCCATGTTGTCGTCGAGCAGCAGCCGGTACAGCGCGTTGGACAGGTCGTAGTGGTGGGCGATCACGCCGGCGTCGCGCTTGCGGCTGTGCAGTCGGCCGGACACGCGCGCTTCCGCCTCGGGGACCGCGGGCCGGCCGCCGACGGCGCCGAGCGAGACCAGCGCCGGGATCGCGCGCCGCACGGTCGAGGCGATCGCGCGCCGGCTCGGCGGCCGGCGGCGCAGCAGCGCGTTCATCCGGCTCAGCCCGTCGGCGAGGTCGCCCTCGACGTCGAGCGCACCGGTGACGTACGCGCGGGCGAGACCGAGCTCGCCCGGCGCCCACAGCAGGTGGCGCAGCGCGTCCGGCGTGCGCAGCACCAGTCGTGGCCCGTTGGCCGCGCCGGCCTCGCTGCCGTCCCAGGCGTGCAGCCGCAGCGGCAGGCCGTCAGGGAAGAGCGGCGCGAGAGCTGCGGCAAGTCGGTCGGCGGCGGTGACGGTCACGACGGGTCTCCGGATCGGGCGAGGGTGAACTGGGCGACGTCGAGGTACCCGGCACGGAAGCCGGCTTCGCAGTAGGCGAGGTAGAACGTCCACATCCGCCGGAACGTCTCGTCGAACCCGAGGCGCGTGACGGTGTCGGAGTTGGCGAGGAACGTCTCGCGCCACCGTTGCAGGGTCTGCGCGTAGCTGTCGCCGAAGTGGGTCTCGTCGACGACGCGAAGCGCGGTGTGGCGCTCGACGTTGTCGTGCACCGCCTCG
>DASZYY010000220.1:0-4674 GCA_035545175.1 Mycobacteriales bacterium
TAGGAGAGGTGGACGTGGGGTTTCGCGAGGACGCAGCGTCCGGCCGCGGTTTGGCGACATACGACGGGGCGGGCCGGGTGCTCGAGGCGTGGTTCCCCGCGCCCACGCTCGGCAGCGTCGCCGGCGAGGTGCCGGAGCCGCTGCACCCGCTCGTCGACGAGATCCGGGCGGTGAAGGTCGAGCCGATCGACGTCACCATCGGCTCGCTCGCGACGCCGCCCGCGGACGCGGCGGATGTCTATCTGCGTCTTCAGCTGCTCTCCCACCGCGTGATCCGGCCGCATGAAGCCAACTTGGACGGCATGTTCGGCCTCCTGGTGAACGTCGCATGGACATCGCGCGGCCCGGTGGCGGCGGAAGAGGTGGATGCGGTGCGCGCTCGTGCCCGCGCGGCCGGCGAGCGGCTGGAGGTCTACGGCGTCGACAAGTTCCCGCGGATGACCGACTACGTGGTCCCGAGCGGCGTACGCATCGCCGACGCCGACCGGGTGCGGCTCGGCGCGTACCTTTCCCCTGGCACGACTGTCATGCACGAGGGCTTCGTCAACTTCAATGCCGGCACGCTGGGCACGTCGATGGTCGAGGGCCGAATCTCCGCGGGTGTCGTCGTCGGCGACGGCACCGACATCGGCGGCGGCGCATCGATCATGGGGACGCTGTCCGGTGGCGGCAACGTCGTGGTGTCGCTCGGCGAACGCTGCCTGCTCGGCGCCAACTCCGGCATCGGCATTCCGCTCGGTGACGACTGCGTGGTTGCCGCGGGTTGCTACCTCACGGCCGGGTCGAAGGTCACGCTCCCCGACGGCTCGGTCGTCGCGGCCCGTGAGATGGCGGGGGTTAACAACATGACGTTCTGGCAGAACAGCGTCACCGGAACGCTCGAGGCCAAACCGCGGAGCGGATCGTGGGGCGGCCTCAACGCCGCACTGCACTCGCAGTAGCGGCTTCTGCGTGAGCACCGCAGCGGAGCGGGCCGGCTTTTTTTTTCAAGATCGAGCCGGCGGATGCGCGGTCGGACGAGGCGCGCGAGCTCGTCGCGTCGTACATCTCGGAGATCACGAAGACGTTCGGCTACGACACGACCCGCGCGGTGCCGGTCACCGATGAGGACTTCGACCCACCGAACGGCGTGTTCCTCGTGGTCCGCGACGAACGCGGTGTTGCGGTCGGCTGCGGTGCGGTGCGCCTGCTTGAGCCGGACACCGCAGAGGTGAAGCGGATGTGGGTCAGCCCGTCGATGCGCGGCCGTGGCGCGGGCTGGGCGCTGCTGCAGGCGCTGGAGGCAGCCGCGGTCGAGCTCGGCGCAACGACCGGCGTCCTCGACACCAACGTGACACTCACGTCGGCGTTGGCGCTCTATCGCGCGAACGGCTGGCAGGAAGTCCCGCCGTACAACGACAACGCCGAAGCGACGCACTGGTTTCGCAAGCACCTCACCTAGCCCGGGCGTCGGTGCGCATAGTCCGTTGTTGCTATGGCGGGCTTGCGTCGACCGTGCCCAAATGGATGGCACATGTCCCCGCTGCGCGGAGTTCCAATGGCCACCACCCTGCCCGTCTCACGAACGCTCCCTACCGTCGGCAGTCACCGTGGCGCCGCCTTGCCGCTCGTCGGACTGGGCTCAGCCGCCGCGGCATGCGTCCATTTCGTGGTGATGCCTGAACACTTCCGCGAGGCCACCATCTACGGGCTGTTCTTTGCCATCGCGGCGACGATGCAACTCGGTTTCGCGGTGCTCACGCTGGCCCGCCCCTCTCGATCCCTGGTTCGTGCCGGCCTCGCCGGTAACGCCTCAGTGGTCCTGCTCTGGCTGTGTACTCGCACGCTCGCGATCCCGCTCGGCCCCGCCGCCGGCACGACGGAGGCGGTCAGCGGCCTCGATGTACTAGCCACCAGCTTCGAACTCGTCATCGTCGCTGCCGCGATCACCACTCTCCGCAGGGGGAATCCGATCCCATCTCTGCGACCGTCGACCTGGTCGCCGTCGGTGTGGGCATTCCTGGTCGTCGCCGCCACGGCAATCCCGATTACGACGATGACCTGGCCTCCGGACTAACCGGTCTCAAGAACGATCCGGACGTCAACGGCACTGCCGGCACTCGCGGCGTCGCTTATGCCTTGATCGTGAACTGGGCTTCAGCGGCGTAGTCGTCGCCGTCGCGGGTGACGATCTGGAGAATCATCGACCAGCTACCGGGGTTCGGGATGACGACGGCACTCACCGAGCCGTGGCCCTGATCGAGTGCTGGACCGGTTATCGAAAACCGAATGGGCTCGAGTTCCTGGCCCACTTGCTCGATGTCACCGCTTACGCCGGTCAGGCCGAGGGCGCGGCCGTCACGGTCGGTGACATCTGCCGTCACGGTCACCGGCCCTGCCTTGGTCGTCGACAGGTGCACGCGTACGTCGATCAGCTTGCCGATCGAGTCCTCTCCGGAGAGGTGCGCGCTGTAGGCGGGAGCGTAGGCCTGGCGCCCCGGCACGGAGTTGATCAGGGCAGCGGCAGCGGCGAGCACGCAGACGCCGATCATCAGCTCGAGGCCGACCGACACCCGAAGGCGCTCGACGATCTCGTCAGACAACGCGACGTCTCGCACCGTCCATCGCTTCACCCACACCCGGCCGAGGTTGGCAAGCGCGAGCAGGAGCAGCAGGCCCCACCACTTGATGAGCAAGAACCGGCCGTAGTTGGTGGACCACACTGCCGGAATGGCGCCCACGTTCCGCCACGTGAGGTAGGCGCCGGACAGGACGATGAGCACGACGGCGGTGCTTGCCAGGCGCGACCATTCCGGCAGGTTGAGCCCGCGGACGGTCGCTGCGGGTTGCCTGGCGAGTGCTGTGAAGATGAGTACCAGCCCGCCGAGCCATACCGCGACCGAGCTGAGATGAATGACATCCTCGGTCGCGGCAAGCGGGACCTGATTGCCCTGTCCGGAGTGCTCGGCGAGGGAGTAGGTCAACACCAGGCCCAGACCGAGGATGGCGAGCAGGGCACGCTCGTCGCTTCGGCGGGCCGGCAGCAGGCGGACCGCCACGCCGGCAACGACCAACAAGCCGATCCTCGCGAGCATCAGCTGACCGAAGCGGCTGTCCAATGTTCCGGACAGGATCGGGCTGCGAAACGTCGAGCCCAACCCGAGGGTTTCGCCGTACGGACCCTCCATGAGGAACAGCAAGATCGCGGACAGCAGGCTTGCGAGCCAACCTGCAACCAGCACGCGCCGCGCTCGAGGGGTGGCGGCGCCGGCCGGCCAGATGGCAACAAGGAACGCGACGCCACCGAGAAGCACGACGAGCCCCGCGAACGCCGCCAGCCGGCCCAGATAGTCGAGCGTGCGGACGCTGAGCGGGCCGGCGGGCGTGGCGGGCGCGGTGCCTGGGCGGACGTCGTAGCCGAAGGTGAATGTTCCGCCAACCGGATGGCTGTCGGCGCTCACGACATGCCAGGTCACGGTGTAGGAGGTCTTGGCCAGGCCGGGTTTGAGGTCCACGATGACCGTGCGCTGATCACCAGCCGCATGGTGGACATCGCCCTTGTCCACTCGGGCTCCCGACGGGTCGGTGACCTTGATCGACTCGCTGTCGACGCCCACGCCTTCGCCGAAGTGAAGCGACACCAAAGGCGGGGACTTGTGGACCTCACTGCCCTGGACCGGCGTGGTCCGCTCCAGGACAGCGTGGGCAGAGGCGGGCGTGGCGCTGACCAGGACCAGGCCACCGGCAAGGCCCAGCGCAAGCAGAGCCGAGACGATGAGCCGGCCGGCGATGGCGCGCCTCCACACCGTCGCGGCGGCCGGACCCATCGATGCCCCTCGGTGCTGAGCGGCCGTGATGACCGCTGTTCGTTGTCCGACGCTACGCGTTCTGCCGCCGGCGCAATGCAGCGAGCGCGGTCAGCAGTCCCAACGCGCCGACGACGATTCCCACGACTCCGAGCGTGCGTCCCGCGGAGTCCTTGACCGACGTGGTGGTGGCCGCTGTCGCTACCGACGGTGAGGTCGATGCATCGGAGGCAGGGGTCAGCGCTAGAGACGGCGCTGGGTGGTCCGGTTCGGGCTGGCCGTCGATGGTCGGCTCGATCCACTTCACGACACTGTGATCGCTGTAGGTCTGGACCGCGCGGAAGGTCATCTTTGCTCGCTCCGGCAGGGTGCCGGCGGAGACGAAGAACTGCTGGAAGTCACCCGGCGGCACGCCATCCTTCGCAGTCGTACCGTTGGCGGTCCAGACGATCTCGCCGACCCCGGTCGTGATCGTGCCGTCGTCGGTAGTCACGGGCTGCGGAAGCTTCACCTGCTTGGTCTTGATCGTCCAGCCCGGCACGAGCTGCGGGCTGGCGGACGCGACCGGGGTGTCGAACGTGACGTCCAGCTTGATCGTCGATGCAGTGTCGGATTCGCTGGGAACCTTGAAGTCGAGTACCGCGTACCCGCCCTGGGTCGCAGGCCCGATCGTGGTCACCGTGACGTGTGCGAGCGCCGGTGCGGCCAGTACGCCGACTCCGAGCACTGTGGCGACGGCGATCACTCCCGTGCGTAGCGCTGGGCGTTTCATTGCGTGGTACGTCCCCTCTTCCGACGCGACCCGGTGCCGCGATTCATGGATAGGTCGGCGGTAGGCCACGAGAAGTTCCCGGTCGGCGGTCGCTTCAAGGACGGCGCGCGTTCAGCC
>DASZYY010000221.1:0-2349 GCA_035545175.1 Mycobacteriales bacterium
GGCCCGCCGTACGACACGACCGTGAGATCGCGAAGCGACGTGCGCAGCATCGCGCGGACCACCGCCATCGGCTTTCGGCGCGACCCCCAACCGCCGATGCCGATCGTCATCCCGTCGCGAAGCTCACCGACGATGTCGTCGACGCTGACTCTCTTGTCCGGCATTACGCAGCGCTCATTCTCAAGATCCGTCGTCCTTCGCCCAGGCGTCGCGGCGTTCGACGAACGAGTCGCGCGCCTTGTCGGAGACACCGGAGAGGTTGAGCTCGAAGGTGAAGCCCTGCTCGAAGCGATAGGAGCGTTTCACATCCACCGGGTCGATGCCGTTGAGGGACGCCTTCGCCGCGCGGATCACTGTCGGGTCGATCGTCGCGATCTGCGCCGCAACGTCGCGCGCGGTCGCCCTCAGCTCCTCGCGCGGCACGACCTTGAGCACCGTGCCGTACGACGCGAGCTCCTGCGCGGTTGCGCGCTCGGCGGTGTAGACCATTTGCCGCATCCGGTGCTGTGGGACGAGGCGGGACAGGTGCGTCGCGGCGCCGAGAGCCCCCTGCTTCACCTCCGGCAGGCCGAACGTCGCGTCGTCGGAGGCAACGATGATGTCGGCGTTGCCGACCAATCCGATGCCGCCGCCGAGGCAGAAGCCGTTGACCGCGGCAACCACGGGGACCTCGCAGTCGTAGACCGCGGCGAACGCGGCCGCGCATCCGGCGTTAGCGCCGAGCAGTGCGGTGAAACCCTCAGTCGCCTGCATCTCTTTGATGTCGACGCCGGCGTTGAAGCCCTTGCCTTCAGCCGCGAGTACGACGGCGTGAACATCGCGGTTCTTGCCCGCGGCGGTGATCGCCTCCGCCAGCTCGAACCAGCCGGCGACGGTCAGGGCGTTGACCGGCGGAGCGTCGACGACGACCTCGGCGACGTGGTCGCTGATCGACGTGCTGATTGCCACAGGCCCGACTTTCTGATGGGTCGTCAGATTCGGTGCAACCATATAAGGCGCCGGCGAAGCCGGCACCGTTGCAGGGTGGTTGTCGGCGAGGAAGAGGTGCCATGACGGTCGACCTGAGCGGGCGAGTGGTGCTCGTCACCGGCGGCACCAAGGGCCTGGGCCGCGGCATCGCGGACGCGTTCCGGACCGCCGGGGCCGATGTGCTGGTCTGCGCCCGCAACGCGCCCGAGCCGGCGATCGACGGATTCGTGGCGGCGGACCTCCGTGACCCGCAGAGTGCGAGCGCAGTCGTCGCGGCGACCGTCGAGCGCTTCGGCCGTCTCGACGTGGTGGTCAACAACGCCGGCGGCGCTCCGCCGGCGCCGGCCGCCGACGCCTCCCCGAACTTCGTCGGCAAGGTGATCGGCCTCAACCTGCTCGCCCCGCTCTACGTCGCGCAGGCGGCGTACAAGGTGATGGCTCAGCAAGCTGAGGGCGGCGTGATCATCAACATCGGCAGCCTCTCGGGGCATCGGCCCTCGCCGGGCAGCTCGGCGTACGGCGCCGCCAAGGCGGGCCTGTCCAACCTCACGGCAACCCTCGCGATGGAGTGGGCGCCGAAGGTACGGGTGAACGAGGTGGTCGTCGGCTACCTCGAGACGGAGCAGTCCGGCCTGTTCTACGGCGACGAGGCCGGGATCGCGCGCGTCGCCGAGACCATTCCGATGAAGCGGATGGCTCAGCCCTCGGATGTCGCAGCCGCCTGCGTCTTCCTCGCGTCGCCTGACGCCGCGTTCGTCACCGGCGCGCAGCTGGCGGTCCACGGCGGCGGCGAACCGCCGCCGTTCCTGTCTGCGGCGCAACGTGATTGATACGACCACCCGTTACGATCGCCAACGTGGCCAAATCTGACGCAGCGTCAGGTGCGCGGGCAAAACGCGCCCCCGCGCCGTTGCGTGCCGTCGACGGCCGCGTTCCCGGTCGCCGTGGCCTCGCCACCCGCAAGCGGCTGATCGAGTGCACGATCGACCTGCTCGCCAACACGTCGTACCGCGACCTGAAGGTCACCGACATCACCCGCGCCGCCGGGACGTCACCGGCCACCTTCTACCAGTACTTCGTCGACCTCGAGACCGTGCTGCTCGCCGTGGCCGAGCAGACCGTTGAGGAAGGCCAGCAGCTCGTCGAGCTGATCAACGGCCGCGAGTGGAGCGGCGCTGCCGGCGTCACCAGCGCAGAGGCGCTCGTCGACGGCTTCCTCGACTTCTACCGAACCCACCGCCCGACGCTCCGCGTCGTCGACCTGCTGTCGACCGAGGGCGACCGGCGGTTCCGCCACCTGCGCACGCTGATCCTCAACGGGATGACCAAGGCGCTGGCCGCCGAGATCGAGACGGTGCAGGGCAAGGGCGCCGAGGTCGA
>DASZYY010000222.1:0-3666 GCA_035545175.1 Mycobacteriales bacterium
TGACCGTGAGTGCAGAACGCCTAACCGAACAACCGCTCGAGCACCTCGGCAACGCCGTCGGCATCGTTGGTACCGGTGACCTCGTCGGCGACGGCGAGGACCTCGGGATGGGCGTTGGCGACGGCGACGCCGTGGCCGGCCCACGCGATCATCTCGATGTCGTTGGGCATGTCACCAAAGGCGATGACGTCGGCCGCCGACAAGCCGCGATCAGCGAGCCAGGCGTCAAGTGTCGATGCCTTGGTCACGCCGTAGGCGTTCACCTCGAGCAAGCCGTCGATCGACGAGTGCGTCAGCGTCGCCAGCTCCTCGCCGATCGCGGCGCGCGCCATGGCGAGCAGGTCGTCCGAGCCGGCGCCCTCGACGCGCCCGAGCAGCTTCACGACGGGAACGTCGAAGACGTGCTCGAGCTCACCGACGAACGTCTGCTCCTCCGGCTCCCACCGCGGGTGGTAGTCGGGCTCGTGCGCGAACTGGCCGTCGACCCGTTCGATGGCAAACGCAACTCCCGGCACCGATGCCCGCAGGCCCTCGATCAACAGCCGGACGACGTCGAGGTCCAGCGGCCGGGAGTCGATCACCTGCTCGGCGGACAGGTCATACACGAGCGCGCCGTTCGCGCAGACCGCGATGCCGTCGTGACCGGTCGCTTCCGCGATGCCGGTGAGCCAGCGAGGCGGGCGGCCGGTCGCGACGACGATCAGCGCACCGGCATCACGAGCCGCGAGCAACGCGTCACGCGTGCGTGGCGAGATCGTGCCGTCGCTGCGTACGACGGTCCCGTCGAGATCGGTCGCGACGACCTTCGGTCTCACGACTGGGGTTCGAGGACTTCGCGGCCGCCGAGGTGTGGCCGCAACGCAGCCGGCACCCGCACCGAGCCGTCGGCCTGCTGGTGGACCTCGAGCAGACAGGCGATGGTCCGGGCGATCGCGCAGAGCGTCCCGTTGAGAGTGGCCACCGGAGCCGGACCGGCTTCGGTGCGATACCGGATGCCGAGTCGTCGTGACTGGAACGTCGTGCAGTTCGAAGTCGAGGTCAGCTCGCGGTACCTGCCCTGCGACGGGAACCACGCCTCGCAGTCGAACTTGCGCGCCGCGCTCGAGCCCAGATCACCGGTCGCGATGTCGACGACCTGGAACGGCAGCTCGAGCTTGCCGAGGAACTCCTTCTCCCACTCGAGCAGCCGTCGATGCTCGGCCTGGGCCTCCTCCGGCGGGACGAACGAGAACATCTCGACCTTGTCGAACCAGTGGACTCGGATGATGCCGCGGGTGTCCACGCCGTACGAACCGGCCTCCCGCCGAAAGCACGAGGAGAACCCCGCGTAGCGGCGCGGCAGCAGCTTGGCGTCGAGCACCTCGTCGGAGTGCATCGCAGCGAGTGCGACCTCGCTCGTACCGACCAGGTAGAGGTCATCCGCCTCGAGCCGGTACACCTCGGCGGCGTGCGCACCGAGGAACCCGGTGCCCTCCATCGCCTCCGGGCGGACAACCGCCGGCGCCACCACCGGGACGAAGCCGGCGGCAACCGCCTGCTCCATCGCGAGGTTCACCAGCGCCAGCTCGAGCAACGCACCCACGCCGGTGAGGAAGTAGAAACGCGAGCCGCTCACCTTCGCGCCGCGCTCGAAGTCGATAGCGCCGAGCAGCTCACCGAGCTGCACGTGGTCGCGCACCTCGAAGTCGTACGACGGGACCTCACCGATGGTCTCGACGAGGACGGCGTCGTCCTCACCACCAACCGGCGCGTCCGGCTCCACGAGGTTCGCCACGGCGTACGCCGCGGCACGCAGCTGGGCTTCGGACTCGTCCTGCTCGACCTCCGCCGCCTTGACCGCTTCCTTCAGATCCTTGGCGCGCTCGATCATCGCGGGGCGCTCGTCGGCAGCTGCGGTCTGGATCGCCTTGCTCGCAGCGTTGGACTCGGCGCGAAGCCCGTCGGCACGGGTGACGGCCGCTCGGCGGCGCTCGTCAGCGGCCAGGACCGCGTCGACGGTCGCCGGATCGGCCCCGCGCGCCGACTGGCTGGCCCGGTAGGAGTCCGGCTCCTCTCGAAGGGCGCGAAGATCGATCACGAGACGCCAGCCTAGGTGGCGGCGGCGACGAGGACCCCAGAAGTGAAGCAAGACCCCCGCGCCCAGCCGCGGGGGTCTTGCAACCCATAACCATGCCCTAGAAGATCACTACCCGTCGAGGCAGGTCCTAATTCGGCGGCTTCGGGCCGGCCCGAAGTGACTCCACCCAGGCGGCCGCATCGACGAAGTCGCCGTCGCTGGTGCCCGCACGTTCCTTGGTCGGGGTCCGGTCCGCAGCGGGATACGAACCGAGGAACCGGACATCCGCGCACAGGCGTCGCATTGCGGCCAGGGCCTCCCCGACCCGCTCCTGCGCGATGTGGCCCTCGGCGTCCATGGAGAAGCAGTAGCGGCCCAGCCCGACGCCGGTCGGCCGCGACTCGATCCGGGTGAGGTTGACGCCACGCACCGCGAGCTCGGTCAGCAGCTCGAGCAGGGCCCCGGGATGGTCGTCGGCGATGTAGGCGACAACGCTCGTCCGGTCCGCGCCCGTGGCCGGCGGTGGCGACACCGGACGGCTCACCAGGACGAAGCGGGTCACCGCACCCGCGGTGTCGGCGATGTCGTCAACGAGCACCTCGAGCTGGTAGCGCTCCGCGGCCAGCGGCGCCGCGACCGCGGCATCGGCTTCACCCGCCGCGACCGCGCGTGCGCCGTCGGCCGTGCTCGACGCCGCGATGAACCGCGCATTCGGCAGCGAGCGGCGAAGCCAGCCCCGCACCTGCGCCTCGGCATGCGGAATGGTCGTCACGGTTGTGATCGCGTCGAGCGCGGTACCCGGGCGCACGAGCAACGCGAAGCTGACCTGTAGCAGCACCTCACGCACGATCTGCAGCGGCTCACCGGCGGCGAGCTCGTCGAGCGTCTCGCTGACCGAACCCTCGACCGAGTTCTCCAGCGGCACCAGCGCAGCGACGGTCTCCCCGCGGCGCACCGCGTCGAGCGCATCGGCGACCGAGACACACGGAGTCCGCTCGGCGGCCGACGCCTCGGGGATCGAGCGAAGCGCGGCCTCGGAGAACGTGCCCTCCGGACCGAGGTAGGAGTAGCGGTCGGTCACCCTGGCCGCCTAGCCGCGGGCCTTGCGACCCAGCGCCAACGCGATCGCCTGGGTCTCCTCCGGCGAGAGCGACTGGTCGCTTCGTCCTTCCTTGACGCCCTTGGCATACGCGCGCGACTCGGTACGCCCGTTGATCGAGGTGATCACGAGGCCGTCGCCGGAGTCGTCGAGCAAAGCCGCGGTGAAGGACAGCCGCCCGCCCATGTCGCCGAACGCGTCGTACCGGACGACGGCGACGTGCCGGAGCGCGTCGGCGAGCTCGGTGCGCGCGAGATCGAGTTCGGACTTCGCGCGGGCCAGCTCGGAACGCAGCGACTGCGTCTCGGCGGTTCCGCGGCGCAGCGCGTCAAGCACGCTTTCCGGACCGTCCGGGCCATCGAGCACGGCCAGGCTGCGACGCAGCCGGCCGATCCGGAGGTTGGCGGCGAGTCCCGCGACCAGCGCGACGAACGCGCCACCGGCAGCGCCCAGGGTGATCTCGTCGAGCAACGGGCGATCGAGCGGGAGCACGGAGGTGGAGCCTACCGTC
>DASZYY010000223.1:0-2048 GCA_035545175.1 Mycobacteriales bacterium
CCGAAACCCTCTAGGTAGGAGCAAACCTTCAATGTCTGACCAGACGGCACGCATGCCGCAGTTCCACCGCTACACGCCTTTCGCCCCGATCGAGCTGCCCGACCGGACGTGGCCGAACAAGGTCATCAGCGGTCCGCCCCAGTGGTGCAGCGTCGACCTCCGAGACGGCAACCAGGCGCTGATCGACCCGATGGACGCCGAGCGCAAGATGCGGATGTTCAAGCTGCTCGTCGACATCGGCTACCGCGAGATCGAGGTCGGGTTCCCGGCGGCGAGCCAGACCGACTTCGACTTCATCCGCACCCTCGTCGAGCAGGACGTCGTCCCGGACGACGTGACCATCCAGGTGCTGACGCAGGCGCGCGAGGAGCTGATCGAGCGGTCGTGCGAGTCGCTGGTCGGCTTCAAGGGAACCGCTCTGATCCACGTCTACAACTCGACCTCGACGCTGCAGCGTCGGGTCGTGTTCGGTCTGGACAAGGCCGGCATCAAGGACATCGCGGTTCGCGGCGCGCAGTGGTGCCAGAAGTACGCCGAGTCGCTGCTGGGCGACACGAACGTGCGCTGGCAGTACTCGCCGGAGTCGTTCACCGGCACCGAGCTGGACTATGCGGTCGAGGTCTGCGAAGCCGTGATGGACGTATGGGAGCCGACGGCCGATCGTCCGGTCGTGCTGAACCTGCCGGCCACGGTCGAGATGGCCACTCCGAACGTGTACGCCGACTCGATCGAGTGGTTCGGCCGCAACATCTCGCGGCGCGACGCCGTGATCCTCAGCCTGCACCCGCACAACGACCGCGGCACCGCGGTCGCAGCGGCGGAGCTCGGCGTACAGGCCGGCGCCGACCGCGTCGAGGGCTGCCTGTTCGGCAACGGCGAGCGGACCGGCAACGTGTGCCTGGTGACGCTGGGGCTGAACATCTTCAGCCAGGGCATGGACCCGGGCATCGACTTCTCCGACATCGACGAGATCCGTCGCACGGTGGAGTACTGCAACCAGCTGCCGGTGCACCCGCGACACCCATACGGCGGCGACCTGGTCTACACCGCCTTCAGTGGCTCCCACCAGGACGCCATCAAGAAGGGCTTCGAGGCGCTCGAGCGGGATGCCGCCGAGGCCGGTGTCGCGGTCGACGACTTCACCTGGGGCGTGCCGTACCTGCCGATCGACCCGAAGGACGTCGGTCGCAGCTACGAGGCCGTCATCCGCGTCAACTCGCAGTCCGGCAAGGGCGGTGTGGCGTACGTCATGAAGTACGACCATCACCTCGACGTGCCGCGACGCATGCAGATCGAGTTCTCACGAATCGTGCAGACGGTTTGCGACAACGAGGGCGGTGAGGTAGCGCCGGGCAAGATCTGGCAGATGTACCGCGAGACCTACCTCGAGCGGACAGCGCCGCTGCAGCTGCACCACTACTCGATCGACTCCGGCGAGATCGATCGCATCACCGCCACGGTCACGATCGACGGTGTCGAACGGGAGATCACCGGACAGGGCAACGGTCCGATCGCGGCGCTGGTGCATGCGTTGGCCGATGTGGGCATCGACGCGCGTGTGCTCGACTACCACGAGCACGCCCGTAGTGCCGGCGAGGAAGCCCAGGCGGCGGCGTACCTCGAGGTTGCCGTGGGCGGTCAGGTGCTCTGGGGTTGCGGCATCTCGCCGAGCATCACCACTGCATCGCTCTACGCGCTCGTGAGCGCGATCAACCGGGCTTAGCGGTCTTTCGGCCGGCGAGGGCGGTCACGCGCTCGATCAGGTCGTCATTGCTGAACGGCTTCACGACGTAGTCGTCCGCGCCGAGGCGAATGCCTCGGACGCGGTCGGCTTCGCCGCCCTTGGCGGACAGGAAGATGATCGGTACGTCGGCGCGGGCGCGAATCTCCGCCATCAGGGCGAAGCCGCTGATCTCCGGCATCATGATGTCGAGCAGCACCACGTCGGGAGCCTTCTCCTCGATCGCCGGCAGCGCGTCCATCGCCTGGGCGACGGCGTCGACGATGAAGCCCTCGTCGCCGAGCAGGTCCGCGACCAGCGCGCGGGT
>DASZYY010000224.1:0-18043 GCA_035545175.1 Mycobacteriales bacterium
CTGAACAGCGCCTGCACCGCTTCCGGACCCGGGTTGTCCGTACCGGGAAGCGGTCCGGTGAGTCCGCTGACGTTGCCGAACGTGATCGATGTCGCAGTGACGCCCTTGTCCGATGCAGTGTTCCCTGCCGCGCTGGGACAGGCAGCGGCCTCAGACTGCGGGGTGAGACTGAACGAGGCCGGGCTGGACACGGCTGGCTTCGTCGTCTCAGTAGAGGGCCGCGGTCCCCCCGCGCTGCTCGACGCAACGACACCGGTCACCGGCGACTGGGTCACGACCCCAGGTGCGGTTCCCAAGCCTGGACTGGTCGAGGCCCCCAGTGTGGGTGTGACGCCAGGACTCGTCGCTGCCGCTTGGCTACCAAGCCCGTCCGCCACTCCCGCAGGGGGAACCCTCGCTCCGCACGCTGCGATGAGAACGACGCTCAGCCCGAGGAGGGCGGCCGTCGCCTTTCGCCCGTCAGACACTCGCACTCACCTCACGCGTCTCGGTGACCCGCAGAGGCTGCGCGCAGAAGATCCACAGCTCTTCGGCGGTGACGCTGTCGCCGAGATTCGGCGTGAGGATCTGGGCGTGGACGGCAGCGATGACGCAGTTGTGGATCAGGCGGGCGTTTTGGGCCGCGCCGAGTGGACTGTCCGTTCGCTCCGCTGCCGCCGCCACCGCGAGCAGCTCGGTCAGCAGCTCGATCTGCGGTCGAACCGCCCGCTCCAGACTCTCCGGACGTGTCTCGGCCAGCCGTAGCGAGAACGTGGTGAGAGCACGCGCGGCCGGTCGGTTCGATGCAGTCATCTCCTGCAGCCCGCACACGTAGGCGCGAACCGCATCGAGCGGATCGCTTTGCGCCGCGCAAAGCGCGCGAAGGCGGGGAACGACCTGCGAGGCGACGACCGTTTCGTAGACCGCGACGAGGAGGTTCTCCTTGCTCTCGAAGAAGCTGTAGAAGGACCGGGTCGACATCCGCGAGCGGTCGACGATCTCCTGCACCGTGAAGTCTGTACCGGCCTGTTCGGTCATCAGCTCGATCGCCGCGTCCACGAACCCTTGGAGTCGCTGCTGCGCGCGCAATCGGGCTTTCTGCAGCGAGCGGTCGACCGTCTGGCGCTTCCATTCCGGCACGTCGTCGGGCAGCCCGCCTGGGACGGTGAGCGCGGCCATCAGTCGGTTTGGGGCGCAGCGCGATCCGCCTGTTGCGCCTTCATCGCCGCAAGGTTCGCCATCACAGAGGTCGCGCCACCGGTATGCGCGATCGCTCGCGCGTGCCCGAGATGGTGGACATCGAAGTTGGTGGCGATCGAGTTCGAGAATCCCATCTGATCCACGGCGCTGTTGATCGCTCGCTTGGCAAGCCGTACCGCCCAGGGATCCATGCTCGCGATCTTGGTGGCCAGCTCCATCGTGTGAGGGGTGAGCTGATCAAGCGGAACGACGTCATTCACCATTCCGCACTGCTGGGCCTCGACCGCCGTGATTGAGGAGGCGGTGAAGAGGATCCGCTTGGCGCGTCGCGGCCCGAACTCCCAAGGGTGAGCGAAGAACTCGATGCCAGGCATGCCCATGAGACCGACCGGGTCGGAGAACTGCGCGTTGTCAGCGGCGACGATGAGGTCGCAGGGCCAGCACAGCATCAACCCGGCAGCGATGCACTTGCCCTGAACCGCCGCGATCGACGGCTTGACGAGGTCTCTCCATCGCCGGGCGAAGTGCAGATACCCGCGCTCCTCCCAGTCGAAGTAGGTATCGACCGTCAGCGCCCCGTCGACGCGCTGTGGGCCGAGCGCCGGGTCGCCGCCACCCGTCATGTCATGACCGGCTGAGAAGTGCTTTCCCTCAGAACGGAGCACCACGACCCGGACGTCGCGGTCGGCGTCGCTCGCAGTCCAGGCAGCGTCGAGCTCATGCAGCACCTGCGGCGACTGGGCGTTGGCCGTCTCGGGTCGGTCCAACGTGATCACGGCAATGCCTTCGGCGACGTCATAACGCACGAACTCGGCGTCCACGCTCACTCCTTCGGAAGCGCATCGGCACCCGGGAACCAGAACTGTTCAATGAGGAGAACCGTACTTTCCCAGATGGGATACAGCAAGGTACCCATATGCAAACGCAACGCGCCGCCACTCGGGCCGCAGAGGGCTACCGGGTACGAGGGAAGCCGAGGTCGACCGTTGACTCGGCCGGGTCAGGCCACCGGGTGGTCACGACTTTGCCCCGGGTGTAGAAGTTGATCCCTTCCGGGCCATACATGTGCTGGTCGCCGAACAGAGATGCCTTCCAACCACCAAAGGAGTAATAAGCAACCGGCACCGGGATAGGCACGTTGACTCCGACCATCCCGACCTCCACGTCGTAGGCGAAGGCGCGCGCCGCACCTCCGTCACGGGTAAAGATGGCGACCCCGTTGGCGTACGGATTGCTGTTGATCAACGTGATGGCCTCGTCGTAGGTATCGACCCGCGCGACGCTCAGAACCGGTCCGAAGATCTCGTCGCGGTACACCGACATGTCGCTAGTGACGTGGTCGAGCAGAGTGGCGCCGAGGAAGAACCCGCGCGGCGGCAGGTCGACATCACGTCCATCGACGACCGCGACCGCCCCGTCGTCGATGCCGGCGGCAACGTATCCCGCTACTCGCTCGCGGTGCTCGGCGCTGATCAGCGGCCCCACATCGACGTCGGCGTCGGCACCGTCACCGATCCGAAGCTTGGGCAGTCTGGCGGCGACGGCATCGACCAGCCGATCGCCGATGTCACCAACCGCGACAAGGACGGAGACCGCCATGCAACGCTCGCCGGCAGATCCATAGGCCGCCGAGACCGCCGCATCGGCCGCCATCTCGACGTCGGCGTCAGGGAGCACCACCATGTGGTTCTTTGCGCCGCCGAGTGCCTGCACCCGTTTGCCCGCTGCCGTTGCGCTCTCGAAGATGTGCCTTGCGGTCGGGGTGGATCCGACGAAGCTGACCGCTGCGATTCCGGGATGCCGGACGAGTGCGTCGACGGTGTGTCGGTCGCCGTGAAGGACGGTGAAGACGCCGTCAGGCAGTCCGGCATCGCGCCAGAGCTCCGCCAGCAGAAGCGAGGTGGAGGGATCCTTCTCGCTCGGCTTGAGAATGAACGTGTTACCGGTGGCGATGGCGTTCGCGCACATCCACAGGGGCACCATGACGGGGAAGTTGAACGGAGTAATGCCGGCAACGACGCCGAGCGGCTGACGCACCGAGTGGACGTCAACACCGGTGGAGGCTTGTTCGGAAAACCCGCCCTTCAGCAGGCTGGGCACGCCGGTGGCGTACTCGACGTTCTCCAGTCCGCGCGCGACCTCGCCCAGCGCGTCGTTGGTCACCTTGCCGTGTTCTCGAGTGACGACGGCAGCCAGCTCGTCCTGATGGCCGCTTAGCAGCTCCCGGAAGGCGAACAGCACGTTCGCGCGAGTGGACAGGGAGGCCGCCCGCCACGACCGCGCGGCGTGCTGGGCACTTGCGACTGCGGTGTGAATGAGGTCCGAGCCGGCGAGGGGCAGAACGGCGGTGCGTTCGCCCGACGCGGGGTTGAACACGTCGCTGGTGGGCGCCGTTGGATCGTCGAAGGTCTTGCCGTCGATCCAGTGCGGGATTCGAGTCGTGATTGCAGCCTCCGAGTTACGCACGGCCGGTCGGCCAACCCTGTGACCGAAGGATGGCACGAAAGTAGAACGGGGTATCAGCGATGGGAGAACGGGGGTTCCTGAGTAGAGTCATGGCATGCCCAGAGCCAAGGCCGAGTCGAACGATGCGGCTGCAACCGCCTCTGTGGTCGACGAGGTACCGGCATGGCAGCGGCGCAGTATCGAGCGCTCCCTCACCGCTGCCCGCCAGCGGGCACACGCGCGAAGCGACCGGTTCGTGGCGGCGGCACTGGAGCTGCTCGGTGGCGACCAGGGCCGCGACTTCACGGTCCAAGACGTCGTCGACCGTTCCGATATGTCGATCCGCACCTTCTACAGCTACTTCGACGGCAAGGACAGCCTGCTGCTCGCCGCCTACGAGACGCTGATGTCGAAGCAGGTCGTCCCAATGTTGCGCGAGCGCAGCACCAAGCAAGGCGATCCGATTCGCCGGCTACATGCCGCTATCGACGGGCTGATCGAGATCACGCTGCGCGACCGACAGGTAGCGCGTGGATTGAGCGGCTTCTACTACCGGCTGGCGGAGACGAGGCCACGCGATCTCACCCACGCCTTGGAGCCTCTTCATGGCTTCATCACCGAGTTGCTCGCCGACATCGCCGAGGCAGGCGCCCTGCGGACCGACCTCTCATTGACGGCCGCAGTCAGCCTGCTGCAGGACATGCTCCTCACCAGCGCGCACTCAGCAGCATTCGCCGAGACGCGGACCACTACGACCGACGAGCTGTGGGCGTTCTGCTCGGCCGCGGTCCTTTCGCCGGCGGCGCAGCCGATCAGGTCCACGAAGCGCTAGGACGAGCGGGCGAGATCCATGGACCTGGGTCTGACCGACGCGAGGGCCCTCGTGGTGGGGGGAAGCCGCGGCATGGGGCTCGCGACCGTGCGCTCGCTGTCGGCCGAAGGCTGCCGGGTGGCGATCATCGGGCGAGGGCAGGCCGATGTCGACGCAGCTGCGCAGCTGGCGACCGAGGCGGGCAGCCCGGCCGTTCTCCCGCTTGTCGCGGACGCGACCTCGACGAGCGCCATCACGGAAGCCATCGAAGCGGTGTCCCGAGAGTGGGCTGCGCTGAACATCCTGATCTTCGCGGTCGGCCCGGCGGGCGCTGGGCGGATCGAGGAGCTCGACGACGAACGGTGGAGTGTCGCCCTTGACACAGGTGCGCTTTCTGCCGTGCGCGTCGTGCGCGCCGCGCTACCGCTTCTGCGCGCTGCCGACTGGGCTCGAATCGTCACCATCACTGCGATGTCGATCCAGCACCAGTCGCCGTACCTCGTCAGCTACACCGCTGCCAAGAGCGCGCTGCTCAGCCTGACGAAGAACCTCGCGCGAAGCCTCGCTCCGGACGGCATCCTGGTGAACGCGGTGGCGCCGGGGCCGATCCTGTCCGACTGGGTGAGCAGCGCGCTGTCGGGCAGCAGCGTCGACGCGACCGATCCCGCCGCGGCATTTGCCGCGTTGAAGGACAGTCACGGGGTGTCGGCTGATCTCGGCCGGATGGGCCTGGCAGACGAGGTCGCTGCGGTGGTCACCTTCTGCGCCTCGCGCAGGAATGGTTTCATGACCGGCGCGCATCTCAACGTCGACGGCGGCAGCGACTTCGTGTAGTGCGTTGCCCGTCCGCAAACGCTGTTCTACTGTGATGAAAGTGTGATATCCGTCCAGACGACGGCACTCCGCACGCGAAGGAGGTGTGCCGTGGCGCTCGCATCCGAGGCCAAGTCGTGGGCACAAGAGCACCTGCGCGGCAACTGCAGCTCCCTGTACACCCCGTTCTCGGGTCGGGACGGCGATGACATCGACTACGAGGCGTTGCGAGCGTTGGTCCGCCACTGCCTGGGCACCCTCGACCAAGACGGTCTATGGATCAATGGCGGAATCGCGGAGGCCTGGGCGCTGACCACCGAGGAGCTCATGTCGGTGATGCGCGCCGCAATCGAGACCGCGCGCGAGGTCAAGCCGACGGCGCTGATCCAGGTCATGTCGAGCACGGACACGGCGAAGCAGTGTGTCGAGCTGACGCTTTATGCGCAGGAGCTGGGAGCGGACATCTGCTACGTGCTGACGCCGTACTTCGAATGCGCCGGCAAGGCCGGCGTCTACGAGTACCTGCGCTACGTCGCGAGCCGGACGGACATCGCGCTCGGCTACTTCAACTCGTCCGCGACGGGATTGATCCTCACTCCGGAGGAGTGTGTCGACCTCTACCGATCGATACCCGCGGTATGCGGCCTGAAGAACGGCGTCTTTGACCCGGAGCACAGCCTGGCTGTGCATCGGCTCGCGCCGGAGATGGTGGTCTGGGAGGCGATGGACGAGGCCGGGATCCGACTCGGCATCCCCCACCCTGGCGCCCTCGGAGCAGCGCTCTACCTCTATGAGACGCCGGACCAGCTGCTGTACCGGGAGCACCGACAGCTACTTCTGGAAGGTGACTTCGAGCTGGCGACGAAGTTCGCGGAGGAGTCGGGTCTGCTCGCGATACGAGCGGCCACCAAACGGTTCCAGGCCCATCCGGCGCGACCCGATGCGTTCACGCATTGGGGGGCCGGTTTCAAGTTCGGGGCGTCCCTGCTCGGTCTTCCGACCGGCAGCTTCAGCCACCGTCCACCGCAGACCGCATTTCCGGACGAGCTCGGCGAGCCACTACGCGATGCCTACACCGCGGCAGGCTTCATCCCCGCATAAGCTCCGGCCCCGACGCTAGATGCCGACCAGCGCCGACGAGCCCACCATCGACCCGCAGATCGCAACCTGAGATGAAGCCGGCTGCGCTCGAGCAAAGAAAGGCCGCGGCGTTCGCGATGTCCGCGGCCTGCCCGGGTAGCGGCCCCGCGCCGGCCCGCTTGACCGGCGTGAAGTCGATCATCAGCTTCATGATCTCCTGATGCTCGAGCTCATGGCGGCCCATCGGCGTATCAATCAGACCAGGCGAGATCGACACCAGTCGCCCGCCGCGCCGACCCCAATCAAGGGAGAGCCGCTCACACAGCCGCATGACGCCACGCTTCGCCAGGACGTACCCGGTATCCGGGTCAATCTCCCCGCCGAGCGCTCGGTCGACGTCGTCCAGAAACGTCCGCGCCAGCGGCTCGTCGAGGAGGGCATCGGCGGCCAACCCTGCGTCGCTGTAGCCGGCGATCGATCCGATGCAGACAGCGGCGCTGCCTACGCCGACGAGCGGGTCGAGCGCCGCGATGACTCGCGCGGTCCCGACCAGATCGACGTCGAGGACCTGGCGTCCGCTCGCCATCGTGGGAGAGATCCCCGCAGTGTGCACCAATGACCTGAAGGGACCCAGGGACCTGATCGTCGCGGCCAGCTCGTCGACGTCGGCTTGGCTGGTGATGTCGCAGACGAGGGTGTGCACCGGGGCGCCGGTTGCCTTCAACTCACGCGCTGCAGCGGCTAGATCGGCTGCGCGGACGTCGACCAGAACCACTGCGTCAGCGTCGGAGAGCTTGCGCGCGCAGGCAATGCCCATCGCGCCCGCCCCACCGGTGATGACGACGACGCCGTCAGCCATGTGTGCTCCCCTTCATCGCGCCAGCACTGGCATCGGTTGGATCATGCCTGGGTCGTCCGAGGTCGGCTGCGCGGAAGACCGAGGCGCTGCTCGGCGATCAAACTCCTCAAGACCTCGCTCGAGCCGCCGTAGATGGTGCTGGCGACGGCGCTTCGGAAGTGGTACTCGAACGATCCGCCCGACACGGCTTCGTCGTCTGACCACGCGATCATCGCGGCGGGCCCGACCATGTCGATGACGGCCGCCGCCCATGCGACGTAGCTCTCCGGTCCGAACAGCGCCGCATGCGGTCCAGGCTTGCCGCCGATCTGCTGGATGAACGCCACCCGGTGTCCGAGCAGCTCAGCCACCTCGGCATCGATCGCGAACCGGGCCAGTCGTTCGCGGACCGCAGGCGAGTCGATCATTCGGCGACCAGAGCGGTCTGGGGTCTGCGCCCAGGCAAGCGCAGTGTTGAACAGCTGCGTGGTTTTCGACGCAGGCGCGATGTTCTGCTCGGCCTCAAGCGCGACGCGCATCACGCGCAGGCCGTCGTTGACGTCGCCGACCCGATAGAAGTCACTGACCCGCACGTCTTTGTAGAAGACGATGTTGGTTCGCTCGTATCCCATCGTCCGCACGGCTTGGCGCTCGATTCCCGGGGTGTCCATCGGCACCAAGAACATGGTCAGGCCACGTGGGCCATGCGACTCAGGATCGGTCCTAGTCAGCAGGAAGCAGAAGTCGGCGAGGTGGGCGAAGGTGGTGAACATCTTCTGGCCGTTGATCACCCAGCTATCACCGTCGGCGACTGCCTTGGTGCGGCACGCGAAGACGTCGGAGCCACCTTCGGGCTCGGTGTAGCCGAGGCAGATCAGCGTCTCGCCCGCGGCAACGCTCGGAAGAATCCGCTGCTTGAGCGGCTCCGACGCGAGCGCCCGGATCGCGTTCGCAGGAAGCATCGTGGTGCCTTGACCGATGGTAGGACCGCCCGCGAGCCGAATGGTCGCCGCGATGATGCTGGCCTCGAAGGCGTCGAGTCCCGCGCCGCCCTCGGCCACCGGCCAAGTCGCGGCGATCCAGCCGCGTTGGCCGAGCGCACGCATGAGGGGCCGGCTGACGCCATCCCCCGTGGCGAGCTCCTCACGAATCATGTCGTCGGTGACATGCTCGGCAACGAACGCCTCAGCTTCGGCGCGGATCGCGGACCAGTTCTCGGGCTCGGCGAAGTCCATCAACTCACGTCCCCTGCCATGTCGGCGAGCACGGGTCCGAACCGTCGGTCGGCGAGGCCGTGGAGCTCGAGCTGAGGGTCGGCAAAGATGGTTTGCCATGCCTTTGATCGCCGGAAGTACAGCTGGATGTCGTACTCCGCCATGAACCCGTAGCCACCGTGGATGTGAAGACTGTGCTGTGCCGCGAAGCACGCGGTCTGCCCGGCGAAGATGAAGGCCATCGATGCCAGCGATGGTGCGGTCGCATGCCGCGAAGCGGCCGCCCAGCATGCCTTCCAGGTCAGTAGCTGCGCTCCGTCTGTGGCAACGATCGCGTCCGCCAGTGGATGCGCGACGGCCTGGTAGCCGCCGATCGGCAGTCCGAACGCGCGGCGCTCGCGTGCGTACGCCGCACCGATTTCGATCGCCTCGAAGGACAGCCCGACGAGCAGCGCCGATCGCAGGATCCGAACTTCGTCACAGGCGACGTCGAATGACTGTCGCGCCCGCGAGCCGACAGCCAGCTCGGTGACCTCGGTCGCATCGTGCCATCGCGCCATCGGCAGCGAGCCGGCGTTCGGCAAGTGCCTGACGACGGCGGGGCGAGCGAGGACGACGAGGCGCTCACCGTCGAGTGCGATGACGTAGTCGGCGACCGCGCCGTCCGCGAGAGTTTGATCCGCCAGGGACGCGGTGCCGGTGGCGAGCGACACCAACTTGGCGCCGCTCATCGACTCCTCGAGGAGGTCTCGCGCTTCGAACTCGGCGAGCAGGCGAACGGAGGCCAGCACCTCGGCGATCGGAATGGAGGCGAGCCGGCGACCGGCCTCCTCAGCAAGCAGAACGAGCTCGAGAAGGCCGGCGCCCGCACCGCCCAGACCTTCCGGGACCGCGATGCCGAGAGCGCCGGTGCCGATCAGCTGTGCCCATAGCGCGGGGTCGTAGCCGAGCGGCTCGGCGGCTCGGATCCGCTCCGGCGTCGACTCGTTGGCGAACAGATCGGCGTAGAGCTCCCGCACCGCCATTTGCTCGGCGCTGAGGTCGAGGTTCACGTGATGACCGCTTTGTCCTTCAAGGCGAGCAGTTCGTCCCATGTCAGCTCGAGGTCGAGAAACACCGCCTCGGTGTGTTCGCCGAGCTCGGGAGCACGGTCGGCGGTCGGCGGTCGCTCGTCGAACTGAACCGGGTTGCATACGAGCTCGAAGTCGGCGCCGCCGGCGCTGGTCACGGTGCGGATCATGCCGTTGGCGTGGACCTGCGGGTCGTCGTGCACCTCGATCGGCAGCTGATACACCGCCCACGGGCCTTCTTGGTCCTCGAGCAGCCCCACGCACTCGTCGAGAGTGCGCGCTGCGAACTCGGCATCGAGCTCCGCGACGCACGCCGCGCTGTTCTCCCAGCGCGACTTGGCGTCGACGAACCGCGGGTCGCTGACCAGTTCCGCGCGGCCGAACGCCTCGCACAGCCGCGACCAGTACCGGTCGGACTCGAGCATGACGAGCTGCAGGGTCCGGTCGTCCTTTGTCTTATAAGCGCTGACGATCGGATTGGACACCTTGGAGCGGTCCGGGCGGGGCAGCTCGCCGGTGACCCCATTGATCTTCGCCAGCACAATGTGCGGCGAGATGTTCCACAGCCCGTAGGACAGCAGCGAGACGTCGACGACCGACGGCTCCCCGGTCGTTGCCCGAGCAAACAGCGCCGCGGCGACGCCGCCGGCGATCGTCTGCGCGCCAGCAAGGTCACCGAACGCGATCGGCTGCGCGCGCGGGTACTCATCGCCCCGGCTGACGACCGCGCCGATCCCGGTCCGCGCCCAGAACGACGTGGCGTCATACCCACCACGCTCCGCGTCCGGGCCGCGCACACCATTGCCGCTTCCCCGGACGTAGATCAGGTTCGGATTGACCGCCCGCAGGTCCTCGACGTCGAGACCGAGCCGCCGCCGGGCGGCCGGAAGGAAGTTGGTGAGAAAGACGTCTGCCCCCGCGACGAGGCGAAGGAGAAGCTCCCGACCCTCGTCCGAGGCGAGGTCCAGGCCCACGCTGCGCTTGCCGCGGTTGGGGATCTCCATCATGAAGTCAACGCCCTTGGTGGAGACCATCCCCCCGGCGGACAGCCCGCGCTGCGGATCGCCGTGCAGCGGGTGCTCGATCTTGATGACGTCCGCGCCCCACTCGGCAAGCACGGCGCCGGCGGCCGGAACGAACGTCCACGCCGCTACCTCGATGACACGAACGCCGGCGAGCGGCCGATACGTCACCGGTCCCACGTCTCCTTCGGAGCCAGCGGGCCCGCTTGACCCCTTCGCAGGGCAGGAGAATAATGTTCTTGCTTGAGTACAGTCAAGAACTACTCAGTATGCAGTGGGATGCGACTTACGCCGCCGCGAGGCCTGCCTGAGGGAGCACGTTGCCGCAGAACCTGCTGGAGTTCGACCCGTTCTCCGAGACGTTCTTCGACGACCCGTACGAGGTCTATGCGGACCTTCGGGACAACGCTCCGCTCTACTTCAACGAGCAGTACGAGTTCTACGCATTGTCGAGGTACCACGATGTGGTGGCCGCGCATGGTGACACCGACCGGCTGCGCAGCTCATACGGCGTGACCCTCGACATGCTGATGGCCAAGCAGCAGGTCGACCTCAACATGCTGATCCTGATGGACCCGCCGAGGCACACCCAGCAACGGCAGCTGGTCAGCCAGGTCTTCAAACGACGCAACGTCGCGAACCTCGAGCCGCTCGTCACCCAAACCGTGATCGACTTCGTCGACGATCTCGATGGTCGCAACAGCTTCGACCTCGTCGCTGACTTCGCGGCGTTGTTCCCGGTCGAGGTGATCTCCGCGATGCTCGGTGTGCCGAAAGCAGATCGGCAGCTGGTGCGTCATCGCATCGACGTCTCCCTAGCCCGACGTCCCGGAAACCCCGGGCCGACCGAAGAGGGCATCGTCGCCAGCCTCGAGACCGCCGAATACTTTCTGGAGCTCATCAAGGCCAAACGCAAGCACCCTGACGACCTGATCATCAGCAAGCTGATCGACGCCGTGATCGTGGATGACGACGGGACTGAGCGCCGCCTCACAGACGACGAGGTCGCTAGCTTCTCTCTCCTGATCGGCGCCGCCGGCAGCGAGACGGTGACGAAGCTGATCGGCAACGGCGCCGTCCTGTTCGACCAGCATCGCGACCAGTGGAGGCAGGTGCTTGAGGACGAGTCGCGGATTCCGGCGGCGGTCGAGGAGATACTGCGGTTCCACCCGCCGTCGCAGTACCAGGGTCGATTCGCGGTCGAGGACATCGAGCTCGCTGCGGGCACGATCCCCGGGAACTCGCCCGTGCTCTTGCTGACCGGCGCCGCGACCCGGGATCCGCGGGCATACGACAAACCCGATGTATTCGACATCGCTAGAGGCGGCGGGTTCACCACACTCGCTTTCGGCTACGGCTCGCACAGTTGCCTCGGTGCATGGCTCGCGCGCCTGGAAAGCCGGGTCGCGTTCATGGAGATCCGTCGCCGGTGGCCGAACTACAGCGTTGACCACGACGGCCTGAAGCGAGTGAACATGGTGAATGTCGCCGGCTACTCGAACGTCCCGGTTAGCGCCCGTTAGGAGGCCAGGGCCTTGACCACCGACGGCCTGCCGGACGAGCTCGCGGACCTGCCCGCCACCATCCCGGCCGCCCTCGCGCGGCGGCTCGACACGCCCGACGACGACTTCGTGATCGGCAAGGACTTCCGGTTGAGCTTCGGCACGGCCGACGCCGACAGCGCGCGTCTCGCCGGCCAGCTCCTCGCCGCCGGAGTAGGCAAGGGAACGCGGCTCGGCTTGCTGTACGCCAACGACCCGTCGTGGGTGACTGTCTGGCTCGCGGCTACGAGGATCGGCGCGCTGACCGTGCCGTTGTCCACGTTCTCCCCTGGTCCGGAGCTCGCCCGGACGGTTCGGCACACCGATGTCGCGGCGATCATGACGGCGTCGACATTCGGCGGCGAGTCGCTCATCGACCGTCTTGAGCTCGCCTTCCCCGCACTTGCTGAGTCGGGCCCGGACCTCGAGATCCCTGACGCGCCGTACCTGCGCTGGGCAAGGGTCGAGGACGGTGCGCCGATCTGGTCACGACAGCTGCCGGATCCCGTGTCGCCCACCATCGTCGCGGCAGCCGAGGGTGCAGTGGCGCCGGCGGATCCACTCGTGGTGATCAGCACATCGGGGTCGACGTCGGCGCCGAAGTCGGTGGTCCACACCCATGGGTCGCTGATCCGGCACGCCGCGCTGCTGGCGCGACGGCGCGGCCTCACCTGCGCCGACCGGATCTATTCACCGATGCCGTTTTTCTGGGTCGGCGGCCTCACGATGGTCCTGCTCGCGGCGCTCACCTCCGGTGCCGCGGCGCTCGTGCAGGAGCGCTTCGACCCCGAGGAGGCTCTCGAGCTGTCCGAGCGCGAACGTGCCACCCAGATCTCGTGCTGGCCCAACGCGGCGCTCGCGATGACCAAACATCCGAGCTTCGCCCTTCGAGATCTCTCCAGCGTTCGCGGCGGGACCCTGACGGCTGCCTTGCCGGAGATGTACCGCCCGCCGTCCGCGGACCGCGCACCGATGCCACTCGGGATGACCGAGACCGGCGGTCCGCACACATCCGCGGACGATCCGTATCTGCCACTGCCTGAGCACCTGCGCGGAACATACGGACGTACTCTGCCGGGCTTCGAGCATCAGGTTGTTGAGCCCAACGAGATCGGCGTCGGCGAGCTGCTCGTACGCGGTCCCCTCGTCATGGACTCCATATACAAAAAGGAGAGGCACGAGACTTTCACCGCAGACGGCTGGTACCGAACGGGCGATCTCGGCTCGTTCGACGACGAGGGCTATCTGAGGTTCACCGGGCGCAAGACCGCGACGATCAAGTCCGGTGGGTCGAACGTCGCGCCGGGCGAGGTCGAGGCCGTGCTGACCGCTATCGATGGCGTCCGGGAGTGCTTCGTCTTCGGCGTTCCAGCCGGCGAACGCGGTGAGGACGTTGCCGCCGTCGTGATCGTAGATGCCGCGACGCAGCTCGATGCCGACAAGATCACGGTGTTGGCGCGAGAGTCCTTGTCGGGCTACAAGGTGCCCAGGCAAATCAAGGTCACCCGGGCAGAGGCGCTGCCTCTGCTTCCGACCGGCAAGGTCGACATGACAGCCGTGCGAAGCTGGCTGGCAGCGGACGCCGGCGAGTAACGGTCTGTCACCTCCTCAGGGCGAGACCTCGCTGAGGAAGTCAGCGACGACGCGATGGACTTCGTCGGGGTGGTCCTTGTGAACGGCATGGGCTCCCCCGTTAATCTCGACGATTCGCGCGTTCGCGTTGGCGCCGACGAACAGCTGCGCCTGACGGATCCGGCGCGGGTCGTCCGATGAACCGTGGATGAGCAGGATCGGGCAGGTCAGCACCGCAAGGTCCTCGAGCGGGATGAAGACCCGCTCCGCGTGGCGCACCCACAGCTCCTGCATGACCTCAACCCAGTGGTCAGGCCCGTGACGCTCAGTGTGCAGATCGCGTAGCTCCCGCGGCCACCCGCGTTCGAGCCGGTCCCGCGATGGCACCTCTGCCTTGGCGGCGTCCACCGACTTCGTCGTCCCGAGCCCCGGGCTTATCAGCACGAGGCTCGCGGGCAGGTCGGCGTGGTGCAGCGCGAGGCGCAGTGCCACCTCTGCGCCGAAGGAGAACCCGATCAGGTGGGGATTGCCGAGATCCTCGTGCTGGACCAGCGCGCGTAGATCCTCCTCGATCAGCTCGAGCGCCAGCTCGCCCTTGCGGTGGTCGCTCTTACCGTGTCCCCTCAGGTCCGGGATTACCACTCGATGGGTCCCCGACAACGCGTCGGCAAGCTGCGCCCAGTCGTACGCACCCGACCCGCTGGCACCATGAACGCATAACACCCCCGGCCCGCTGCCGACTGTCTCGTAGTGCAGACGCAGACCATCGTGGTCGTAGGTAGACATGGTTGATCCGCCTCATTCGTGGTCTGTTGTGAAGAGCGCACAGCCGCCGGGAGTTCCACCGCCCGTGGTCACCACGGCGACCTCTGCGCCGGAGACCTGACGCGCGCCCGCCTGCCCTCGCAGCTGCTGTACGGCCTCATGGATGAAGCCGAAGCCGTGCAGGCGCCCGGCTGAGAGCTGACCTCCGTGAGGGTTCAACGGCAGCTCTCCATCCTTCGCGATTCGGGCGCCTCCCTCCACGAACGCGCCTCCCTCACCGAGCTCGCAGAAGCCGAGCGCCTCGATCCAGCTCAGGCAGTTGAAGGTGAACCCGTCGTAAAGCAGCGCGACGTCGACATCTGCGGGACGCAAGGAGGATCGCCGCCACAGATGCTGCGCGGGCCCGAAGACCTGCGGCTCGTGGGTGAGCGTGCCTTGGTCCCAAGAGAGCCGATCGGTGATCTGCGTCCCAACCGCGTCGACGAGAACCGGGGGCTGCCGGAGATCGCGCGCTGCCTCACGCGCCGAGACGACGATGGCGACGGCGCCGTCGCACGGGACGTCACAGTCGTAGAGACCGAACGGTGTCGACACCAGGCGAGCTGACAGATAGTCATCCATCGTGAGCGGCTCGGTGTAGACCGCGCTCGGGTTCAGCGCCGCGTTCAGGCGGGCGTTCAGGGCGATCGCACCGAGCTGTTCGCGTGTGGTCCCATAGCGCGCAAAATGCTGACTCGCCGCCATGGCAATCCAGTTGGCCGCCGACATGGCGCCAAAGGGCGCACGGAGCTCGGTCATTCCAGAAGCGCGCCCGCCGCCGCGCCCCGATCGCATCGCACCGCTGCGCGCAAGTGCGCTGTAGGAGGACTCCCACACCGTCCGGAAGCACAACACGTGCCGACACAGCCCGGCGGCGACCGCGAGCATCGCCGCGATCACGGCACCCATCTGTCCCGGCGTCTCGGCGCCGCCGTTGATCCATGCCGGCTGCAGTCGTAGCGCCTCGACGAGTGCGGTGACACCGCCCTCACTGAAGCCGCCGGATCCGGCGCCGCCCGGATAGGTCGCGAGCCCGTCGATTTCGTCGAGGGTGAGGCCGGCGTCTTCGACAGCCGCTCGGGCTGCGTCGACCGTGAGTTCGAGCGCCGGTCTCATCAGTCGCCGGCCTACGTTGGAGATGCCGACGCCGGTGATGGCGGCGCGGCTCTCGAACCGCTCGGGCGAGGCGAGGGCAGGGCGTCGAGCGGGAGTCGGATCGGGCACCGCCCAGCCGCGGTCGGGCGCGCCCGTCGGCGCGAACAGCGGCAGCCACACGTCGGCGACCTGCTCGAACTGGACCGCGACCCGAAGTCCGAGACGGACATCGGTCGATGGGCATCCAACGATGTTGGTGGTCAGCCGGATCCGTGGGTCTTCGTCGATCGCGACAACGGCGATCACGTACGGCGGTGGAAGGGCAGGGCTCCACTGCTGATGGTTCTCGGTGCACGCCACGACGACCGCGGCACCGGACACGTCGGCGATCTCCGTGACATAGGACAGGCAGTACGGACACACCGGGGCGACCGGGAACCGCAGCTGCTGACAGTCGCCACAGCGCTGGAAGCGCAGGACGCCGTCGGCGCCGGCTCGCCAGAAGAACTCGTTGTCGGGGCCGACCTGCGGCAGCGGACGTAGAGCAGGCTCGTCGGACACGCGCGACCTCCGGAGCGAAACGAAAGTAAAACGCTCTATGGTGTGAAAGGAGAGTCACATTCTATTTCCTGAGGAGTCCCGGTGTCGCTCGAGGATGGCGATCTTCGCGGGCTTCGCGTCCTGGTGGTGGGCGCGTCGAGCGGGATCGGCCGTGCGATCGCCACGCAGCTCGTTGAGGGTGGCGCGAAGGTCGCGGCCGCAGCCCGGCGAGTAGATCGCGTGCAGGAGATCAGCAACGCGCTGGCCATCTGCTGCGATGTCCGCGATCCACAGGACTGTGACCGCGCGGTGGCCGACTCCGTGGCGCGACTGGGTGGGCTCGACGCCGTCGTCTACGCCGCTGGGATCGGCCCGTTCACTCCGTTGGACGTGTCGGGTCGTGAGGCGTGGCTTGAGGTACTCGAGACCAATCTCATCGGACCGGCTCTGATCACGCGCGCGGCGCTGCCGCATCTGACGCACGACGGCAAGCGCGGTCGAGCGCTGTTCTTGTCCTCCGACGCCGCTGAGCGCTGCTACCCCGGCCTGGTCGCGTACGGCGCCTCCAAGGCCGGGCTCAGCCGGTTCTGTCAGGGACTGCAAGCCGAGTTCCCGGCACTGCGAGTCAGCGACGTGATCGTTGGGCCCACCGGGGACACCGGTGTCTCGGACCACATGGATCCTGACCTGCTCGGCTACTGGGTCGAGCGGTGGTATGCCGAGGGCTGGGTGCGGTTCGCCATGCAGACCTCCGCCGAGGTTGCGGCCGTCGTCATTGACACACTCCGCGCCCGGGAGCCGGCCACCGTGATCCGCGCCCACGGTGGACCGGAGGTCGGCGCACGCCCGCTGTAGCCCGTCATGTCAGACATCAGGAGGGACTACGCGTGTCACCACAAGACAACGTCGTCGACATCCTCGCCTTGGAGCCCACCGGCCCGGGTACCTACCGCGCGGAGAACCTCAGCGACTCACACGGCGTCGTCTACGGCGGGCAGCTACTGGCTCAGCTCACGACGGCGGCCGGGCTCGCGATGCCCGAGCTGTCGGTCAAGTCGGTGCACAACGTCTTCACGCGTGGCGGCGATCCGCAGCGCGCATTGGACGTGCGGGTCGAACATCAGCATTCCGGTCGCTCGTTCGGGACGGTCGCTGTCAGGATCAGCCAGGGCGACCGGCTGTGCTGCACCGCGCTGGTCTTGCTGCATCAGCCCGACGACGATCTGATCCGCCATCAGGCGGAGATGCCGTCCTCACTTGGCCCGGGCAGTGCCAAGCAGACCTCACACACCAGAGGATGGATGGTGCGGATCGACGATGGGGTCGACCTGCTCGACCCCGAGGCCGTCGGGCCCGCGGAGCTCAACGTGTGGAGTCGATTCGACGGTGGTCCTCACGATGCCGAGCGCAGCAAGGCGTTGGTCGCTTATGCCTCGGACGGGTTCCTGATCGGGACGGCGATGCGTCCGCACGCGGGCGTCGGGCAGTCGATGGCACACACGTCGATATCGACAAGCGTGATCACGCAGACCCTCACCTTCCACGCCCCATTCGATGCGGCGGCTTGGCATCTTCTCGCGCACCGAAGCGACTTCGCCGGATTCGGTCGCGCCCACGGATGGGCGAACGTCTTCACCGAAGACGGTCGCCACGTCGCCTCGTACAGCCAAGAGAGCATGGTCCGCCGGTACCCGACCGACCGCGCACCGGCGCCGGGAACCCTGTCGAAGTACTAGGACACCTTCATCAACGTCGACAGCGTGCCGCCCATGATCGAGGCGACCTCGGACGGCGAGAATCCGTCGAGATGGTCGACGTAGCTCAGCGGGTCGGCGAGCCCTTCGGGATGGGGGAAGTCCGAGCCGTAGACGATGTGCTCGAGGGGGACGGATTTCGCCAGCTCACGGACGTCGTCCTCCCAGAACGGGTTGATGTACACGCACCGGTGAACGGCATCGACCGGGTGCTCGGCGAACTCCTGCGGCATCTTCTTGTACGTCGCCGCAAGCGTGCGAATCA
>DASZYY010000225.1:0-2112 GCA_035545175.1 Mycobacteriales bacterium
GGCAAGCGCACCTACAACGCGAAGACGAAGCCCGGCGGGGTGCGCTGCTCGGTGATCGACGCAGCCATCAACATCTTCGGCCGGCAGCCGAAGCGGGAGTGGGACAAGCAGGAGAAGCGGGCCGGCCATGGGTTCGCCGCGTTGCCACTCGGCAACGCCGGGATCATGTACGGCCTCAGCGCGTTGGAGCAGGGCCTGATCACGGCCGATGACTTCATCGACCTCAACGCAAAGGTCGGCGGGCTGAACATCGACGGCGGCTGGCAGGCGAAGCGGACGGTCGGTGACAAGTCAGCGATCCGGGCGGCGTACCGGTCGGGGCTGGTCAACGAAGCCAACAACATGGGCAACGTCGCGATCATCGATGCGGCGGGACCCGACCCGGGCGCTGCGCACGACTACGTGCACACCTGGTGGATGCGCGACCGGATCGAGCGCGAGCTGGGTACGACGGGCAACGACGTCCTCTGGTACGGCCCGGCTCCGCTTGTCGGTGACGTCAACTGGATGAACGAGGCGCTCGACAAGATGGACGAATGGCTCACCGCCATTCGGCATGACCACTCATCGAAGGCGATCAGCAAGAAGGTGATCGCCGACCGCCCGGCGGACGTGAAGAACCGCTGCGAGTACGCGCCGGACGTCGTCTCCGAGCTGTCGACCGCACCGACCGACGACTTCTGCCTGCCGCCGACCGCGCAGACGCGCTACCAGACGCCGCGCATGGTCGCGGGGGAGGACGAGGCGAGCGACATCAACGCGTGCACCCTCAAGCCGCTGCTGCGATACCAGTACCCGAACGGCCTGTTCAGCGACGCGCAGTGGGGGAGGCTCAAGAAGTTGTTCCCCGCAGGGGTCTGCAACTGGTCGGCCTCCGGGATCGGTCAACAGGACACGGTTCCATGGCAGACCTACCAGGACGCCCGCGGGCACGTCATCTACGGCGGGCGCCCGCTCGGCCCGGCACCGAGGTCGGTGCCGCTCAGCTAGGTTCCGCGCTGAGCTCGGTCGCAGGCTCGTTAGGTTGATGGGTGTGACGGCCTCGGCTGACCTGCTGGCGATGCGTGACGTCGCGGTCGATGTGCTCTGCGACTCCGCACACGCGGAGGTCGTCGACCTGGTCGCCTACGTCGATGGCGACGGGATCATCGTCGCGAACTCCGACGGCTCGTCGCGGCTGTCGCGTGTCGATCCCGATGCTCCCGCCGAGGTGCTGCACGGCCGCGATCCGGTCGCCTGGCAGGACCCGCTGGCCTACTCGACCTTGGTCGAAGAGCTGGCTGACCCGTCGCCCCCCAACGACCGCAACTCCTACCCGTGGGCCGGGCGGCGGCTCGCCTCGCTGTTCGCGGCGCCTGCCGCGCCGGACATTGCGGTCATACACACCGGAAAGCACTTCTGGCCGGAACGCGGCGGTCACCTCGGCGAGCATGGCTCGTTGAACGTCGTACAGTCCCGCGCGCCGTTATTCCTCTCTGGCCCTGCCGTAACGGCGCGCGGGATGCTTCCTGTCGCCGCCCGTGTGCTCGACGTCGCCCCGACCCTCGCCTGGCTTGCCGGCGTGCCGCTGGCAGACCTGTCGGACATGGAGGGGCAAGCGCTCGTCGACGTGCTCGTGCCGACTCGGGGTCCGGTGGTCGGGTTGCTGTGGGACGGCTGCAACTCCAACTCGATCTACGCCCTCGCCGCCGCGGGTGAGCTGCCGAACGTCGCGCGCCTGCTGGCGCAAGGATGTGCATTCCAGGGCGGTGCGATCGCGGAGTTCCCGAGCGTGACGCTCGTCAACCACACCTGCGCCCTCACCGGCGTCGGGCCTGGCGGTCACGGCATCGTGAACAACGCCTACTACGACCGGGCCGACGCGGTGCAGCGCCTGACCAACGACGCCCGCACCTGGCATCGCTGGTCGGAGTGGCTCGCCGCCGGTGTCCGCACGGTGTTCGACCGCGTCGGCGGACCGACGGCGTGCATCAACGAGCCCGCTGACTCGGGCGCGTCGTACTCGACGTTCCGGCTGATCCGTGAGTCCGGCTCCTCCGGTGGGGCGTCGGACATGAACTCGCTGCTGCCGGACCCGACGACGGACCCGCACACCACGAAGGACTTCGTCGG
>DASZYY010000226.1:0-3820 GCA_035545175.1 Mycobacteriales bacterium
CAACGCCAACGGCGTCTGGCAGATCGGCCCGATGATCATCCGCTGGGGCACGCAGGAGCAGAAGGACCGCTGGCTGCACGGCATCCTGCACGCCGAAGAGCACTGGTGCCAGGGCTTCTCCGAGCCCGAGGCCGGCTCCGATCTCGCCAACCTGCGGGTGATGGCGATCCGCGACGGCGACGACTACGTCCTCGACGGCCAGAAGATCTGGATCACCACCGCCCACATCGCGAAGTGGGGGCTGTTCCTGGTCCGCACCGATCCGACTGCCCTCGAGCGTGGCGCGAAGCACGACGGCATCACCGCGCTGATCGTGGACATGGAGACGCCCGGCGTCACGGCGACGCCGATCACCGACATCGTCGGTGAGGACTCGTTCTGCCTGGTCACCTTCGACAACGCGCGGATCCCGGCGGACGCCTCACGCCTCGGCAACGAGGGCGAGGGCTGGCTGGTCGCCATGGGCACGCTCACGAGCGAGCGCGTCGGGACGGCGGGCCTGTCGATCACGATGAAGTCCGAACTCGACCGGGCCGTCGAGTGGGCGCGGGAGAACAACCCCGGCGCGCTTGCCGACCCGGACCTGCGCGACCGGCTGGCTCGCGCCTACACGCAGATCGAGATGACCCGGCTGCTGAACATGCGAGCCCTGTCGAAGGTCCTCAAGGGCGAGAAGGGCTGGCCCGAGGTCCAGATCGCGAAGCTGCAGTGGAGCCACCTCGCGCAGAACCTCGCTGAGCTCCAGGTCGACCTGCTCGGTCAGGCCGCGTTGCTCGCCCGCGGCGGGCCCGATGCCGTCGACAAGGGCTCGTGGACCCGCCTCTACAGCTACCAGCGCTACACCTCGATCGGCGCCGGTACGACGCAGGTGCAGAAGAACATCATCGCCGACCGCGCGATCAAGCTCCCGAGGAAGTAGGACCGATGCCCAAGCAGCCGAACACCCTCCAGCTCGCGGGATCCGCCGTACTCGTCACCGGCGCCTCGACCGGGATCGGAGCCGCCACGGCGCGCGCGCTGGGCGCCGCCGGCGCCCGCGTCGGCCTCGTCGCACGGCGCAAGGAGCTGCTCGACAAGGTCGCCGAGGAGACTCGGGCCGCCGGCTCACCTGACGTCGAGGTGTGGGCGGTCGACCTGTCCGACCTGGCGCTGGCCGAGAAGACGGCGCTGGATGCGTGGCAGCGCTTCGGCGGCCTCGACGCGCTCGTCAACAACGCAGGCGCACCGAAGCGCAAGCACGTCACGCGGCTGACCGCCGAAGAGGTCGAGTCGATCATGACGCTGAACTACTTCTCACCGGTCCGGATGATCCTGGCGGTGCTGCCGTTGATGCGTGAGCGCGGCCACGGCGTCATCGTCAACGTCGCGAGCCTCGCCGGCCGGGTCGCGCCGCCGCGTGAGTCGGCGTACGCCGGCAGCAAGTTCGCTCTGAACGGCTTCAGCGAGGTCATGGCGGTCGACCTCTTCGACGAGAACATCCACATCCGGGCGATCCAGCCCGGACCGATCGAGACGCCGATCTGGGGCGACGTCCCGGGCAACGAGCCGGCGGCTTACAGCGGTGAGTTCTTCCCGCCGGAGGACTGCGCGGACGCCATCCTCGATGCGCTCACCGGGGAAGGCTTCGAGCGCTACATCCCGGAGTCTCTCGGTGACGTCGTGAAGATGAAGGCGCAGAACGTCGACGGGTTCATCGAAGGCAGCGCATTGTTCGACAAGGCCCCGGAGGGCGTCAACAGCGTCTAGTGCGCGGCGATCCCTCTGCCGCGTTCGCCGGCCTCCATCAAGCGGGCGATCTCGGCGACCTCCTGCTCGACTGACTTCGCGAACCACTTCCTCGTCGCCAGATCCCACAGCTTGCCGAAGGGGCGCGGCATCGCGATCTCCTCGACGTGCTTGACGAACGCGCCACCCTCGCGGTCCTCGATCTCGAACCACGCGTGCATGTAGGCCGGAACGCCGTGCTCGAGGACGACGTCGATGTCGTTGGGCGCGAGCCAGCGATAGCGGGTGATGATCGAACCGGGAAACTTTCCGAGGAACTTGCCGTCCTCCCGCGCGATCATCCCGTCCTCTGTGTCGGCGATCTTCGTGACGTCGACAACCTTGAGGTCGGCCTTCTTGTACTGCGCGGGATCGAGCACGAAGTCGAAGATGTCCTGCGCGGTCACCCCGGCGATGAACGCCGACCCTTCACCTCGGATCATGCGGGCATCCTGTCACGGTCGGGCAAGTACCGTGAGCGTCGTGGCGGTGACGGAGTTCCGCAACCCGAACCGCAGGCGGGCCGCTGTTGCGGTTGGGATCTACGGCGTGGTCCTCACCGCCGTGCTCGCGGTGGTAACGCGGCCGGTCGTCGCCGCGGTCGTCGCGGTCATGACCGCGATCCTTGCCTGGCGAAACGCTCGATCAGGGCTCTTCGTGACCGACGAGGCGGTGATCGCCCGCAACGTGGGTATCGGCTGGCGGGTCCCGCTCGCCGACGTCGCCGAAGTGAGCCTTATGTCGACCGCGACCGACGTGGCACGCCGGACCAACGTGTGGGTGATCAGCGCCGACGGCAACTGCCATCAGGTGACCTCGCTGCACGGCAACCCGCTGCGCGGTGAGGCGCTCGTCGCCGAGATCCGCAGAGTTGTCGCTGAGGCGCGAGTCGGCGGCTAACGTCGCGGGGTGCTCACCGTCGGCGTCGACCTGGCTGCGGACCCGAAGCGGACCGCGGTGGCGATGGTTGAGTGGACCGGTCGTGACGCCCGTCTTCTCGAGCTGCGGAAGGATGCCGACGACGAGGCGATCCTGGAGCTCGCGTCGCAGGCAGAGCGAACCGGGATCGACTGCCCGCTCGGGTGGCCTGACGGCTTCGTGGAGTTCGTGAACGCCCACCACACCGGGCGGGTCCCCACGACGTCGGTCGGTCCCGAGGTGCGGATCCCGCTTCGCTACCGCGCGACCGACGTCTACCTTGTCGAACAAGGGCTCGGACGTCCGCTGAGCGTGTCATCGGACCTGATCGGGGTATGCGCGATGCGAGCGGCCGGGCTGCTCGCCGCGATGACCAAGCGCGGGATCGAAGTCGACCGCGCCGGAGTTCGCGGCGGCGTCGTCGAGACCTATCCGGCCGCCGCCGTCCGCCACTGGGGTCTTGCCAGTGGCGGCTACAAGGGCGCCACGAAGACGGCCACCCTCGGCGAGATGGTCGATCGCCTGAAAAGGGGCCTGCCGCAGCTCAAGCTCGGCAAGCACGAGGAGACCTGCCGCTCCTCCCACGACGCCTTCGACGCCGCCATCTGCGCCCTTGTGGCGCGGGCGACGATGCAGTACCGCTGCACCGCGCAGATCCCCCGCGGTCTGGTTCAGCGCGCGCGACGGGAGGGCTGGATCGCCGTACCGACGTGCCGCCTGGAGGACCTGCTCGCTCCGCTGACGTTCAGTCCGAGCGCTCGATGACGCCCGGCGTCGGGCTTGGCTGGCTAGCGGGCGCGTCGGTCTTGCGGATCGTCAACTGAGCCGTTCGATAACGGTCGCATTGGCCTGTCCTCCGCCTTCGCACATGGTCTGGAAGCCGTAGCGACCGCCGGTGTCCTCGAGGTAGTGCAGCATCGTGGTCATCAGCCGGATGCCCGAGGCGCCGAGCGGGTGGCCGATCGAGATCGCGCCGCCGCGCGGGTTGAGCTTCTCGGGCTCCGGCTTGAACTCCCGCTCCCACGCCATGGTGATGGACGCGAACGCCTCGTTGACCTCGATCGCGTCGAAGTCCGCGGTGGTCATGCCGGTCTTCGCGTAGAGCTTTCGGGTCACCGGGTTCGGGGCGGTCAGCACC
>DASZYY010000227.1:0-9140 GCA_035545175.1 Mycobacteriales bacterium
GAGCGCGTCTGGCGACTTGGTTGGCTAGCCGCCGGCTACGGCGGGGATGATCGAGACCGAGGACCCGTCCGGCGTCGCCGTCTGCAGGCCGTCGGCGAAGCGAACGTCGTCGTCGTTGACGTAGACGTTCACGAACCGGCGCAGCTTGCCGTCCTCGTCGAGCACCCGCGCCCGGATCCCGGTGTGGCCGGCTTCGAGCGCGTCGAGAACCTCGGCGAGGGTCGCGCCCTCGACACTGACCTCTGCCTCGCCACCGGTCAGCGGACGAAGGATGGTCGGGACCCGCACAGTGACGCTCATCCTGCCAATCCTGCCGCACGGAATGCTTCGAGCGACGCCGGGATGGTCGCGGTCGGCCGGGCGACCGGCTCGACCGCGTCCAGCGTCTTCAACCCGTCACCGGTGTTGAGGATCACCGTCTCCGCCTCCGGGTCGAGCTGACCACTGGCAAGCAGCTTGCGCAGCGTCGCGACGGTCACCCCACCCGCGGTCTCGCCGAAGATGCCGGTAGTCCGCGCGAGCAGCCGGATGCCGTCGACGACCTCGTCGTCGGAGACGTCCTCGATCGCACCCCCGGTACGACGCACGACGTCCAGTGCGTACGGCCCGTCGGCCGGGTTGCCGATCGCCAGCGACTTCGCGATCCCGCTCGGCCGCACCGGCTGCACCACGTCGTGACCCTCGCGGAACGCCGTCGACACCGGCGAGCAGCCGGTCGACTGCGCACCGAACACCTTGTACGGCGTCCCCTCGACCAGGCCGAGCTTGCCGAGCTCCCGCCAGGCCTTGTCGACCTTCGTCAGCAGCGAGCCGGAGGCGATCGGGATCACGACCTGCTCGGGCAGTCGCCAGCCGAGCTGTTCGGCGATCTCGTAGCCGACCGTCTTGGAGCCCTCGGCGTAGAACGGCCGGACGTTGACATTGACGAACGCCCACGGCAGCTCGCCGGCGACCTCGGCGCAGAGCCGGTTGACGTCGTCGTACGACCCTTCGACCGCGACCAGCGTCCCGCCGTAGACGGCCGTCGTGACGACCTTGCCCGCCTCGAGGTCGTGCGGGATGAAGACGACCGACTTCAGGCCGGCCGATGCCGCCGCTGCCGCAACCGCGTTCGCAAGGTTGCCTGTCGACGCACACGACAGCACGTCGAAGCCGAGCGCCCGCGCGGCGTTGGCGGCGACCGCGACGACCCGGTCCTTGAACGAGTGCGTCGGGTTCCCGCTGTCGTCCTTGACCCACAGCGACTTCATGCCGAGCTCGCGCGCAAGGTTCGGCGCCGGCACCAGGCGGGTCATCCCCACCTCGGTGTCGACCTGCGGCGCCGCGGGCAGCAGCCCGGCGTAGCGCCACATCGTCTGCGGCCCCGCCTCGATCGACTCGCGGGTCACGAGTCGCTGCAGGTTCTCGTCGTAGGCGATCTCGAGCGGCCCGAAACACATCTCGCAGACGTGCGACGGGCCGAGGTCGTACTGCGTGCCGCACTCACGACAGACCAGGTGAGAAGCCGAGCCGAACTGAGCGGTGCGCTCGAGCACCGAGGTAGGTGACATCAAAGAGGCCTTCCGTCCTCATCTTCCCCTCGGACGGTTGCCCGAAGGCCGGACTTGGCACCTGCCCGAAACGGGTGGTTGCCGGGGCTTCAGCGGGCCGGTTCCCTCTGCCCCTCTTGATGAGTGCGCATCCGAAGATGTGCAGTCCTCAGTTTGCCATAGCGCCGAAACCGATATTCAGGTCGGTTTACGCTTCGCCCGTGTCGGTCGTGGGCGCGGACGTCTTGATCGCGTCCAACCGAGGGCCGCTCAGCTTCCGGCGCGACGACGACACCGGCCGGCTGATCAGCTCGAGGGGCGGCGGCGGCCTGGTCTCCGCGATGGCGGCCGCGGCCGCCGCGCCTCACACCCTCTGGCTGTGCGCCGCACTGTCCGAGCCGGATCGTGAAGCCGCCCTGGCGAGCCCGGACGGCCGCATCGACCAGGCCGGTCACGACACCGCCGGTGCCGCGGTCGTGATGCTGCCGATCGACGCCGGCGTCCTGACGGGTGCCTACACCCGCATCTCCAACGGCACGTTGTGGTCGCTCAACCACGGTCTCGCCGGCCACGTGCCGGCGTTTGACGACGAGTGGCGACGGAACTGGTCGTCCTACGTCGACTACAACCAGACCTTCGCCGCCGCGATCGCCGACCACGCCGCGGCCGGCGCCCACGTCCTCGTGCAGGACTACCACCTCGACCTGCTGCCCGCGGCGCTGCGGGCGTTACGTCCTGACCTGCGGATCGGCCACTTCACCCACACGCCGTGGGCGACCCGCGAGGACTTCGCCCAGCTGCCCGAGGACGTCGCCGCCGCGCTGCTGCTCGGTGTCCTGGGCGCTGACAGCGTCGGGTTCCACTCTCCGCGCTGGGCGGCCGACTTCGCCGCGTGCGCGGGCGAGGTGCTGGGTGCGACGTACGACGACGGGGTCGTCAGCTACCAGCAGCGCCAGGTCCCGCTGCGCATCCACCCGCTCGGCATCGATGCCGAGCCGTTACGGGACCGAGTCGCACAACCCGACGTCCGGAACGCCATCGCCGGGCTGCGGAAGATCGTCGGCGACCAACGAGTGATCGCACGGGTGGATCGCACCGAGCCGGCGAAGAACATCCATCGTGGCCTGCTCGCGGTCGCGCAGCTGTTCCGCGACCATCCGGAGCACATCGGAAAGGTCGTCCACGTCGCGCTCGCCTACCCGAGCCGGCAGAACGTCGAGGAGTACCGCAACTACACCGCCGAGTGCATCGCGCTCGCCGCGGAGATCAACGCGAGCCTCGCCACCCCGGAGTGGACGCCGGTGCTGTTCAACGTGCGTGACGACTACCCGCGATCGCTCGCGACGCTGTGCAGTGGCGACGTGCTGCTGGTGAACTCGCTGCGCGACGGCATGAACCTCGTCGCGAAGGAAGGCGTCGTGCTCGGCGCCGACACGATGCTCGTGCTGTCCCGCGAGACCGGCGCCGCGGACGAAATGACCGCCGCCTTCCTGGTCGACCCGCTCGATGTCGACGCGACAGCCGACGCGCTGCATCAGGCGTTGACGACGCCGGCGGCGGAACGCGAGCAGCGACACGCGGCGCTCGTCGCCGTCGCGACCGCCCTCCCGCCGCGAGCCTGGCTGCAAGCCCAGCTGGACGCGCTCGCCTGACGCCGAGCTAAGGCAACATCGCGGCCAGGCCGTGGAGCCAGGCCACGACGGCCGTCGGCCCTTCCAGCACCATGTCGGCGCGTTCGGCGACCTGCGGTGGCGTGTCGGCGTCGGCGGGATCGACGCTTGCGACGGTGAGGCCCGCGATCCGGCCGTCGGCCCGAAGCGCCTCGATCACGTCGTACGCCGGCAGGTCACCGAGGTCGTCGCCGACGAATACCACGACGAGCGGCGAAGCTCGTTCGACCAGAGCCCGCAACGCCGACCCCTTGTCGGTGCCGCGCGGCCGCAGCTCGATGACGTAGCGCCCGAGCACCGCCTCGAGCTCGCACGCGTCGGCAAGGTCTTCGAGCGCCGGCTGCAGCGCCGCGAGCTCGATGTCCGGATGGGACGCACCCCGGGTGTGAATGGCGAGGGAGTGATGCTTGTCCTCGACCCGAACCCCCGGGTCGGATCCCTCGAGCACACTCGCCAGCCTCGCCCGCGCAATCGCGACCCCGGGGGCCGGCTCGGGCGACGTGAGCGCCCCGTCGTGCCACAGCTGCAACCCGTAATGGCCAGCCACCTGAATCCCCGGTACGTCGGCGATCCCGAGCAACCGGACGATCTCTTCGGCGTCGCGACCGCTCACGATGGCGACGCCGCCCAGCCGAACCGCAAGGGACGCGAGCACGTCACGCGCGCCGTCGGCCGGACGGGCGTCCTCCGGCCGCGCGACGATCGGCGCGAGCGTGCCGTCGAAGTCCAGCGCGAGCAGCGCGGAGGGTGGATCGGCGAGCACCGCGTCGATGACGTCGGACGGGCTGGACGCAGGCGGAATGGACAACGCGCCGGCTAGTCGTGCCAGTCGGCGGTGATCAGAAGAGTGAGCCCGTGGAAGTCGAGCGCAGCCTCGCTGTTGGGGCGGACCCGCCGGATCCCGGAGAACTCATGCGCCAGGTGCACGGCGGCAGCGTGCGACCCCGGCGAGTAATACAAGGTCGTGCTCGATGACACACCACTCATGTTCCCGACGTCCGGGACGGTCCAACCCTTCGCCGCGATCTCGGCCGCGATGTGGTGCGCCAGCTGCGAGATGTGCGTCGTGTTGTAGACCCGCACCGCGGCCATCGCGGTCTTCCACGCCGGCCGGTGGGCCCGGCGCGTCGGGCGAAGCGATGGCGTCGGCGGAGGGTGCGTCTGGGTGATCGTCACCGTCGGTGTCATCGAGGGTGAGGCAGACCTGGACCGGGAGGGAGAGCCGATCGGGGTGATCGTCGGAGCGGTCACGACACCCGGGCCCGGCCCGTTGCCCGACGAGTGGCCGCGAAGGGCGATCAGCACGCCGATCACCGCGGCCACCATCGCGACGGCGATCAGCGGGGCGATCAACCGCCGGAGGAGCTGCTGACCGGTTGTGGCGGGCGCGCGATGACGGCCGACCCCCGGCTTGCCGGGGTCGTCGTCCTGCGGACCCCACTCGCTCACGCTCTAGACGCTAACCGGCGCAGGGCGCGGCACCCGGGAGAAACTCAGGCTTCGAAGCCGAGGCGGCGGGCCGACCTCTGGCGCTGGCGGGCAGCGCGCATCCGGCGCAGCCGCTTCACCAGCATCGGGTCGGCGGCCAACGCCTCCGGGCGGTCAAGCAGCGCGTTGAGCACCTGGTAGTAGCGGGTGGCCGACATGTCGAACAGGTCGCGAATCGCCTGTTCCTTGGCGCCGGCGTACTTCCACCACTGCCGCTCGAACTCGAGGATCTCGATGTCCCGCTGGGACAGCTCGTCCGCACCGGACTCGCGGCCGGATACCGCTCCAGCAGCGCTCATCGATGCCCTCCTTCGGAGCGCATCGATGCAGAGTCGCCGATGACATTGGAGCGAGCCACCTCCGCTGCGCTGCGGTACTCGCTCATCTCGGTGCACCTCCTGCGCTCGAACGTTGCATGCCAAAACTACAGCGGTGTCATTCTGGCACGACGGTGGCTCCAGGTCACGCAAGAACCGGAACGGCCTTTTCGGACGATTCGCCCGGTTAGGGGTACAGACCGCGGGTGCGGTGGGCGTCCGCGACCCGCCCGACTCCGATCATCTGGGCGGCGGTGCGCAGCGAGACGCCCCTCTCCTCGGCCAGCCCGGAGACCTCGGCGTAGGAGCGCTCGAGGATCGCGCTGAGCCGGTCGGTGACCTCGTGCTCGGTCCACCAGTAGGCCTGCAGGTCCTGCACCCACTCGAAGTAGGAGACGGCAACGCCGCCGGAGTTGGCGAGGATGTCTGGTACGACGACGACGCCCTTGCTCTCGAGGATCGCGTCGGCGTCGGGGGTGGTGGGGCCATTGGCCCCCTCGACGACGAACCGGGCCTTCACCGCGTCGGCGTTGCCGTCATGGATGACGCTCTCCAGCGCTGCCGGCACCAGCACGTCGACGTCGAGCTCGAGCAGCTCCTCGTTGGTGATGTTGTCGGTGCCCGGGTAACCCGCCACCGACTCCAAGCCGCCGCGCACGTCTCGGAGCATTTTCGCCGGGTTCATCCCCATTGCGTTGTACGCGCCGCCCTTGACGTCAGAGACCGCGACGACCTTGCAGCCGGCGTCGTGAAGGTACTGCGCGGCAAGGCCGCCCACCTTGCCGAAGCCCTGCACCGCGACGGTGACGTCGCGCGGGTTGATCTTCGCTTCGCGCAGGGCGGCGAAAGCGCTGATCATCACGCCGCGGCTGGTCGCGCCGCCACGTCCCTCGGATCCGCCGACGCTCACCGGCTTGCCGGTCACGACTCCGGTGACCGTGTACCCCTTCTGCACCGAGTAGGTGTCCATGAACCACGCCATGGTCTGCTCGTCGGTGCCGACGTCGGGAGCCGGGATGTCCTTCTCCGGCCCGACGATCGGGAAGATCTCGCTGGCATAGCGGCGGGTGACCCGTTCGAGCTCGGTCGCACTGTAGAGCCGCGGGTCGATCGTCACCCCACCCTTGGCGCCGCCGTACGGGATGCCGATCAGGGCGCACTTCCACGTCATCCACATCGCGAGCGCACGAACCTCGTCGATGTCCGTCGAGGGGTGGTAGCGGATGCCGCCTTTCGCGGGGCCGCGGGAAAGGTTGTGCTGCACGCGGTAACCGCGCAGGACTTCGATGTTCCCGTCGTCACGCCGCAGCGGGATGCTCACCGTCATCTCGCGACGCGGTGTGGCGAGCAGCTGATGGGTGCCGTCGTCGAGCCCCAGATGCTTGACCGCTTCGGCGAGCTGAAGCTGGGCCGACTGCCAGGCCGACTGCCGCGCGCCGCCCGCTGCCACACCGTCATCCTGCCACTTGGGCCGGTTCGCGAGGCATCGTGAGACTAGTTAGGAAGTTCGGCTTGATTCGGCCGACTACGGCCCGATAGGTCCCGCGATCGCGCCACACCCCTGCGGCGCAACGTCGCCTCTAGGAGGCCCAAAGTGGCTAACCCTGCTCGCCACGCCGGCGCAACCCGTCGTACCGCGTGGCGCCCGCTCGCCGTCGCCGTGACCGGCGGCGCCCTGCTCATGACCGCCGGCTTCGGCGTCTGGGCGTCGCTGAACGCCACCGCGTTCAACGCCAGCCCGCAGTCCGTCAGCTCCGGCACGCTGTCGCTGACCCTCGCCGACAACGGCGCCGGCTTCAGTAGCAACATCACCAACATGGCCCCGGGCGACGTGGTCGACCGGTACGTCAACCTGACCAACGGCGGCACCCTCGCCGCCAAGGCGCTGACGATGTCGATCGCCGCGACCGGCAGCAGCGCGCTGATCACCGACGGCACCTCTCCGGCCACCAAAGCGCTGACCGTGGCGGTGAACTCCTGCTCGACGTCCTGGACGGCGGCCACCGGCGTGTGCGCCAGCTCCGGCACGGTGACGTCCCTGCTCAGTGCGACCACGTTGTCGGGTCTGTCCTCGGCCCAGTCGCTCATCGCCGGCTCGATCGCGGTCAACGAGGTGGAGCACCTCCAGATCGTGGTGACCCTGCCGGACCAGACCGAGACGACGACCAACGGATCAGCGCCGGGGACCACGATTCAAGGCCAGTCCGCGGACCTGACCTACACGTTCAACGAGTCGCAGCGGAACGCGACCACCACTGACAGCTAGTGACTGAGAGCCCCCGCGGTGCCACGGCTTCGAGTCGTGGCACCGCGTCGGCGGCGGGACGGAGGACCGCCGGTGACCCGCGTTCGAATGGGCACCAGCGCGATCGTGACGATCGCGACGCTGGTGCTTCTCGTCGCGTCTCCGGCGTGGGGCAACGCGAAGGGCAAGGCAACCAGCGGCAGCGAGTCGGTAGGGAGCGGATCGTGGGGAGCAGCGGGATCGACGACCGGCGGGTCGCCCACCATCGGGACACCATTCACGTTGAGCTGGACGGTGACCATCCTCGGCGTCAACCCGCAGTACTTCAAAGTCGTGAACACCGGGACGTTCAACCTGAGCGCCGAGACCTACACGACAACCATCTCCGGCGGTCCGAAGATCGTATTGACCGCCTGCGTCGGGGCCGACTGGACGCAGGTGCTCAGCGGGACCTGCTCGGGCACGCAGGTCAGCCTCGGCGACTCGAGCAGCGGCGCGACCACCGCGAGCGTGTCGATCCCGTCGGGCTCGTACGTCAGCGTGAGGGCCAACGCGACCGGAGTGCTGTCGATCGGCAGCTACACGACACAAGTCAGCGTCGCGGTCGTCCGCAACCAGGCGAGGGCGGCGCACACGACAACCAGCTAGCGCCGAGAGTTCGTCGTACGACGTCGCAGCCGCGCTCCGTGATGGTGCAACCGCGGGTACGTCGCACCACGGACACGATGCCGAGGAAGAACGCATCGCCCGACGCGGTCCTCGCCGCAGTCCCGAGACAGCGACCCACGACGCCGCCGAGGGCTGTCCCGGCGCAACGCCCGGCGCCACCGGCGGAGGCTGATCTCCCAAAAGCACCGGCCCCCGCGTCAGGCGGAGCACGCGGGGCGCTGCAGCGACTGTGGCGAGTGGTGACCGGACTGCTGCTGATCGCCGCCGCGCTCGCGTCGGTGACGGCGATGGTCACCGTGATGACCCAGCACCTCGGCTTCGCTCCCGTGCTGTCGCCGAGCATGGTGCCGGCGTTCCACCCCGGCGACCTCGTCATCACGAAGCCTGAGCCCGCCGCCGACATCAAGGTCGGACAGGTCGTCGCGCTTCCGGTGCCTGACGCACCGAGCCAGCGCTACGTGCATCGCGTCATCAGCGTCTCCACCAAGGACGGACGACCACTCGTGCGGACCAAGGGCGACGCGAACCCTTCGCCGGAGCCGTTCGAGCTGCGGATCGACTCACCGACCGTGCCGGTCGTTGTCGCGACGGTGCCGCAGCTCGGAAGGCTGTCGGTGGTCCTTCAGCACTCGAAGACCCGCCTGACCGTGATGGCGATCACGGTGTTCGCGATCCTGCTCGCCGCATGGCGCATGGTCGGCGGCGGTCAACCTAGAAGGAAGGGCAAGCACGCGTAATACTCCGGAGATGCGGTCGCGTGTCGTCACGATCCTCTGCTGCGCCGCCGTACTCAGCCTGAGCACGGCAAGCGCCGATGCGAGGACAGCCCAGACCCTCACCGCGCCGGCCTCGAGCGGTCAGACCATTCACATGCATGTCGGCGACAAGCTGAAGGTGCATCTCGGCACCTCGTTTCGGCGCCCAACTTCAACCGATCGGTCCGTGATTCACCGGATCAACCACTCCGGCGGCTACCCGACCTCCGAAGACGCTCGAGCGACGTTCAAGGCCCTCGCCGTCGGCAAGGCCACCATCCACTCCGTGACGGACGCACCTTGCCTGCACAGCACCCCGCGTTGCGAGATCGCGCAGCAGGAGTGGTTCGTCCACGTCGTCGTCAAGACCGGTTGAACGTCCACTCGCCCGTCTGGCCGAAACCGGAGTTCTCGCTGAACTGAACCCGAGCGATCCTGGCGCGCTTCGGGACCTCGAACACCAGGTA
>DASZYY010000228.1:0-11642 GCA_035545175.1 Mycobacteriales bacterium
CCGGTGTCGTCGACGCTGAATCCGGCGTCGCGAAGCGCGGCCAGCAAGATCGATCGCCGTGCCTCGTAGCGCGCCCGCTGTACGACGACGTGCGCGTCGTCGCCGAGCGCGGCGATCATCGCGGCCTGCACCGGCGCGGGCACGATCATGCCGGCGTGCTTGCGCACCTCGAGTAGCCGCGCAATAAGAGCCGGATCGCCCGCGATGAAGCCGGCGCGGTACCCCGCGAGGTTCGACCGCTTCGACATCGAGTGCACCGCGAGGAGGCCGTCGTGGCGTCGGCCGCAGACCTCCGGAGACAGCACCGACACCGGACGGTCGTCACGGAAGTAGAGGTCGGCGTAGCACTCGTCGCTCGCGACGACGGTGCCGCGCGACTGCGCCCACTCGGCAACCTTGCGCAGATGCTCGGCTGGCAGGACGGCGCCAGTCGGGTTGCTCGGCGAGTTGACCCACAGCAGGTCCAGCCGCTCGGGTCCGACCGAGACGGTCGCGTCGACGACCGCGCCCTTCGCCCCCGCGATGCGCGCCCCGACGTCGTACGTCGGATAGGCCAGCGAGGGATAGCCGACGCTCGTCGCTTCGAGCAGCGTGGGGAGCCAGGCAACGAGCTCCTTGGTCCCGATGACGGGCAGCACTGCGGCGGGGTCCAGCTCGGCACCGAAGCGGCGGCTCAGCCAGCCCGCGATCGCCTCGCGAAGCGCGGGCGTGCCGGCCGTCAGCGGGTAGCCGGGCGCATCCGACGCGTCGGACAGCGCGCGGCGGACTACCTCAGGGGTCGCGTCGACCGGCGTGCCGACCGACAGGTCGACGATGCCGTCAGGGTGTGCGCGTGCCTTCTCGGCATACGGCGCCAGGGCATCCCACGGAAAGTCCGGGAGCTGCCCGATCCCGCTAGTGCTCGTCGTGAACCTGGGGCGGAAGCGCGGCGACGAAGGGGTGGTCCTTGTCGATCTTGCCCGTCTTGGACGCGCCGCCGGGGGAGCCGACCTCTTCGAAGAACTCGACGTTGGCCTTGTAGAAGTCTTTCCACTGGTCCGGGACGTCGTCCTCGTAGAAGATCGCCTCGACGGGGCAGACCGGCTCACACGCGCCGCAGTCCACGCACTCGTCGGGGTGGATGTAGAGCATCCGGGCGCCCTCGTAGATGCAGTCGACGGGGCATTCCTCGATACACGCCTTGTCGAGCAGATCGACACACGGCTCGGCGATGACGTACGTCACTGTCCAGATCCTCCCTCGGCTGCAACGCCTTCTAGTATCACCGGCGCCCAGAGCTGATGCGAATCCGGGAGCCCATTCGTGCCGCAGGACCCGTTCGAGGTGCCCGGTCCGGGAACCGGGGTAACGCTACGGGTGGCGACTCCGGTGGGTCCGATCAGCGTGGTCGGGGAGATCGTCTCCGCCGATTCCGACGTCTGGGCAGTACGCCGCCGGGACGGCGAGGTGGTCGAGGTGAGCGTGGCCTCGATCGAGGCGAGGCGTGTCGTCCCGCCGGGCCGAGCGGCCACGACGTCTGCCCAGGAGATCGAGCAGGTTGCGGCGTTCGGCTGGCGGGCGGTCGAAACGGTTCGGCTCGGGGAGTGGCTGCTGCGCGCGTCGAGCGGGTTCACCCGGCGCGCCAACTCCGCGCTGACCATCGGAGATCCGGGCTGCGAGCTCGACCGGGCGATCGCAACGGTGTCGGGCTGGTACGCCGAGCGCGGCTTGCCGCCGATCGTCATGACCGCTGACGGCGCCAGCTCGCCGGCGGTGGCCGAGGGTCTGGTCGAGCGTCGATGGGCCTCGTTGAGCCACAGCCATGTCATGACCGGTGAGGTGTCGCATGCCCTGCGGGCAATGCCGGACGCCGTCGGGCGCGCGGTGGACAGCGGACTCGAGCTGCGGGTCGAGGACACCCCGGACGACGCGTGGTACGCCTGCTACGCCGAGAACGCCGTGCCGGTGACCGACGCCGCGCGGCAGGTGCTCGAGGGTCATCCCGCCGTTGTCTTTGCCTCGCTCCGGGAGGGCAACCGCGCGGTGGCGGTGGCCCGGGCGAACGTGGACGCGCGCTGGACCGGCATCTCCGCGGTGCGCGTGACGGCGGACCGCCGCCGGTCCGGGCTGGGTGCGGCCATCACCCTGGCGGCCTGCAAGGAGGCGGCCCGGCGCGGCGGTCGGCACGTGTACCTGCAGGTCGAGGTCGACAACTCCGGCGCCATCGAGCTCTACCGCCGGCTCAACCTCCGCGTCCACCACGACTACCGCTACTGGACGACTCCAACTGATATTGACAACGGTTGTCAGTAGCGTTTAGCGTTCACCCCATGACACCTCGCCTGTCCCGCCTTGTTCCTGCCGTGGCTGCGCTCGCCGCGCTGACGGCGCTCTCCGGTTGCGGCTCCTCCTCCGGGGGAGGCGGGGCGGGCGACTCTGGTTCGATCCAGGTCGTGGCAGCCGAGAACTTCTGGGGTGACATCGCCAAGCAGATCGGCGGGAGCCACGTGGATGTGACCTCGATCATCAGTGACCCGAGCGCCGACCCGCATCTCTATGAGAGCGACCCCCGGACCGCTGCCCAGGTCAGCAGCGCGCAGCTCGTGATCGACAACGGGCTCGGCTATGACGACTTCATCGACAAGATCCTCGGCACCGGCGGGAGTTCCGGTCGCCGCGTGCTGTCCGTGCAGAAGGTGCTGCGCGTCAGCGGCTCCAACGCGAACCCGCACCTCTGGTACTGGACTGCTCGACTGCCCGAGGTGGCGGCTGCCATCGCGGGCCAGCTCTCCGCCATCGACCCGGCGCATCGCGCGGCGTTCCACGCGGGAGCCGAGCACTTCGACGCGAGCCTCAAGCCACTGCTGTCGACGATCGCGACGATCAAGCGGAAGTACGGCGGCACCAAGATCGCCTACACCGAGCGGGTGCCCGGCTACCTCGTCGAGGCGGCGGGCCTGGTGCTCGGGACGCCGGCCTCGTTCTCGCAGGCCATCGAGGACGGCAACGATCCGAGCCCGCAGGACGCCTCGGCGTTCGACAGCGACATCACGACCCGCCAGGTGAAGGTGCTGCTGTACAACTCGCAGGTGGTCGACGCGCAAACCAACAAGATCAAGCAGCTCGCAATCAGCGCGGGCATTCCGGTTGTCGGCGTCTCCGAGACCGTGCCGCCGGAGTTCTCCGACTTCCAGGCATGGCAGCTGCATCAGGACCGAGCGCTGCTGGAAGCCCTCGGCGGATGACGCCGTGACCGCCATCTCGCTTCGCGGCGCGGCGCTTCGCTTCGGTGAGCGCGTGCTGTGGGAGAACCTCGACCTCGAGGTCGACAACGGCGAGGTGCTCGCGGTCCTCGGCCCCAACGGCGCCGGCAAGACCACGCTGATGCGAGTCCTGCTCGGACTGCAGCGACTTTCGTCAGGCACCGTCCTCATCAACGGACGCCCGCCACAACGCGGCAATCGCGAGATCGGATACGTGCCGCAGCAGAAGGGATTCGACCGTGACCTTCCGCTGCGCGGCACCGATCTGGTGCGCCTCGGTCTGGACGGACACCGCTGGGGTCCGGTCCTGCCGTCCCGGGCCAACCGCCGGCGAGTCGCCGCTGCGATCGCGGCGGTCGGGGCGAGCGGGTACGCCGACGCCCCGCTCGGTGAGCTTTCCGGTGGTGAGCAGCAGCGGTTACGGATCGCCCAGGCCCTGCTGTCCGATCCGAGCGTCCTGCTCTGTGACGAGCCGCTCCTCTCGCTCGACCTTCATCATCAGCAGGCCGTTATGGCGCTCATCGACGAGCAGCGACGTGAGCGCGGCACTGCTGTGTTGTTGGTTACCCACGAGATCAACCCGGTGCTGCCGCTGGTCGACCGAGTTCTCTACATCGTGGGCGGCAGTTGGGTGGTCGGCACGCCCGACGAGGTCATGACCAGTGAGCAGCTCACCAAGCTCTACGGCGCGCCCGTGGACGTGCTAAGAGTGCGGGACCGGATCATCGTCGTCGGCGCACCCGACCTCGAGCACGATCACCTCAGCGGCGGGCATCACCACGTCGAAGACGAGCTGCGGACACCGCGGGGGTTCCTGCGATGAGCACCGGCCTCAGCTTCTATCTGCACCAGCCGTTCGCGCAGCACGCCCTGCTCGCAGCCGGGCTGATCTCCGTGGCGTGTGGCCTGCTCGGACCGTTCGTTGTCACCCGCGGCGCCGCCTTCGCGGTGCACGGCACGGCTGAGCTCGCCTTCACGGGCGCCGCGGCGGGCCTGCTGATCAGCGACGATCCCGTGATCGGGGCGCTGGTCGGTTCTGTCGTCGTGGCGACGGCGATCGGACTGCTCGGCGCGCGGGCACGCGAACGCGACTCGGCGATCGGTGTCATCCTCGCCTTCGGGCTGGGTCTCGGTGTCTTGCTGCTCGGGCACTACCACGGCTTCGCGAGCGAGGCGACGAACATCTTGTTCGGCTACATCTACGGCGTGAGCAATGGCCAGCTCGTCGTACTCCTCGCGATCGTCGGCTTTGTCATCGCCGCCACCGCGGTGATCTTCCGGCCGCTGCTGTTCGCCAGCGTTGACCCGGAGCTCGCGGAAGCACGCGGTGTGCCGGTTCGCTTCGTGGGACTTCTCTTTCTGTACCTGCTCGCCGTGACGGTGACCGAAGCGGCGCAGATTGTCGGCACCTTGCTGGTCCTGAGTCTCACCATCACGCCGGCGGCCGCCGCGCAGCGGCTGTCGGCTCGGCCCTCGATCGTCATGGGCCTGTCGGTGCTGTTCGCGTTCCTTGCCGCCGACGGCGGGCTGGTGGCCAACCTCGAGCACCCCAGTGTGAAGGCGAGCGTGTTCGTGACCTTCATCAGCTTCGGTCTGTATCTCGCGGCGCGTGCGGCTGCGTACTTCCTGCGCCGCCCACGCCGGCAGGTCGTCACCGCGGAAGCGCACTGATGACCGACGTTGCGGCGCGGCGGCGGTCGACCCGGCAGGGAGCTGCGATTGACGAAGCCCTGATCGGGGCTGACGGGTTCCTCACCGCTCAGGCGCTGTACGACGAGCTGCGCGCCCGCGGTGCATCGGTCGGCTTGACGACCGTGTACCGGCACTTGCGGCGACTGGCTGAGGACGGCGCCGTCGACGTCGTCACGCGGCCGGACGGTGAGCTCGCCTATCGGCGGTGCGGCCCGGCGTCGTCCGGCGAGCCGGAGCAGCATCACCATCACCTGGTCTGCCGAACCTGCGGTTATTCGGTCGAGATCGAAGGTCCGGAAGTGGAATCGTGGACGCAGCAGGTGGCGGCTGACGCCGGGTTCACGAACGTGAGCCACACGCTGGAGATCTTCGGGGAGTGCGACCGGCATGCAGGAAGCTGAGCGCGTCGCACGACTGCGGGACGCGCAGCAGAAGGCCGCGAAGCTCTTCGCCGCAATCGAGCAGGGCGGGATCGTTCGCGCCGGCGTGACCGAGCGTGAAGCGAGTGACGAGATCCGGGACCTTGCGGAGGACCTGCTCGGGGTCGAGAAGCACTGGCACAAGCGAGTGGTCAGGGCCGGGGTCAACGCGCTCGAGCCCTACCACTCGAACCCGCCGAACCGGGTCATCGAAGTCGACGACATCGTCTACCTCGACCTCGGTCCGGTGTTCGAAGAGTGGGAAGCCGACTTCGGTCGCACGTACGTCCTCGGCGACGACCCGGAGAAGGCTCGACTTCGTGATGCGCTGCCCGAGGTGTGGGCCGCCGGTCGTGAGCAGTTCGAGGCAACGCCGGACATCACCGGTGCTGAGCTCTTCGCGTTCATGGTCGAGCAGGCGGCCGAGCGGGGCTACGAGTGGGGCGGAACGATCGCCGGTCATCTCGTGGGCGACTTCCCGCACGCCGATGCCGAGGGCGACAAGGACTACTCCCGGATCGCGCCCGCCAACGATCGCCCGATGCGCGGCGTGGACAGGGAGGGCAACGTTGCGCACTGGATCCTCGAGGTGCACCTCGTCGACCGAGAGCGCGAGATCGGCGGCTTCTACGAGGAGCTGCTCGATCTCTGATCAGGCCCGCGAACGAGCCGCCGGCGACTCCGCTCACCGAGTCGCGGGCGACTCTGCTTACCGGGTCGCGGGCGACTATGACTACGAGACGGGCGGGTGCGGGTACGCGCTCATCCGCCGCACCGATCCGCGGATCGCGTCCTACGTGCACGGGGCCCTCGGCGACGCGCGAAGTGTGATCAACGTCGGGGCGGGCGCCGGCTCCTACGAGCCGACCGACCGTGACGTCACCGCAGTCGAGCCCTCGGCGGCGATGCGGGCGCAGCGACCGCCCCACGTCGTCGTCGCCGTCGACGCGGTCGCTGAGCAGCTGCCGTTCCCCGACGACAGATTCGATGCGGCGATGGCGACCATCACCGTCCACCAGTGGCGTGACCTCGCGCGTGGTCTGGCGGAGATGAGACGCGTGAGTCGCGGACCGGTGGTGATCCTCGCCTTCGATCCGGACACGCTGGCCGAGTTCTGGATGATGAAGTACATCCCCGAGATGGTCGAGGTGGCGAAGTCGCGTGACCCGTCCATCCCGCGCCTGGTCGAGCTGCTCGGGGGAACCACGGCCGTCGTCAATGTGCCGATCCCGCTCGACTGCGTCGACGGCTTCTTGGAGGCGTTCTACGGCAGACCTGAGCGGTTGCTCGAAGAGCCGGTACGACGCGCGCAGTCGACGTGGTCCTTCATCGACCCCGCGGCGACGGCCAGGGCGGTGGCGGACCTTCGAGCTGACCTCGAGTCGGGCGACTGGGACCGGCAGCACGGCGCGTTGCGCACCCAGCCGGAGTACCTGGGCACCTTGCGGCTCCTGGTCGCGCATCCCTAGCCCGTCCGTGCTGCGATGCTTGCGGCGTGACCGACGAGGGAGCGATCCGGCCCGAGCTCGAGAAGGTGCGCGAGCGCCAGCGCAAGCTGCAGGACTCCGCGCGGCCCGACGCGGTGGCGAAGGTTCACGCCCGCGGCCGGCGCACGATCCGCGAGAACCTCGATGACCTCTACGATGCGGGAAGCTTCCACGAGTGGGCGGGTCTCGTCGTCGCCGCGCAGCGAGGCCGCCGCGACTTCGACGACCTGGTGATGTCGACACAGGCGGATGGCGTCGTCACCGGCATCGGGACCGTCGACGGCCGGCGGGTGGCGGTCGTCGGCTACGACGTCATGGTGCTGGCGGGCACCCAGGGGCACTTCGGTCACAAGAAAACCGACCGGTTCCTCGAGGTGGTGCGACGCGAGCGGCTTCCGCTCGTCCTGTTCGCCGAAGGTGGTGGCGGTCGTCCCGGTGACAGCGATGTCCCGACGGTCGCCGGGCTCGACGTACCGACGTTCGGCCGCTTCGCCGCGCTGTCCGGCGTGGTGCCGCGCATCGGGATCGCGTCAGGCCGTTGCTTCGCCGGCAACGCCTCGCTCTACGGCTGCTGTGACGTCACCATCGCGACGCCGGAGGCGAGCATCGGGATGGCCGGACCCGCGATGATCGAGGGCGGCGGGCTAGGTGTGGTCGATGCCGACGACGTCGGTCCGCAGGAGATGCACGTCAAGATCGGGACGGTCGACATCAGTGCCGCCGATGACGCCGAGGCGGTCGAGCTGGCGAAGCGGGCGCTCACCGCCTTCGTTCCCGAGCTGCCGAAGTGGTCGGAGACGGACCAGCTGCTGCTGCGCGAGGTGGTCCCGGAGAACCGCCGCCGTGCCTACGACGTGCGCAAGGCCATCGAGCTGATCGCCGATGAGGGGTCGGTCCTGGAGCTGCGAACGAGATGGGCGCGGGGGATGGTCACCGCCTTCGCGCGGATCGAGGGACGTGCGATCGGGGTGATCGCAAACAACCCGCTGCACCTGGCCGGCGCGATCACCAGCGACTGCGCCGACAAGGCGTCTCGGTTCCTGCAGCTGTGCGACGCGTTCGACCTTCCGGTGCTGTCGCTGTGCGACACCCCCGGAATGATGGTCGGCCCGGCCGCCGAGCAGACCGGGCTCATCCGCCATACGTCGCGGTTGTTCACGGTCGGCGCGACGTTGACGGTGCCGATCGTGATGGTGATTCTCCGCAAGGGCTATGGCCTGGGCGCGATGGCCATGGCCGGTGGTGACTTCCACGCTCCGCTCGCCTCGCTGGCCTGGCCGACCGGTGAGGTCGGCGGCATGGGGCTCGAGGGCGCGGTGCGGCTCGCGATGCGCAAGGAGCTCGCCGCGATCGAGGACGACGATGAGCGCCAGCAGGCATTCGACGCGCTCGTCGCCGGGGCGTACGAGCGAGGCGGCGCGTTGTCAGCCGCGACGTACGGCGAGATCGACGATGTCATCGATCCGGCCGACACGAGGGCGCGGGTAGCGGCGCTGCTCGGTGCCTGGCAGCCACCCCCGCGAACCGAGCGCCGGCGCATGGTCGACACCTGGTAGCCGCCGGCGGGCTACCGCAGGGCTACTTGTGGCGGCGCTTGTGAATGAAGTACGTGCCGCTGGTGCTGTAGGTCAGGTCGTAGGTGTAGCCGCCGTCGTCTCGGCCGCTGCCCGTCTCGCTGACGGTGATGACGCTCCCGTTGACCGCCTCGACGTAGGACACGTGACCGCCTGAGCTCGCGGTGTACCACTGGTAGCCGTCTGCGGTCTGGCCCATCGTGGCGTTGGGCTTCCACGCGGCGATGTCGCCCACCTTGGGCGTGTGGTTGGTCACGTAGCCGTACTTCTTGGCGTCGATCTCGATGTTCCACGCGCCGTACGGCGACACCCGGTAGCCGTACTTGTTCACCGCCTTGTAGAACACGTCGGGCCGCTTCTCGGCTGCCCAGTACGCGTTGTCGTCGTACGGGGTCGAAGTGTCACCCATGGCGCGACCCTCGTAGTTGCAGCGGTCGTACGGCACTTGCCACGGGCCCGCGCCAGGTGGCGTGGTGTTGTACCTCGTCGCCGCAGGGGTGGCCCTGGTGTCGCAGGACGTCGCGGCGCTGGCCGTCGTGACGGCCAGACCGACGCCGGCGAGCGCGACTGGTACCGAAAAAAGGCATGCGGGCACACGCGAACGGAACACTTGCCGAAACCCCCGAGGCTGTAGCAAGAAGGAGATGATGGGCAGGGTCAACTTACTGGGGACCGATTAACGATCGATGTCAGAACCGCTGATGTTTCGTCCGTCCAGGCCGTGTGGTCAGTGGCTCTTGTGGATGAAGTACGTGCCCTTCGAGAAGTGCAGGTCGAAGGTGTAACCGCCGTCGTCGGCGCCGTGGCCGGTCTCGCTGACCGTGATGGTGTCGCCGTTCACGGCCTCGACGTAAGAGACGTGCCCGCCCGAGCTGGCGGTGTACCAGGTGTAGCCGTCGGGCGACTGGCCCATCGTGGCGTTCGGCTTCCAGGCCGCGATGTCACCGACCTGCGGGGTGCTGCTGATCGAGTAGCCGGCTTTCTTGGCGTCGATCGCGATGTTCCACGCGCCGTACGGCGCAACCTTGTACCCGTACTTGTTGACGGCCTTGTAGAACAGGTCAGGGCGCTTCTCGGCGGCCCAGTAGGCGTTGTCGCCGTACGGCGTCGAGGTGTCGCCCATCGCCCGACCCTCGTAGTTGCACCGGTCGAAGGCGACCTGCCAGACCGCGCCGCTCGGGGTGGTGTTGTACTTCGTCGCCGCCGGGCTCGAGCTGGTCGTGCAGCGAGCGGCCGAGCGGTGCGGCGCCGCGGCGGCGGGGGTCGCAGTTGCGACGACGCCTGCGAACGCGAAGCCTGCCGTCATGAGTGCGGCGGTGCGGATCCCGGTCACTTGCGGCCCCCTTGGCGGGTTGAGAATCTTTGGGCAACTCCGAACGTAGGAATGTCGGCTGGCCGACAGAAGCCAAAGTGGGTGGATCTGTCGGCAACCCGACAGATATGGGCAACAGAGGAGTGGAAATGACTCAGGCGGCGCAGGCTAGGACCCGTGAGATGCCCCTGCCGCGACCGCCGGTCACGCTCGATCGGGTGGTCGAGGACCGGGAGGACGTCTGGCGGCTGATCGAGACCCACGCGCCGTACTGGCCGGTGCAGCGATATTTCGCCAATAGCGCCGAGTACGCAACATTGTCCGGTCAGAACGAGCCTGCGCAGATGATTGTTGCGCCGGTGTTCCGCGGGAACTGGGCTTTTGACGGTGAGGTGCTCGACGGCGTCCAGCCGATCCTCGACAGCGAGTGCTTCATCGGGGCTGCGAAGCAGCTCTTCGGGGCCGAGATCGTGCGGCCGACGACGGTCTACGTGAACCTGACCTGGCAGCTGCCGTTCCCGCAGGGTGCCGGACACACCGACATCCCGGCGTTCCGCGGCTTCGACCGCACGACCTACCCGATCACCTTCCTCACGATCATGGGCCTTTCCGGTCTGTTCGAGGACGTGCGGGTGAAGGTCGCGACCGGGGTCTCCTGGTTCTACCGAGGCAGCGACGGCGGCTTCGAGTACTGGCCCGAAGGCCCGGACGGCCCGTCGATCCTGCACGAGGGCGCCATCGACAACACCGCGATCGTGGCGGACAACGACTTCATGTGGCACCGGGTGCGCCCCACCGGGAAGCCCGAGGACGGCATGGTGACGATGTCCAAGGACGCCGAGCTGGTACGACGCGACGCCGACGGCTGGGCAATCGTCGATGGCGGCGAGGAGCTCGGGGCCTTCACGACGGACCGGCTGCGGGTGAGCCTGTCCTGGAAGGGCATCGCGTTCACCGATGACGCGGACCGTCGGCGCCACGACGAGCACCTTGACGACATCGACCTCGCCGGGGTGCTCAAGCGGTTCAGTGACGACTTCACCGCACGTGGCGAGACGCTCGACATCCCGTCGGATCCGCTGAGCGACCCGACCTTCGTGCGGACGCTGCGCGACGCCTACGTCAGGTACCCGTCGACAACGCAGTAGCCGCGTGCGCTCAACGAGTGGCGGGCCGGATGCCGATAGGTCTGGCATGACCTCGATCGCGCGCCGCGCAGCTGTCGCCTCCGCGTCCCTCGCCTTGCTGTCCGGCGGGATCGCTGTTGCGGCACCGCAGCGGTCCGCCACCGCAACCGTGCATCACCTGCCCGGCAGCTCGTGCACCGCGTTCCCGGCGAACAACGTCTGGAACACGCCGGTCAACACGTTGCCCGTCGACTCGCACAGCGCGACGTGGGTGCGGACGATCGGCGACTACAACCTGCATCCCGACTTCGGGCCGACGTACGGCGCCCAGGCGTTCCCGTACGGGATCCCGATCACCTACGTCGGCGGCTCGCACGCCAAGGTCCGCGTGAAGTTCCTCTACTCCTCCGAGAGCGACCAAGTCCGCTATCCGCTGGGCTCGGACACGAGGATCGAGGGCGGCAAGAGCGCCGGCGGCGACCGGCACGCGATCATCGTCGACCGGAGCACCTGCCGGCTCTACGAGGTGTACGACGCGCGGCACACCAGCCATGGCTGGACCGGTGGGTCCGGTGCCACGTGGTCGCTCAACGGCAACAAGCTGCGGCCTGCCGGCTGGACCTCCGCCGACGCCGCCGGGCTGCCGATCCTGCCGGGCCTGCTGCGCGTCGGCGAGGTGAAGGCGGGCCACGTCGACCACGCCATCCGCTTCACCACGAACCGGACCAGGAACCGTTACATCTGGCCGGCCCGTCACGAGGCGAGCAGCCTGACCGGGGCGCAGTACCC
>DASZYY010000229.1:0-4329 GCA_035545175.1 Mycobacteriales bacterium
TTCCGGCGGCGCGGCGAACGTGGGCGCCTGAGCACCGAACCCTCATCAAGATCACCAGTTTTCAGCTTTTGGAGAGCAGCGCCCCGTGGCAACCAAGATCAGGCTCATGCGGCTCGGCAAGATCCGCGCCCCCTACTACCGCATCGTCGTCGCGGACTCGCGCACGAAGCGGGACGGCCGCGTGATCGAGACGATCGGCAAGTACCACCCCAAGGCCGACCCGTCCTTCATCGAGGTCGACTCCGACCGGGCCCGCTACTGGCTGTCCGTCGGCGCCCAGCCGACCGAGCCGGTTGCCGCGATCCTGAAGCTCACCGGCGACTGGCAGGCCCACAAGGGCCTCCCGGCGCCGACCGAGGGCGTCCGTACCGCCGCGCCGAAGGCGGACCGCAAGCAGGTCTTCGAGGCAGCGGCGAAGGAGACCTTCGAGGAGGCTCCGAAGAAGGCGGCCAAGAAGGCGCCGGCGAAGAAGGCGGAAGAGGCGCCCGCGGAGGCGACCGAAGCGGCGTCGGCCGAGGCAGCCCCGGCCGCTGAGGAGGCGCCGGCTGAAGCGGCCACCGCTCCCACCGCCGAGGAAGCCCCGGCTGAAGAGGCCGCCGCCCCGGCTGCTGAGGAAGCCGCCGCCGACGCGCCCGCCGCCGAGTAAGACGTGCTCACCGAAGCGCTCGATCACCTGGTCCGCGGCATCGTGGACCACCCCGACGACGTGCAGGTGGACCTGCGCGAGCGTCGCGGTGGCAGGGTGCTCGAGGTTCGGGTGCACCCCGACGACCTCGGCAAGGTGATCGGCCGGGCCGGGCGCACCGCCAAGGCGTTGCGCGCCGTCATGACCGCGATCGGCGGCAAGGGCGTCCGCGTCGACCTCGTCGACTAGCTCGACCGGTCCTGTGCAGCTCGTCGTCGGGCGCATCGCCAAAGCCCACGGCATCGGCGGTGAGGTTGCGGTCGACGTACGAACCGACGACCCCGAGCATCGCTATGCGAACGGGGCGTCGCTCGACACCGACCCGCCTGAGCGCGGCCCCCTCACCATCGCTTCGACGCGGTGGCACTCAGGCCGGTTGTTGGTGCGCTTCGACGGTGTAGCCGACCGGAACACCGCTGAGTCCCTGCAGGGAACGCTGCTTGTCGCCGACTCCGAGACGAGCCGTGACGGCGGCGATGCGGACGAGTTCTGGGACCACGATCTGATCGGTCTGACGGCGGTCACCACTGACGGCACCGTCATCGGCACGGTGACCGAGTTGCTGCACCCGCCCGGCCCGGCCGTTCTCGTGCTCGACCGGGGTGAGGCCGGCGAAGGTCTGGTGCCCTTCGTCCGGGAGATCGTTCCGACGGTCGACCTCGCCGGCGGGCGGGTTGTCATCGACCCGCCCGAGGGTCTGTTCGACATCGAGAACCTCTGATGAGAATCGATGTCGTCACGATCTTCCCCGACTACTTCGGGCCGCTTTCGGTGTCTCTGCTGGGCAAGGCGAACGAGCGCGGCGACATCGATGTGCGGGTACACGACCTTCGCGAGCACACCGACGACGTGCACCGCACGGTCGACGACTCGCCGTACGGCGGTGGCCCCGGAATGCTCATGCGTCCGGAACCGTGGGGCCTCGCCCTCGACGCCCTGCTCGCCGACCGTCCGGACCCGGACGTGCGGCCGTTGCTGGTTCTCCCGACACCGGCAGGGGAGCGATTCACCCAGGCGCGTGCCGCGGAGTGGTCCGAACGGCCTTGGCTGATCATCGGCTGCGGCCGGTACGAGGGGATCGACGCCCGCGTCGCGCTCGATGCGGCCACCCGCATGGACGTCGCAGAGGTGTCGATCGGTGACTACGTGCTCGCCGGCGGTGAAGCCGCCGCGCTGGTGGTCATCGAGGCGGTGGTCCGTCTGCTGCCCGGGTTCATGGGCAACCCCGACTCGCCCGTGGACGACTCGTTCGCCGATGGGCGGACGCTCGAAGCACCGGCGTACACCCGCCCGGCCAGCTGGCGCGGCCTGGACGTGCCGGAGGTCCTTCGCTCCGGGGACCACCAGGCGATCGCGAGGTGGCGCCGCGCCGAGTCGGAGCGACTGACCCGACAGCGTCGTCCGGATCTCCTTTCCTGAAGGAGCGGATTACCGGTCTTCAGCCTCGCTGTGGCACAGTGGATGGACCGCCTGACCGACCGCGCCGCCCTTTCGCGCGCGTGCACCGAACGAGGACTTGACCATCATGCAGACGCTCGACGCGCTCGACGCCGCCTCGCTGCGGACCGACGTACCGGTCTTCCGACCCGGTGACACGGTCAAGGTCCACGTCCGGGTCGTCGAGGGCAACCGGACCCGTGTCCAGGTGTTCCAGGGCGTCGTGATCCGCCGTCACGGCGGTGGCGTCCGCGAGACCTTCACGGTTCGCAAGGTCAGCTTCGGCGTCGGGGTGGAGCGGACGTTCCCGGTCCACTCCCCGAGCATCGACCACCTCGAGGTCGTCACCCGCGGTGACGTCCGCCGGGCGAAGCTCTACTACCTGCGTGACCTTCGCGGCAAGAAGGCCAAGATCAAGGAGCGCCGCGACGTCACGCCGGCGAGCTGAGCTCCGCCCGTCTTGACCGACGAATCCGTCACGCACGCCGACGAGCTCCCCGAGCCTGCGGCGCAGCCCGAGGACGCCGCGCCATCCGGCGAGCCCGCTGAGGACGAAGACGGGCCGAAGGCCGGTGGGTCCGAGCATCACGGCTCGTTCTGGCGGGAGCTGCCGTTCCTCGTCCTGATCGCCCTGGTTCTGGCCCTGCTGATCAAGACCTTCCTCGTCCAGGCGTTCTACATCCCGTCGGCGTCGATGGAGAACACGCTGCAGGGCGGTGGCGCCTTCGCGGGATCCCAGGCGACCGGCAAGCACCCGTACGACCGGGTTCTGGTCAACAAGCTTGTCTACGACTTCCGCGACCCGCATCGCGGCGAGATCGTCGTGTTCAAGAAGCCGCCGGGCTGGCCGAAGGAAGACAACTTCACGACTCCGGGCAACCCCGTGCTGCGGTTCTTCCACGGCATCGGCGCGGCGATCGGCATCGCGCCTTCGGGTGGCAGCGACTTCATCAAGCGCGTGATCGGGGTGGGTGGCGACACCGTCTCGTGCAAGAACGACGTCCTGTCGGTCAACGGGCGAGTGCTGCACGAGCCGTACCTCTACCCCGGATCGCACCCGTGCGATGGCGGCGCTTTCGACAACACGACGAAGGTGGTGCCCAAGGGCGAGCTCTTCGTCATGGGCGATCATCGCGACGACTCCGACGACTCGCGTGTCCACGGCTTCGTGCCCGTGAAGGACGTGATCGGTCGGGCATTCATCGTGATCTGGCCCATCTCGGACTGGAAGACGCTGCCCGTCCCGTCGACCTTCAAGCAGGTCGGACTGGCTGCCGCCAACGTGCCTGGCGCGCCGCTGCTGGGCAGCGCCGCCATCGTCACGCCGGTCGCACTCGTGCGTTCCCGCCGACGCAAGCGGCGCGCACGGCGTACCTGACGGACGCGTACGCTGCCCTCGATGGCAGTGTCGGCGGTGAGAACTTCTGCTCCCTGGTTTCGTGACGCCGGGATCTACGGGTACGAGCGGGCACTCGAGAGGCGTGGTCTGACTCCGGTTGCGGGGGTGGACGAGGCCGGTCGGGGCGCCTGCGCCGGCCCGCTGGTGGTCGCGGCGGCCGTCTTGAAGCCCGGCAAGCGGGGTGAGATCCCCGGCCTCGCCGACTCGAAGCTGCTGACGCCGTTGGCGCGGGAGCGGGTCTATGCCCAGGTCGTGAGGCGCGCCGCGGCGTACTCCGTCGTCGTGATTCCCGCCGCCGAGGTCGACCGGATCGGACTGCACGTCAGCAACGTCATGGGGATGCGCCGAGCGCTGGCCTCCTTGGCGATCCGGCCGGGGTACGTCCTTTCCGACGGGTTCGCGGTTCCGGGGCTCGACGTGCCCGGCCTTGCGGTTTGGAAGGGCGACCGGGTGGCGGCCTGCATCGCGGCGGCATCGGTGCTCGCGAAGGTCACCCGCGACCGGATGATGGTGGAGATGCACGATGTCTGGCCGCAGTACGAGTTCGCGAGCCACAAGGGCTACGTGACACCCGAGCACCAAAGCGCGTTGGCGGAACACGGGCCGTGCCCCGAGCATCGCCATTCCTACGTCAATGTCCGGAATGCGGCCGCCGCATTCGACGATGACGACGAGCTGTTGCTCGATCAGCCAGAATGGGTGTCGTGAGCGCCGAGGATCTCGAGAAGTACGAGACCGAGATGGAGCTGCAGCTCTACCGGGAGTACCGCGATGTCGTGCGGCTGTTCACCTACGTCGTCGAGACCGA
>DASZYY010000230.1:0-4137 GCA_035545175.1 Mycobacteriales bacterium
CCGGCGAAGATCGAGCTGTGCCGGGGAGCCGAGGCAGCCCCGAGCGCGCCCGAGGCGGAGCCGAACAGCGCGGTCGCGGTGAGCGCGGCAGCAATCGCCGAGCGCTTCATCAGGTCCTCCATCACGTTCTGGGTGTCGTGCCTGGTCCTAGCCCGCAGCTACTTCAGGACGGTCGCGGCGAGCTGTCCGCAGGCGCCGTCGATCTCGCGCCCACGCGTGTCTCTCACGGTAGTCGGCACCCCGTGCGAGCGCAGAATCCGCACCATCTCCCGCTCACGTTCGGGGGTGGTCGCCGTCCACTCCGATCCCGGCGTGGGGTTCAACGGAATCAGGTTCACGTGGGCGAGCTTCCCGGCCAGCAGCGTGCCGAGAAGATGTGCTCGCTCCGGCTGGTCATTGACCTCGCGGATCATGGCGTACTCGAACGAGATGCGCCTTCCGGTGGCCGCCGCGTAGCGCCACGCCGCGTCGAGGACCTCGGCCACGTTCCAGCGCAGGTTGATCGGCACCAAGGTGTCGCGAAGCTCGTCGTCCGGCGCGTGCAGCGACACCGCGAGGTTCACCTGCAAGCTCTCGGCGGCCAGCCGGTCGATCCCCGGCACGAGACCGACCGTCGACACCGTGATGTGACGCTGCCCGATCCCGAGTCCACTGGGCGGCGGCTCGATCAACCGGTGAAGGGCCTGGATCAGGGCTGGGTAGTTCGCGAGCGGCTCGCCCATCCCCATGAAGACGATGTTGTCGACCTCACCGCGACCACCGAGTACCACCTGCTCGACGATCTCCGCCGTGGACAGGTTGCGGGTCAGGCCGGCCTGGCCCGTGGCGCAGAAGGGGCAACCCATCCCGCAGCCCGCCTGTGACGACACGCACATCGTCACGCGGTCGGGATAGCGCATCAGGACGCTTTCGACGAGCGAGCCGTCGCCGAGCCGCCACAACGTCTTGCGCGTCTTGCCGTCGTCGCACTCCACGGTGCGAACATCGTCGAGCAGCCGCGGCACGAACTCATCCGCGAGCCGCTCGCGATCGCCTGCCGGGACGTCCGTCATCGCTTCGAGGTCACGGTGGTGCACGAAGTAGTTGCGCGACAGCTGCTCGGCACGGAACGCCTTCTCGCCGGCCGCCTCGAGCGCCGCCCGGCGCTCCGCCAGGTCGAGGTCGGCGAGGTGGCGTGGTGGCTTGTGCGGCTTCACGAGTGCGGAGTGATGAAGGCCGCCAGCAGCGCCCACGCCGTCGGGGCGGACGGCAGGAGCGAGTCCAGCCGGTCCATCAGACCGCCGTGACCGGGAAGCAGCGTGCCCATGTCCTTGATGCCGAGATCGCGCTTGATCATCGACTCCCCGAGATCGCCGAATGTCGCGGTCGTGACCATGGCCAGGCCGAACACGATGCCCTGCCACCACTGCGTGTGCAGCAACGTCGTGCACAGCAACCAGCCGATGAAGGCACACATTCCGATCGAACCGGTCAAGCCCTCCCACGACTTCTTCGGGCTGATACGAGGTGCCAGCGGGTGCTTCCCGAACAGCGCACCAACGGCGTAGCCGCCGACGTCGCTCGCCACGCATGTCGCGATGAAGCACGTCACCCGGCGGTCACCGTCGTGCGCGCCGAGCATCAGAGCGGCGAAGCCGGCAAGGAAGCCGACGTAGACGAGCGCCATGATGCCGGTCGCAAGATCAGCGACCAGGCCGTCTGTGCCCTTCCAGATCCGGCACAGCAAGATGCCAGGGATCGTGAGCAGCATCGCCGTTGTCATTGCCTCGCGACCGGTGGCGTAGCCGAAGCACAGAATGAGCGTCGACCCGATCAGGAGCGGGATCAGTGGGGGGTGCATGTCCTTCGCCCCGAGGGCGCGAACCAGCTCTTGCATGCCGAGTCCGATCGCAAGGATCAGGACGACGAGGAATGCGGGGCGGTAGAGGTAGAGCGTCGTGAGGATGAGCGCGCCGAGGCCCAAGCCGACCCCGATGGCGACAGGAACGTTGCGTCCCGCTCGCCCCTGCCCTGCCTCGCTCATACCTCGAGCAGTTCTGCTTCCTTGGCCCTGAGCGCTTCGTCGACCTGCTCGACGTACCCGTGGGTGGTCTTCTCGAGCTCCTTCTCGGCGCGCGCGACGTCGTCCTCGCCGACCTCACCGTCCTTGGCGAGCTTGTCGAGCGCTTCCTTCGCATGCCGGCGGATGTTGCGGATCGAGACCCGGCCGTCCTCGGCCTTCCCGCGCGCGACCTTGATCATCTCCCGGCGCCGCTCTTCGGTGAGCTGCGGGAAGACAACCCGGATGATCGTGCCGTCGCTGGTCGGGTTGACCCCCAGGTCGCTGTCGCGGATCGCCTTCTCGATGGCGGCGAGCGAGCCCTTGTCGTACGGCGAGATGATCGCCATCCGCGGTTCCGGGACATTGAACGACGCCAGCTGGTTCACCGGCGTCGGCGTGCCGTAGTAGTCGACGATGATCTTGGAGAACATCTGCGGCGTGGCCCGCCCGGTGCGGATCGTGGCGAGATCGTCGTGGAGGACCGAGACGGCCTTCTCCATCTTCTCCTCCGCCTCGAACATGGTTTCGTCGATCACGCGCTACTCCATCCCGCCTGCGGCCGGCCCGGCATCAACCACGGTGCCGATGTTCTCACCACGAACCGCGCGGGCGATATTGCCGTCGACCAGCAGGTCGAACACGACGATCGGCAACGCGTTGTCCATGCAGAGCGTGAACGCCGTGAGGTCGGCGACCTTGAGCTCGCGTGCCAGCACCTCGGAGTAGGTGATGTGGTCGAACCGCTTGGCGTTCGGATTGGCCCGCGGGTCGTCGTCGTACACGCCGTCGACGGCCTTGGCCATCAGCAGGACCTCGGCACCGATCTCGAGGGCACGCTGGGCGGCGGTGGTGTCGGTCGAGAAGAACGGCGCACCCAGACCGGCGCCGAAGATGACGACACGACCCTTCTCGAGGTGGCGCATCGCGCGCCGGGGCACGTACGGCTCGGCGACCTGACCCATGGTGATCGCCGTCTGCACGCGGGTCTCGACGCCCTGCTTCTCCAGGAAGTCCTGCAGAGCAAGGCAGTTCATGACCGTGCCGAGCATGCCCATGTAGTCGGCCCGCCCGCGGTCCATACCGCGCTCGGATAGCTCGAGGCCGCGGAAGAAGTTGCCGCCGCCGATGACGACGGCAACTTGGACGCCACTTCCGACCACATCGGCAATCTGCCGCGCGACGTTCTGGACGACGTCGGGGTCGACTCCGACGGAGCCACCACCGAACATCTCCCCGCCCAGCTTGAGCAGGACACGACCCCACCGCGCCGGCGAGTCAGCCATGCGTCAGGCGCCCACCGCGAACCGAACGAACTTGGTGATCTTCACACCGGCTTCGTCGAGCACGGCCTGCACCGACTTCTTGTTGTCGCGTACGTAGGCCTGGTCGAGCAGCACGTTGTCCTTGTAGAAGCCCGTCAGCCGGCCCTCGACGATCTTGGGCAGCGCCTGCTCCGGCTTGCCCTCCTCGCGGGCGGTCGCCTCGGCGATCCGGCGCTCGTTGGCGACGGTCTCCTCCGGGACGTCCTCGCGCGTGAGGTACGGCGGGTTGTACGTCGCGATCTGCATCGCGACGCCGCGAGCCGTCTCGGCGTCGTCGCCCTCGAACTGCACGAGGACGCCGATCTGCGGCGGCAGGTCGGTGGCCCGCTTGTGCAGGTAGGTCGTCGTCTTGCCGTCGAAGTAGGCGACATTGCCGAGCGCGATCTTCTCGCCGATCACCGCGGAGCTGGCCTCGACGGCGGCAGCGACGGTCCGGCCGTCCGAAAGCGTGGCGGCGGCGAGCGTCTCGGCGTCCGCAGCCTTCGTGCTGGCGGCAAGCGCAACAATGTCGGCGGCGAGGGTCTGGAACTCCTCGTTCTTCGCGACGAAGTCGGACTCGCTGGCGAGCTCGATCATCGCGCCCTCGGCGGCCGCGACGAGACCGTTCATGGCCTCGCGCTCACCACTGCGCTTCGCGGCCTTGGCGGCACCCTTCACCCGAAGGATCTCCACGGCCTTGTCGAAGTCGCCGTCTGCCTCTTCCAACGCCTTCTTGCAGTCCATCATCCCCGCGCCGGTGGCGTCGCGGAGCTTCTTCACGTCAGCAGCGCTGAC
>DASZYY010000231.1:0-8088 GCA_035545175.1 Mycobacteriales bacterium
CCGGGGGGAATGGCTCGGCTCCGCCGGCGGCGCCGTTCGGGCCTGACACGCCCTTCGCACCACCCGGCGGCCCGAGCTGGTCCGCGCGCTTGCCGTAGGCGAACGTCGCCACCGTCCGCCAGCGTTCGGGTGGGTTGGCGAAGTTGATTTGAAGCGGCACCGCCGCGGCGGTGGACGACCCGACAGCTGGGAGTGCTGCGGGCGCGGTGCTCGGGCCCGAACACGCGACGGCGCACGCGAGTGCCGCCGCGCCGGTCGTGGCGCGGTGCCCGAGTGCCCTCCGCCGCATGAGCACATGATGAGGTAACGCCGTGGACGACGCGTTGCGTGAGGAGCTGCTGGGCAAGATCGGCAAGCCGATGGGACTGTCGGGTCCGTCGGTCGCGCCCGACCCGGTCAACATCCCGATGATCCGGCACTGGGTGGACGCCCTCGACGACCGCAACCCGGCGTACGACGAGCACACTGCCGCATCGACGCGTCACGGTGAGCTGGTGGCACCGCCGGCGATGCTGCAGACCTGGACGATGGGCCGCCCGACGATCGAGGGGATCCGGGAGCGCGGCGGGTCAGCCGGCGAGGTCGGTGCGGACAGCCCGCTCGCCGTACTCGCCGCCGCCGGGTACAAGGGGACGCTGGCGACCAACTCGGTGCTCACCTTCGACCGGTACCTGAGAGTCGGGGACACGCTCACGTCGGACACGGCGCTTGCGTCGGTGTCGGAGCAGAAGCACACCGGCCTCGGCAAGGGCTACTTCATCGCGTGGTCCAACAACTTCTACGACGCCGGCGGCGAGCCGGTCGGCAACCAGCTGTTCACCGTCTTCAAGTTCGCGCCCGGGCCGCCGCCGGACGGGCCGCGCGAGCGCAGCGCGAAGCCGGCGGCAGAGGCCGCGGCAGGGGAGGAGCTGCCGCCGTTCGACCTGGAAGTGACCGCGACGGTGGTCGTCGCCGGCGCGATCGCGTCGCGCGACTTCATGCCGGTGCACCACGACCGTGACTACGCGGTCGCGCAGGGCGCGCCCGACATCTTCATGAACATCCTCACCAGCAACGGCTACGTCTCGCGTTATGTCACCGACTGGTCCGGCGGCCACTCGCGGGTACGACGGATCTCGACCCGGCTGGGCGGACCGGCGATCCCCGGCATGCCGCTGCGGTTCCGCGGTCAGGTGATGACGGAGTCCGTCCAGGACGGTGAGCGGCTGGTCGAGGTCGCGGTCAAGGCCGACAACGACCTCGGCAACCACCTCACCGCGACGGTGGAGGTCGCTCTCCCAACCTGAGGCGCCCAAGCCGGGTTAGCCACCTCGGGGCCGGGCACGCCGATAGACGTGCCATAACCCGAGCAGGAAGGACATCGGTGATGTTGACACTCACGCCAGATGCACGGGTTGCGATCGTCGCGCTTGTCGAGCCGAACGACCCTGAAGGACACGGGGGACTGCGAATCGCGGTCGCGCGGACCGCCGATAGTGAGGAGCCGCACTTCGGGCTGGCGATAGCCGAGGGACCGGCGCCGGGGGACAGCGTCATCGACGAGGAAGGCGCTCGGGTCTTTCTCGACGAGCCGGCCAACGCCCTGCTCGACGAGCGGATCCTTGACGTCCGCGTGGACGAGGCGGCCCAGCAGGTCGACTTCTACCTGACCTAGTTGCTCGCGCTGCCCGGTTGCCGCCCCCGCCGCTACCTCGGGGCGAAGCCGCCGACGTACTTGACGTTGACGGTGATGCCGGGCGGCGGACAGGTCAGGCCCAGGACGTTGCGCGTCGGGTGCTTCCACCAGCCTTGGCCCGCCGCGCAGAGATGGCTGCGCGCGTGGTCGCGTGCGGCGGCGCCGCCGACGGCACCCACCCCGATGACGGCGAGGACGGCGATCGCGATCGCGGCGGCCGACGGCGGCAGCTTCGTGCCTGGCTTGGTCTTGTCGGGCTTACGACTGGTGACGGCGCCGAGGATCAGGCCGACGGCCAGCCCGATCAGGGACACGACGAGGAGCTGTCCCCAGTCGTCGGTGAAGACCACTGCACAGACGACGAGCCCGACTACGACGAGGGTGACGGGAACGACCCAAGGCGGTCGTCGGCGATGGATCCAGGCGCGTACCGCCGAGGCGGCGAGCAGCAGCGCGACACCCGCGGCGATCACCTCCCAGCCGAAGCCGACGACGCCGGCGTGGGATGAGACGGATCCCAGGAAGACCATGATCGCCGCGGCGAGGATCACGAGGTGAACGAGGTGCGCGCCGTAGTACCCGATCGTGGTGCTCGGCAGCGCAAGGTCAACGGTGGTGGCGACGATCTTCAGGACCCGGCCGAGCCACGTTGACACGGTGTCGACGGCCCCGGTCGCGCCGCGTGACATCGTGTCGCCGACCCGCTCGATGACTCGCAGCGAGCGCGAGGCGAGGTGCACGGCGTCTTCCCGGCTCGGCGGTGGCGGTGGCGTGTAGTTGTTGCGGTAGCCGTCCAGCACCTGGCCGGCGAGAGTTGTGAGGTCGGTCGACGGTTGTGTGTCCCGCGGGATCTGGCGGAGCAGCAGCCGTCTGTAGCCGGGGTTTCCGAGCGCCTCGACGACGATCGCGTGGTGCGCCCGCTCGATGAGCCCGGCCCGCCGGTCGTTGTCGGGGTAGATCGCCTTGATGACGCCTTCGGCAGCGTCCAGCCGGCCCCACAAGATGTCGTTGCGTCGCCAGTCGGCTTCCAGGAACGCGCCGAAGTGGTGAAGTTCCGCGCCGGCCAGCTTCTTGTGCTGGGTCCGCTCCTCGTCGACGAGCATGGTCGAGTCGCGCGGGCTGATCCGGCGCACGTCGAGGTCGATGTTCTCGCCTGGGAGCAGCTGCGCGAGTGCGTACGTCGCCTGGTCGAAGACGGTGAAGTTCTGCCACGCCGTCCGCAGCCTTGCCCGGTCGTCGGAAGCCCGGAGGTCGGTCAGGGCGGCTTCGCAAGCAGTCTCTGCAGCGGTGCGGGCGGCGGTGAGCTCCCCGGCGACGGCGGTCAGCGTGGCGTCGAGTGCCATGAGCATGGCAAGAGTGGGAGTCGCGGATGGCGAGGGTCCCAGCGCTCGCGCCAGCTCATCGAGCTGTGCCGAGATCGGGTTGCCCTCGCGGATGAGCATCCGGCGTCCTGCGGTGGCAAGCCGCTGGTAGGCGGACGCGCAGCTGGTCCGCGCTGCTCGGAGCTCGGATGATGGTGACTTCTCGCGCATGATCGCGTCGATGCGACCCTGCAGGAAGTTGATCTTGCGCAAGGACTGGTCGATGTCGAGCCGGAGGAGGACCGTCTCGGGGTTCTGCCCGACCGGAGGAGTGGATCGTCGCCAGATGCCGAGCAGGTCGAGAAGGCGGATCGCCCACGGTGACTGCGGTCCGTACTCGCGGTCCGCGGCGACCACCCGGGCCAGGCCGGTAGCGAGATCCTGCACGGTCTGGAGGATCCGCAGCTCGTCGTAGGCGATCGTGTCGAGTGGGCTCGCCGCGATCGGTTCGTCGGCTTCGGCGAGCAGCTGCTCGACCTTGGCGTACACGTCGCTTCGGATGAACGCCGGCTCGCGAAGCGCCTGGATCCGCGCGACGTCGTCGGCGATCACGTCGGCGCGGGGGAGGGTCACGACCTTCGTCACGGTGGACAGCAGATCGACCGGCTCGGCGGGCGGGACACCGGGCGGGTTGCCGGGCTTCGGGTCGGGGTCGATGAGGAGCACCCGACGCGACACCGGGAGGCTGGCGCGCCGCTTCGGCAGCGTGTTCATGATCAGGTCGACGGGATGGTTGTCGAGGTACCCGCCGTCCGCGAAGCACACGGTCTCGTACATCGCCGGATCCGTCCCGTACTCCGCGAAGAACGGCTTGGCGTACGGGCCGGCGGGATCCCAGGCGATCGGCGTGCTGCGGCCTTCGTTGAGCTCGGCAACCGCTTGCCGCACGTCCGTCAGGCGCGCCGGCGGAAAGGCGCCGGGAAACGAGGAGGTGCACCGGGCCGCGAAGGCCAGCATCGGGTCGTGCGGGGCGGTGAAGTCGTTCGTCTCGACCGTGACCTGAGCGTCGTTCAGGCCGGTGTCGTAACGGAAGTGGAACGTCTTGCGGTGACCCAGCTCGTACTGCTCCCGCGCCAGAGCGTCGATGTCGACCTGCTCCGACCGGCCGCGCAGGTCGGTGGTGGTGATCCAGAGGTCGAGCTCGTCGACGAGCGCGCTGCGCTGCGGGCTGGTGGACGCCGAGGCGCTCACGCCGGTCATCGCGTTGAGCAGCTCGTAGAGCATGCGCTCACCGCTCAGCAGTGACTCGGGCGCTTGCGGGGCGGCCATGCCCGGTACGCCGTCGGCGGCGTTGCGGTCGTTGAGGAGGTTGCTGATGTCGCCCTGCTCCACCCACAGGTTCGTGAGCGCATCGATCGAGCGTTCCTCCGCAAGCGCCTTCGCCAGGAAGATGCCGTTGATGCCACCGGCCGAGGTGCCGGTGAGGAGGTCGACCACCATCCGTGACCGGATCACGTCGCCGGAATCGGCGGTCGCCTTGCCGCGGTCGAGCTGTTTCGCGATCTCCCGGTAGACCCGCTGCGCACCGCGCAGCTCGTCATCCGCGAGCAGAGGCGTGCTCGTCGGCACTCCGTTCGCGTCGAGCTTTGGGGCGCTCGACCGCACGAGGGCGAGGAGCTCTTGGACGATGCCGTTCATGTAGATGGCCAGCGAGACGCCGCCGTACAGGACGAGAGCGATGCGCACCTCGCCCGTCGGCTCGTAGGTCGTGTCGCTCACAGCACCCCCATGGGTCGAATCGGGGCAAGCCTCCCGAGGATCGCAAGCCGGGGCAAGCCCGCACCGATGAGTCCGCCGGCGCAGTGTCGTCTTTACTGGCAGCCACGAGCCGGAGGGGATGTCGATGCGAGTCGTTGCGAGCGAGTTCAGCGCGCTGGATGGTGTCGTGCAGGCGCCCGGTGGTCCGGAGGAGGACACCAGTGGCGGTTTCGCGCACGGCGGCTGGTCACACCCCTACTTCGACCCCGAGGTGTTCGGGCCGATCCTCGGGACCATCCCGGAGCGTTGCGAGGCGCTGCTGCAGGGCCGGCGCACCTACGAGGTGTCGAAGGCCGCCTGGCCGCAGCGCGGCGGTGACCCGTTCGCCGACTGGATCAACGCGACCCAGAAGTACGTCGTGTCGGACACCCTCACGGCGGCCGATGCCACGTGGGACCCGACGACGATCATCCCGGTCGCGGAGCTTGTCAGCAGAGTCACCGAGCTGCGGGATCAGCCCGGTGGCGACATCTACGTCTACGGCAGCCTCACGCTGGTCCGCGCGCTCCTGACGGCGAACCTGCTCGACGAGCTGATCCTGTTCATCGAGCCGATCACGCTCGGTGGCGGCAAGACGCTGTTCCCCGCAGACGGACAGGCGCGCAAGTTCGAGCTGGTGTCGTCCGAGACCGCGTCGACCGGAGTGCTCGCCTGCCGATACCGGCCCGTGTAGGACCGGCCGGCGCTCGGAGTCCTTCGCCTCTAGCCGCGCTGATGCGTGCGGGCGCACAGTCGCATCGAAGGGGGTCGCGCGGGCAAAGCGGGTGATAGCGGCGATGAAAGGGACCATTCGTCTCGGCCGGATCGCCGGTGTCGTCGTACGTGCGCACTGGTCGGTGCTGGTGATCGCCGCGCTCATCGCCGAGATCCTCGCCGACAGCATCCTGCCTGCGGCAGTCCCGGGGTCGCCCTCGTCCGACTACTGGGAAGTCGGCGTCGTCGTGTGCCTGCTCTTCCTGGCCTCGTTGCTCGCCCATGAGCTCTCGCACGCCGTGGTGGCTCGCCGGCACGGCCTGGTTGTCAACGGCATCACGTTGTGGATGCTGGGCGGCGTCACGGCGATCCAGGGCGAGGCCGCCGAGGCTTCGACCGCGCTGCGGGTCGCGGTCGTGGGTCCGCTGGTTTCGCTGCTGTGCGGCGGGGTCAGCCTGGGAATCGGCGTCGGGGCTGCCGCGCTCGGCGGTTCGCGCCTCGTGACGGCAGGTCTGGTCTGGCTGGGCGTGACCAACGGCGTGATCGCGGTGTTCAACCTGTTGCCCGGAGCGCCTCTCGACGGCGGGCGGGTACTGCAGGCCGTCTTGTGGCGCCGGTCCGGTGACCGCTACTCGGCGACCTTGACCTCGAGCCGGGCGGGACGGGTGTTCGGCCTCGTCCTCATCGTGCTCGGCGTGACGGAGGTCATCGCCGTTGGCGACCTCGGTGGACTGTGGCTGGCGATGATCGGTTGGTTCGTCATGCAGGCGGCCACCACGGAAGCGGCGATGGCGACTGTCGAGCACGACCTGGCAGGGGTGCTGGCGGAGGACGCGATGGAGACCGACTTCGCCTCCGTCGCCGCCTGGCAGACCATCGCCTCGTCGGCCGACACCGTGGCTGCGGCGACGTGCGACTACTGCGTGGTGGTCGGGGTGCAGGGCGAGCTGCAGGCGCTGCTTCCGGTCGATGTTCTCCTCGCCGCGGCGAAAGCCCGTGGCGAGCTCCGGATCCGCGACCTGGCCGCGCGGTTCCCGCCGGTGCGCTCGTGCGCCGCTCGGGACGATCTCGCGGCAGCCATCCCCAAGGCTGGAACGCTGCCGATCGCCGTGCTGTCGGAAGGCCGGGTCGTCGGGGTCGTGACGCAGGCATCGTTACGCCGCAGGTTGCGCCGGGACCAGCGGACAGCCGCCAGGATGGGCTGATGCAGGCATGGATCGTCGATCACCCCGGTGCGATCGATGACGGTCCGTTGTGCCTCGTCGATCGCGAACCGCCCGTCCCTGACGAGCACGAGCTCCGCATCCGGGTGCTGACCTGCGGCGTCTGCCGCACCGACCTGCACCTCGCCGAAGGCGACCTGGCGCCCCGCCGAGCCGGGGTCGTGCCAGGGCACGAGATCGTCGGCCTCGTCGAGTCGGTCGGCAGCCAGGCGACCCGCTTTGTCGTGGGGGAGCGGGTCGGCGTTCCGTGGTTGCGCGGCACGTGCGATGCCTGCCGGTGGTGCCGTGACGGCCGCGAGAACCTGTGCACCGCACCGACCTTCACCGGATGGGATGCCGACGGCGGCTACGCCGAGTACGCCGTGGTGGACGAGCGCTACGCCTACCGGTTGCCCCCGGGCTTCGACGACGTGACGGCGGCGCCGCTGCTGTGCGCCGGGATCATCGGCTACCGCGCGCTCAAGCTCGCTTCGCTTCCGGCCGGCGGCCGGCTCGGGATCTACGGCTTCGGCGGCTCCGCTCACCTCACGGCGCAGGTCGCCTTGCATCAGGGTGCTCGGGTGCACGTGATGACCCGCTCGGCCGAAGCCCAGCGGCTCGCGTTGTCGCTGGGAGTCGCTTCGGCACGCGGTGCTGCCGACCCGCCGCCCGAGCCGCTCGATTCGGCGATCCTCTTCGCGCCGGTGGGTGACCTGGTGCCGTCCTGCCTGGCAGCGCTCGACCGAGGGGGGACACTCGCGATCGCCGGGATTCACCTCAGCGACGTCCCCTCGTTGCGCTACCAGGAGCACCTGTTCAATGAGCGCGTGGTCCGCAGCGTCACCGCTAACACCCGGGCGGACGGCGAGGAGTTCCTCGCCCTCGCGGCCGAGATGCGTCTTCGGGTCGAGACGGTGACGTATCCGTTGGCCGAGGCCGATGTCGCCCTGCGCGACCTCGCCCACGACCGGGTCAACGGCGCCGCCGTACTGGAGGTGGGGCGATGAGCCGGCGAGTGCTCGTCCTGGTTCGTCACGCGAAGGCGGTGGCGGCTGCCGCGACCGACGAGCAGCGGCCGCTCGCGGACCGGGGCCACCGCGACGCCGCGGCCGCGGGGCGCTGGCTCGCCGAGATCGGGATCGAGCCGGACCTCGCCGTGGTGTCCTCGGCCACCCGGGCCCGCGAGACCTGGACGGACATCGCCGAGGCGCTGGCGGGTCACGAGGTTCAAGTCGACGGCCGGATCTACGACAACACGGTCGGCGTCCTGCTGGAGGTGATCGGCGAGGTTTCCGACGACATCACGACGCTCGTCCTGGTCGGGCACAACCCGTCGATGCACGGCCTCGCCGTCACGCTCAGCGACGGCGACGGCGAGCCGGCGGTGGAAGCCGCGATC
>DASZYY010000232.1:0-2162 GCA_035545175.1 Mycobacteriales bacterium
GCCGCTGGTAGACGTAGTCGATTCGCTCGAGGAAGTACGGCAGCCAGCCGATGCCGCCCTCGGAAAGCGCGAACTGCAGCTGCGGGAAGCGCTTGAGCGCCGGCGACCAGATCAGGTTCGAAGCGGTCTGGAACAGGTTCATCGGCGTGAGCGTGATCATCACGTCGATGGGTGCGTCATCGAGCATCAGCAGCTGCGACGACGAGCCGATGTGCAGCGCGATCGTCATGTCGTTGTCGACGCACGCCTTCCAGAACGGGTCCCAGTGCTCGGAGTGCAGCGACGGCCAGCCGAGCTTCGCCGGGTCCTCGGAGAAGGTGACGGCGTTGCAGCCCTTTGCCTTGACGCGCGCGACCTCCTTCGCCATCAGCTCGGGGTCCCAGATCGGCGGCAGCGACAGCGGGATGAAGCGGCCCGGGTAGGAGCCGCACCACTCGTCGATGTGCCAGTCGTTGTAGGCCTGGAGCATGACGTAGCCGAGCTCCTTGTCCTGCGCCCGGCTGAACAGCTGGCCGCAGAACTGCGGGAACGACGGGAAGCACATCGAGCCGAGGACACCGTTGACGTTCATGTCACGGATCCGCTCGTGGATGTCGTAGGTCCCTTTGCGGATCTGACTGTACGACGTGACGTTCATGTCGTAGTCCTCCGGCGGGCGGCCGGCCACGGCGTTGAGCCCGATGTTCGGGATCTCGTTGCCTTCGAAGACCCAGACCTCGTGGCCCTCGGCCTTCTTGACGCTCTTCGGCGCCTGGTCCCGCCACTTCTCGGGAACGTGGTTGTCGAACATGTTCGGCGGCTCGACCACGTGGTCGTCGACGCTCACCAGGATCATGTCTTCGACGTTCATCTGCCCTGCCTCGCCCTCTCACCCTGACCCGTTCTTGCCCTCACCTTAGGCCCTCTTGGCCCGCTGCGGAATCCCCTGTACGTTTTTCGAGAACATCGTTACCGCGTGGGGAGCCGTGTGACCGAACTGCCGTCTGATGTCGCGGCGTCCGCGCCCTTCGACACCGCCGAGACCGACCGGCTCCTCTCGACCACCCGGGCGGTCCGCAAGCGCCTCGATCTGGAGCGGCCGGTCGAGCGCGAGGTCATCCTCGACTGCCTCCGGCTCGCCGTACAGGCACCGACGCAGAGCAACTCCCAAACCTGGCGCTGGATGGTCGTCACCGACCCGGACAAGAAGGCGCTGATCGCCGAGGCGTACCGCAAGGTCGGCATGGGCTACCTCGAGCAGGCCGCCGGCGCGGAGAAGGACCCGCAGACGCAGCGGGTCTACGAAAGCGCGGTCGAGCTCGCGAAGCTGCTGGAACGCGTGCCGGCGATGGTCATCCCGTGCGTGAAGAAGGACTACGACCCCGCGCACGGCAACGCGGTCGCGGCGAGCGTCTACGGCTCGATCATCCCTGCGACCTGGAGCTTCCAGCTCGCGCTGCGCTCACGCGGGCTCGGATCGGTGTTCACGACGCTGCACCTGTTCCAGGACAAGGTGGTGGCCGACGCACTCGGGATCCCCGACGACGTCCTGCAGATCGCGCTGCTGCCCGTCGCGTACACGATCGGGACGGACTTCAAGCCGGCGGCGCGACCGCCGGTGGAGCAGATCACGTTCTGGAACCAGTGGGGGGCGACGGAGTAGTGCAGCGGTTCGAGACGGTCTTCGAGGTCGACGCACCGCCCGCGAAGGTGTGGGGCATCCTGCACATGCCGCCTCCGCCGGACGCCGAGAGCCCGCGCAAGGTGACCTACCCCGGCGGCTCGATGGAGATCTGGTCCGAGGGTGACTCGAAGGGCGAAGGCCTGGTGCGCAACTGCGTGTTCCGGGTGCCGAAGTACCTGCTCTCCGGCGGCAAGGCGCAGTCCTGGGAGGTCGTCTGGAAGGTCGTGCCGCTGGAGCGGGCGCACTACCGCGGCGTCGGCAAGCCGCTGTGGTCGCGCGGTGAGGGCTGGCACGAGCTGGAGTCGCTCGACGGCGGCACCCGCACGCGGCTGACCTTCGTCGAGACCTACCACGTGATGAGCCCCGTGCTGCGGCCGTTGCTGGAGAAGCGGGTGCACGAGTTCATCTCGCGCGACAACCACAAGCTCTACCTGAAGTTGTTGTCCTACCTCGGGCCCGCCAAGGAGATCAGCAGCAAGCGAACGAAGCTCCCCAACCC
>DASZYY010000233.1:0-6127 GCA_035545175.1 Mycobacteriales bacterium
CGGCTGGCTTCTCGATCACAGGTTTGCGCTTCCGAAATAACCGGAATGCCGGTTGGTGCGAACCAAATGAACGACCAACTCGTCTCAAGTACGTCAAACCTGACGTACGCCGAGGCAGAATGGGTAACCCCCAGCCAGAAAGAACGAGTGTGTAGATGCGGCTTCCCCAAGCGCGCTCGAGGACGGCGATCGTCGCAGCCGCGACCCTCGGCGTCCTCGCCGCCGTGGGCGTCGTCGTCGGTATCACCGCAAGCCAGGCGGGCCACAGCGAGCCAGCCGCATCCGCGCCGGCGCCGACCGCTGTCCTGCGGGTTCTGCACCTGCACCACCACCGGTTGCCGTATCGCAAGCCGTTGGTCGTCACGGTCGCGAATGGTGCCCTGACCGCTGTCTCGGTCTCGGAGCCGAGCGGCCAGCAGATTCCCGGCACCTACAACTCCACCCATGACAGCTGGCGGAGTGACGGCAGCTTCGCGCCGCTTACCCAGCTGCACGCCCACGTGACCTACGCCGATCTCGTTCATCACGTCATGTCGAAGGACTTCGACGTTCGTGCGACCGACGCGAAGCACCGAATGATCGCGCTGCTCTCGCCCGGCGCCGGGGACACCGTCGGAGTCGGCCAGCCCGTCCAGGTCACCTTCAACTACGACGTCCCCACCGAGATGCGCTCCGCGGTCGAGGGTCGGCTCAAGGTGACGACCCACCCGAAGGTTGTTGGTGCCTGGCACTGGATGAGTGCGCGTGAGGTGCACTGGCGCCCGCCGTCGTACTGGAAGACCGGAACCCGCGTCTCGATCTCGTCGAACCTGCAGGGCCTGGACTTCGGCCACGGGATCTGGGGCGGACCGGGCGCACACACCACTTCGTTCCAGATCGGCGACGCGCACATCAGTGAGGTGGACATCGCCACCCACACGATGCACGTCTACGACAACGGCGTGCTGATCAAGACGTTCCCGGTGAGCACCGGACGCGACCAGTACCCCACGATGGACGGCGTCCACATCGCCATCGAGAAGGCCAAGGTCGTGACGATGGACTCCGCGACGGTCGGCATCCCGAAGGGCGACCCGGACTACTACTACGAGAAGGTCTACTGGGACGTCCGCATCTCCTACGGCGGCGAGTTCGTTCACGCCGCGCCCTGGTCTGTCGGCGACCAGGGCAACACCAACGTCTCGCACGGCTGCGTGAACCTCAGCACCGCCAACGCGGAGTGGTTCTACAACTGGGCCAACCGCGGTGACGTCATCTACGTCTTCAACGGGATCCGGCCGCCCAGCTCGACGGATGGCGGCACCTGGGACTGGAACATGTCGTGGAAGCAGTGGGTCGCCGGCGGCGCAGCACCGTCACACGCGGCCAAGACGCTGCACGCGAAGATGCCGAGCGACTACCAGCCGCGCTTCGAGCCGAAGCCGGCCAAGTCGAAGCAGTCCAGCGGCGCCGATCAGAGCTCGAGCAAGCCGGACGGCCGCAGCACGGCGGACACCCGCCGGTCGTGAGCCTCGGCCGGCACCTCGTCTACTAGCTCGTCGTCGAAGACGACGGCGACCGCCCGAGTCGTGACGGTGGCAAGAGCGCGGTCGTAGTGGCCGCGCCCGCGGCCGAGCCGGTTGCCCTTCCGGTCGACCAGCAGCGCCGGAACGAGGACGACGTCGGCGTCGCGTAGGGCGGCGGCACCCAGGCGCTCGCCTCGCGGCTCATCGACGCCGAGCTCTGTCGTGCGCACGTCGACGCCCACGGTGTAGCGCGCCCAGTCCATGCGCGAACCCACCATCACCGGAACGATCACCTCGCATCCGGCGCGGATCAGGGCGGCGAGCAGCTGGCGCGTCGGTGGCTCGGTCGGCGTCGACAGGAAGGCGGCCACGGTCTGGGCGCGCACCGCGAAGGCGCTGGCGCGCCCGGCGAGCGCACTGCCGGCGCTGCGGATCTCTGCCGTTGATCGTGCCGACCGCCGTTCGAGTGCGAGTCGGCGCAGCTCTTCCTTGGTCGACACGTTTCCAGTCTCGCGCGTCTCGGCCGTTACTGTTTCGGGAATGCACCGGTCCGTGACCAAAGCCGTGATTCCGGTTGCGGGTCTCGGCACCCGGTTCCTGCCGGCGACGAAGGCCATCCCGAAAGAGATGCTGCCGGTCGTCGACAAGCCGGCGATCCAGTACGTCGTCGAAGAGGCGGTCCGTGCCGGGCTCGACGACATCCTCTTCGTCACGGGTCGCGGCAAGTCCGCCATCGAAGACCACTTCGACCGCAACCTCGAGCTCGAGGACCGGCTGGCCGGCAGTGACGCCAAGCGAGATCTGCTCGACCGGGTCCGCGCCGCCGACCAGCTCGCGACGGTCCATTCCGTCCGGCAGGGTGAGGCGCTCGGACTTGGTCACGCCGTGCTGTGCGCCGCGGGTCACGTCGGCAACGAGCCGTTCGCGGTTCTGCTGGGTGACGACCTGATCGACGAGCGGGACGTCCTGCTGACCCAGATGGTCGAGGTTCAGCAGCGCCTGGGCGGCTGCGTGGTCGCCCTCCTGGAGGTGCCGCACGACCAGATCCAGCTTTACGGTGCCGCGGCGGTGGAAGCCGCAGACGAGACCGACGTCGTGCGAATCACGGGTCTGGTCGAGAAGCCGCCGCCGGAAGAGGCGCCGAGCAACTTGGCGATCATCGGCCGCTACGTGCTGTCGCCGGAGATCTTCGACGTGTTGCGAAGCACGCCACCGGGTCGCGGCGGTGAGATCCAGCTGACCGACGCGATCGAAAGCATGACGGGTCGTGCGGGCGACGGCGGTCCCGTGCACGGCGTCGTGTTCCGCGGTCGCCGCTACGACACGGGCGACAAGGCCGACTACCTCAGGTCGGTCGTACAGCTCGGCTGCGACCGAGGCGATCTCGGCCCGGAGTTCCGGGTGTGGCTGCGTGAGTTCGTCGCCGGGCTCGAGGGTGACGCGCCGGCTGATCCGATCCGCCCGTGAGATCGCGATGACGACCCTCAAGCCGGTGGACGTCCATCTTCACGATGTCCTCGCCGCGGTCGCCCCACTCGGCAGCCTCAACCTGAACCTCGCAGACGCGCAAGGCTGCGTGCTCGCCGAGGACGTGTTCACGACGTTCCCGCTGCCGCCCTTCGACAGCGCGGCGACCGATGGGTATGCGGTGCGAAGCGATGACGTACGCACCGCGACGCCGGCGGCGGGCACGACCCTCCCCGTGGTGGGTGACATCTCGGCGGGCAGCACCGCGCCCTACACCGTGCAGCCCGGCCTGTGCGTGCGAATCGTCGCGGGCGCCCCGATGCCACCGGGGGCCGATGCCGTCGTACCGCTCGACTGGACGGATCACGGGCTCGCCAACGTCACGATCCGTCAGCCGGTCGCCGCGGGACGCTTCGTGCGCTCCGAAGGATCGGAGGCGCCGTCCGGCACCCGGTTGATGGCCGCCGGCATGCACCTCGGCCCGACGCAGATCGGCATGCTCGCGGCGGTCGGCCGCAACCGCGTGGTCGTAATGCCGAAGCCGCGCGTCGTCGTGATCTCGACCGGCCGCGAGCTCGTCGATCCGGGCCAGAACCTCGCCCGCGGGCAGCTGCCGGACGCGAACAGCGCCCTGCTGACCGCTGCCTCGCAGGAAGCCGGAGCCATCGCGTTCCGGGTGGGGATCGTCCCCGATGACCCCAACGTGCTGGCGGACACCCTCGAGGACCAGCTGATCCGGGCAGACATCGTCATCACGTCGGGCGGGTCGGGTGCCGGATTCCCGCCGGCGCTGCGCGAGGTGCTGACGCGAGTAGGCGACGTCCAGTTCGACAGCGTCGCGATGCAGCCGGGCCACGCACAGGGCTTCGGCACCATCGGTCCGGACCGCACGCCGTTCTTCGCGTTGTCCGGCGACCCGGTCAGCGCGTTCGTGTCGTTTGAGGTCTTCGTGCGACCGACGCTGCGGCGGATGATCGGGGTTGAGCCTCCGACGCGCCCGATGGTCCGGGCGCGTCTTCACGAGCGCGTCGTCTCGAACCCGGGTCTGCGGTCCTACGTGTCCGGATGGCTGGCCGTGGAGAACGGTGCGTACACGGTGCGTCCGGTCGGCGGAAGCACTCCCACGATCGCCGCGCTGGCATCGGGCAACGCGTTGATCGTCGTGCCGGAGGACGTCACCGCCATCGAGCCGGGCGACGCAGCCACCGTCATGATGCTGGACAAGCCTCAGCCATGAGACCCGGCGTCTCCTCTACGCCCGGATGGCCGGCGGTGCTGGCGGACGGCAACGTCGTGCTCCGGCCGCTGCGGATGCGCGACGCGTCGGCGTGGGTGGAGAGCCGAAAGCACAACATCGAATGGCTGCGGCCCTGGGAGGCGACGCCGCCGAACGGCCCGGGGGTCTTCGGGACGTCCACGGCCGTGTTCACGAGCATGGTGCGCCGGTTGCGTGCCGAGGCGAGGGCTGGGCGGGGGCTGCCGTTCGCCGTCGTGGTCGACGGCGCCTTTGCCGGCCAGCTCAACGTCGCGGGCATCGTGCGCGGTTCCCTCGAGTCGGCCCACATCGGCTACTGGGTCGACCAGCGGGTGGCCGGTCGCGGAGTCATGCCGACCTGTGTCGCGCTCGCGGTCGATCACTGCTTCGACGTCGTGGGCTTGCATCGGGTCGAGGTCAACATCCGTCCCGAGAATGCGGCGAGCCGTCGCGTCGCAGAGAAGCTCGGCTTCCGGCTCGAAGGCACTCGCGAGCGGTTTCTCCACATCTCCGGCGACTGGCGCGACCACCTTTCCTATGCATTGGTGCGCGAAGAGGTGCCCGGCGGGCTGCTGAAGCGGTGGCATCGCCTGCAGGACGCCGTTTCGTAAGGTCCGCGACACACCGGCGCGGGTCCGTGCCCATCGGCTGATCCGTCGTTAGCGTTCGAAGCACGATGGACGCGAACCCTCGGACGGCCTAGCCGTGAGTCCCGTCATCATCCTGGGACTCGTGTTGATGTGGGCTGTCGTCCTCGTCCCGATGTGGTTGCGTCGACACGACGAAGTCGAGGAAACCCGTTCCGTTGACCGGTTCACCGCCGCGATGCACACGCTGTCCCGCTACGACGACACGCAGCGTGACGCGATGAGGTCACACCACAGCCGGCCGCTCGACGTACATGTGTCAGGGGCCTCGGCTCCCGACGCGATCGCCGCTCGCCGCCGGCGCGGAATGGCCCACCGGCGAGCTCGCTCGCTCGGCGTCCTCGTCGCGACCGACTTCGCGATCTTCCTCGGAGCGATCGTCAGTGGCGCGATGCTCCTGTGGGTCCTCCAGATCATGCTCGACCTGGCGGTCGTGGCGTTCGTGGTTCACCTGCGCCGGATGGCGACGATGGCGGCTGCCGCCCGCCGGCGGGCGGCTCGCCAGCAGCGTGACCGGCGGGAGCTGGACGCCGCTCTCGCCGAGCCCGAGTACGACCAGCGCCCGTGGCAGGAGGGCGTCACGATCCGGCGGCCCGCGGCCACGGTCGAGCCGGTCTACGCAGGCGGCGGGGCGCGGCAGATGCCGGCCGACGCTGTGTTCGACCAGACCGCGCTCAGTGACGATGACCAGCTCGCGCCGGCGTACGCCTCGGCCGTCGAGCCCATGTCGGTGCGGGTGAGCGCGAACGACGGGTTCTTCGACCAGGAGATCGACCTGACCGCGGCCGAGCGGGAGCCGAGCTTCATCGAGGCCGGCGCGGTGCGGGCGGAGCGCCCGGCAGCCCAGCGCGAGGAGCGCCCGGCGGTCCGACGCGAGGAGCGCCCCGCAGCGCAGCTCGAGGAGCCGGTCGGTGGGTCGGAGTGGGAGCCACGTCCGGTGCCTCGGCCGACCTACGCCATGAAGCCGGCGGCTCCGCCGCGTCCGCAGCGCCGCCGGGTGAGCGAGCCGATCCTGCCCCCGGTCGAGCCGGCCGCGGAGCTGGACACCGACGACGATCTCGAGGCGATCCTCGATCGCCGCTGGGCAGTCAACGACTGATCGCTCCCGCTGCCGCCTGAGCACCTTAGAGCGTGCTCAGCCGGCAATCGCCCCGGGCTAGACTCATCGCTGCTTCAAGGGGCTGTAGCGCAGTTGGTAGCGCACCTCGTTCGCAACGAGGGGGTCAGGGGTTCGAATCCCCTCAGCTCCACAA
>DASZYY010000234.1:0-2626 GCA_035545175.1 Mycobacteriales bacterium
CCGTCGGAGCTCTCGCTCGCCGCCTGGATCACCTCGCGCACCGCCACGACCAGCTGCGGCGCCTCGAAGTCCTTGGTGAAGTACCGGTCCGCGCCGGTCTGCGCTCCCCAGTAGCGGTCACTCGCCGCGTCGAGCGACGTCAGCAGGATCACCGGGATGTCAGCGGTCTGCCAGTCGTCCTTGAGGAGTCGCGCCGCGACATAACCCGATACCCGGGGCATCTGCACGTCGAGCACGACCGCATCCGGCATCGTGGCAAACACCTGCTGGACGGCCGAGACACCGTCGTCGGCGACGACGACCTCGAAGCCTTCCTTGGTGAGCACGGACGTCAGGATTCGGCGCAGGGTCGGGCTGTCGTCAGCAATGACCACAGTCGGCATGTCGAAACCTCTCCTAACGCCCGATGAGGCGGCGCACCGTCTCGACGAGCTGTTCCTGGTCGAACTGCGTCTTGAGGAGGTACGCGCTCGCTCCGGCTTCCATACCGGCGCGCTGGTCCTCCTCGGCAACCCGGCTGGTCATGATGACCACCGGCACGTGCTCCCAACCGCGGGTACGACGGATCGTCCGTGTCAGCTGGTAACCGTCCATCCCGGGCATCTCGACATCGGAGAGCACGAGGTCAGTCGGCTTCTCCCGCAGGTACGCCGCGCCCTCGGCACCGTCAATCGCCGTGATGACCTCGTAGCCGGCGCCTTCGAGGATCGCGCGCTCCAGCTCCCGCACACCGACCGAGTCCTCGACCACGAGGACGCGCGGACGGATCACCGTCTCGCCGGCACCGGCGTCGGTGACGCCGCTCATCATCGCGGTGTACGCCGGGGTGCCGGTGTCGCTGTCGTCGCTTAGCTCGCGCAGGTCGACGAGGCACACGACACTGCCGTCGCCGTCGATCGTCGCGCCGCTGATCACCGGCAGCCGCCCGAGGAACGCCCCCAAGTCCTTCACGACGAGCTCGAGCTCGCCTTCGAGCCCGTCGACCGCCCACGCCACCTGACGCTCGCCGTGACGAACCACGACCGCCGCGGTCGCCGCCCGCTCACCGGGCACGCCGAGCGCGGCGCCGAGATCGAGCAGCGGCAGCGTTTCGCCGTGGCGCACGACAACCGGCTTGCCGGCCAGCTCATGCACCACCGCGTTCTTCAGTGACAGCGACTCGACGACACCAGGCACCGGTAGTGCGAAGCGCTCGACACCGACTCTCGCCATCAGGCACCGCAACACACCGAGCGTGACGGGCAGGGTCAGCGAGAACGTCGTGCCGGCGCCCGGCTTGGTGTGGAGCTCGACCAGGCCGCCGAGGGCCTCCACCGCGCTGCGCACCACGTCGAGGCCGACGCCGCGACCCGAGGTCTCGGTGACCTCCTTCGCGGTGGAGAACGACGGCTGGAACAGCACATTCATCAGCGCCTGACCCGACAGCAGCGAGTCCGGCAACAGCACGCCCCGCTCGATCGCGGCCGCACGCAACATGTCCTCGTCGATGCCCAGGCCGTCGTCGGTGACCTCGATGACGACCGTGCCGCCCGACGCGCGAGCCGTCACCGTGACCGTGGCCTGCGCATGCTTGCCGGCGGCGACCCGCTCAGCCGGCGGCTCACAACCGTGGTCGACGGCGTTGACGACGAGGTGCTTGAGCGCGTCGGACACACCGTCGAGCACCTGCTTGTCCAGCTCGACGTCCTGCCCCTCGAGGATCAGCCGCACGTCCTTGCCGGTTGCAGCCGCGAGGTCGCGCACGACGCGTGGCAGACCGGCGACGACCCGGCGTACCGGGACCATTGCCAGGCCCATCGCTCCGTCGCGCACCTCGGCCAGTCGGCTGTGGGAGTCCTCGGCGAGCTCACGCAGATCGCGCGACGCCGCCAGCAGCTGGTCGTCGACAGCGGTCAGCCTGGTGAGGGCCATCGATGCCTCGTCGCCGAGCTCCGCCGCGTGCAGCGCCTCACGCAGTGAGCGCAGCCAGCGCGAGTTGTCGGTGGCGATCGCGTTGATGCCGTCGCTGGCCCGCTCCAGCCGCCGGGCGTCGAGCTCGGCCTCACCGATGACGTCGATCAGCTCGTAGACCTTCGCGGTCGTCACGCGCACCGAGTCCACGCCGCGACGCTTGCTCTCGTCGGCGCCGTCCTCGTCGTCGACGGTCCGGGGATCCCATCGCGGTACGACGACGGGCTCTTCGCCGGCCAGCGCCCGCTGCATGGCGCCGGCGAGCGCGGTCAGGTGGTCCTCGGGCACGGGGTCCTCGACCCCGGGCAGGGCGCCGGCGATGCCGTCGCACGAGGCCAGCAGCAGGTCGACCAGGTCGCGGCGCACGGTGAGACGGCCGTCGCGCAGAGCGCCGAGGAGGTCCTCGGCGTTGTGGGCCACGGCGAGGACCTCGGACAGGCCCATCATGCGGGCCGAGCCCTTCACCGTGTGGGCGTCGCGGAACAGGCTGGCCACCACCTGGCGCGGCGAGGGGTGAGCCTCGAGCGCGAGCAGGCCAGCCTGGAGCGAGGCGACCCGTTCCTCTACTTCACCCCGGAACGTCGCCAGCAACTCGGGATCATCCGCCCAACCGGGCATCAATCCCCCCTCTTCGTGCCGTACACCTTGATCTCATCGGCGCAGATCACTCCAGCCT
>DASZYY010000235.1:0-1904 GCA_035545175.1 Mycobacteriales bacterium
CCCAGCCCGGCCGATCCGCCAGCGCCGCGCACAGCGGGGCAGCGGCATCGGCCGGATTCGCGAGAACCAGCACCGGCCGGTACGCCGCAGCCCCAGTCGTCACGAGCCCGAGTGGTGGAACGTGCCGCCGAGGTCCGCGACGCCGGAGGTGAGATCGCGACCGGACACGTAGAACGTGACCGGGACCGCTCGCCCGAGCAGGACGCTGTTGCCGCCCTCCGCCGAGTGGAACGATGCGGTTGCGAGGAAGCCGCCACTCGGCAGCGTGAGCGCCACCCGCATCTCGTACTCCCCGACCTCACCGGTCGCGAGCGCCGGGAACGGCGTCATCAGATTGGTGTCGGAGTAGACGACGGTTCCGGACTCGGTGGTGATCGTCATGCCCATGACCGGGTTGGCGATATCGGTCGTCGCCTTCACCCGCAGCCGCAGCGCGACCTTCTCGCCGGTGTCGAAGTGCAGCACGGGCTCGTCGGTGTCGACGTTGTGCAGGGTGAGCGACTCTACGACCGCACCATGCGTCGCAAGGTCGCCGACGCCGTAGAGGTCTTCCTTCGCCTCGCTGCCGACCACGTTGTAGAACTCCGAGATCGCGTCGAACGTCGGCCCGTCGAAGACCTTGCGCCCATGGCTCATGACGAGGGCGCGGTCGCAGAAGCCGCGGATCACGTTGATGTTGTGGCTGACCACGACGATCGTCGTACCCTGCGCCCGGATCTCCTGCATCCGCTGGAAGCACTTCAGCTGGAACGCGAAGTCACCGACCGCGAGGACCTCATCGACCAGCAGCACGTCCGGGTCGGCAGCGACGGCGACCGAGAAGCCGAGCCGGACGAACATGCCGGAGGAGTAGAACTTCACGGGCGTGTCGATGAAGTCCTCGACCTCGGCAAAGTCCACGATGCTGTCGAGCCGCCGATCGATCTCGGCGGAGCTCATACCGAGGATCGTGCCGTTGACGTAGATGTTCTCCCGGCCGGTCAGCTCCGGATGGAACCCGACGCCGACCGAGATCAGCGGCGCCACCCGGCCGCGCACCGACACGACGCCGGTTGACGGCGCGGTCACCCCACACAGCAGCTGCAACAACGTGGACTTACCCGCACCGTTTCGGCCGAGCACGCCGACGCTCTCACCGCGCGCGATGTCGAGGTTCACATCGTCAACCGCGAGCAGCGTGCTGCGCCGGCTGCGGGTCCGTAACCGCAACGCGTTGACCAGCATCGGCTGATCGTCGTACTTCACGTAGCGCTTGCTGACGTCCCGCAGCGAGATGACGGCGTCGCCAGAGGTTGTGCTCACAGCAGGTCGACGAACACTCGGTCACGACGGCACTGCAGCCAGAAGCCGATGCCGCCGAGGACGACGCACCACACCGCGCACGCCGTCACGGCAAGGCCGAGCGCCGAGTCCGACCCGACGGTCGCGGCCCGGAAGATCTCGATCGGGCCGGCGCCCGGGCCGATCGCGAGCAGCTCACGCAGCAGGTGATGAGAGTGCAGCCGCGACAGCGGATAGATGATCGGCGTGAGGTAGAAGCCGACCGACAACACCGCCATGACGATGTAGCGGATGTCGCGGAAGTAGACGTGCAAGGCCGACAGGCACATCCCGACGCTGACCACGAACAACACCGCCAAGGCGGCGCCCGGTACGACGAGCAGGAACGAGACACCGACGCCGCTGCCGACGACCAGCGACATCAGCAGCAGCAGAACGATGCCGATCGTGAACGGGTAGATCGCCGACGCGGCGGTGACGAGCACCGGCAGCGCGCGCGGGAAGTAGATCTTCCCGGCGAGCGCGACGTTGTCCACGATCGCCGTCGACGCCGCCGGGCCGGCGTTGGCGATGTAGTTCCACGGGACGAGCGCGGAGTAGAGGAAGACGGCGTACTCACTCTG
>DASZYY010000236.1:0-4763 GCA_035545175.1 Mycobacteriales bacterium
GTCGGCGTCCTGCTGGAGGTGATCGGCGAGGTTTCCGACGACATCACGACGCTCGTCCTGGTCGGGCACAACCCGTCGATGCACGGCCTCGCCGTCACGCTCAGCGACGGCGACGGCGAGCCGGCGGTGGAAGCCGCGATCCGCAGCGACTACCCGACCTGTGGCATCTCGGTTTTCGATGTGGCGGATACCTGGAGTGACCTCGTGACCGCAACGGCGAGGTTGCGCGCGTTCGAGGCACCGCGGGGCTGAACGCCGTCCGGCGCTGCGGCATGCTTCGCGCATGAGCGCGTACTCCGACATCCGGTACGACGTGGCGGACGGCATCGCCACCGTCACGCTGCATCGCCCCGACCACATGAACGCTTTCACACCGACCATGTGCAAGGAGCTGCTCGACGTCTTCGACCGCACCGATGCCGACGACGACGTCAAGGTCGTGATCGTCACGGGTGCCGGCCGGGCCTACTGTGCGGGCGCCGATCTGTCCGGGGGCGGGGACACCTTCAACCCGGCGGCCCACGGCAACACGAGCAACGAGGCGCCACGCGACGGCGGCGGTCTCGTCAGCCTGCGCATCTACCGGAGCCTCAAGCCGGTGATCGCTGCGATCAACGGCGCCGCCGTCGGTGTCGGCATCACGACCGCGTTGCCGATGGACATCCGGATCGCGAGTGACAACGCCAAGTTCGGCTTCGTGTTCGCCCGCCGCGGGATCGTCCCCGAGGCGGCGTCGAGCTGGTTCCTGCCGCGGATCGTCGGACCGAGCCAGGCGCTCGAGTGGGTGATGACCGGGCGGGTCTTCGGGGCCGAGGAGGCGCTCGCCGCCGGCCTGATCCGCAGCATCCACCCTGCCGACGAGCTGCTCGGCGTCGCCACGTCGCTGGCTCGCGAGATCGCCGACAACAGCTCGTCGGTCAGCGTCGCGTTGTCGCGGCAGCTGATCTGGCGCGGGCTGTCTTTCGACGGTCCGCACCTGGCGCACATCGCCGACTCGCGCGCACTCAACGTCGTCGGTCGCGGCGGCGACGTCGTGGAGGGCATCACCTCGTTCCTCGAGAAGCGCCCGCCCAACTTCCCGGACAAGGTCAGCGCCGCCCTGCCCGACGTCTTCAGCGACCCGCAGCCGTCATGGGCAGCGGACCTGTGAGCATCGTCTCGGACAGCAAGGACTGGACCTGGGTGCTCGCCCGGCCCTGCCCGGAGTGTGGCTTCGACACCTCGTCGTTCGCGCGGGAGTCGATCGGGGCCATGATCCGGGACAACGCGGCGCAGTGGCAGCAAGTCCTGCGTCGCGCCGATGCACGGCAGCGCCCGGACCAGCAGACCTGGTCGCCGCTGGAGTACGGCTGCCACGTCCGCGACGTACATCGCCTCTACGACTACCGCCTCGAGCTCATGCTCACCGAGCACGACCCGCTCTACCCGAACTGGGACCAGGACCTGACCGCGGTCGAGGACCGGTACGGCGACCAGGACCCCGTCGCCGTCGCTGCGCAGCTGGGGTCAGCCGCCGAAGCGGTGGCCGGCCGCTTCGACGGCCTCAACGACAAGCAGTGGAAGCGGACCGGCAGCCGCTCCGACGGCGCCTCGTTCACGGTCGAGTCCTTCGCGCGCTACTACGCCCACGACTGGGTGCATCACCTGTGGGACGTGACGGCGCGCCGCGCGGCTACCCGATAGCGAGAGTCGTGACCACACCGGCGTGATCTGACGCCCACTTCGGCGCGGTGGCGGACTCTTGCGCGACACCGACGTGGCTGGCGCTCGTCGCCTTCGCGGCACCGCGCGCGAGGACGTGGTCGATACGCGTGGTGAGCTTTCCGCCGCTCAGCGACTCGTTGTGGCAGCACGTGAAGGCGGTGTTCGGGTTGCCGAGCTTGAGCCACGTGTCGGCGAACCCGGCCTTGGTGAGCACGGTGTAGGCCGGCCGGTTGGTCTCACCCTTCGCGGAGTTGAGGTCGCCGGCGATGACCAGCGGCTTCTTCACGCCCTTGAGCGCCTTCGTGAGCTCCTTCGCCTGCGGGCCGTTCACGTCAGCACCCGACAAGCCGAGCTCGGCTGGGGTGTAGGCCTCGGGGTGGGTGTTCACGAACCGCCACGCCGTGCCCTTGCTGACGAGGTCTGCCCACTCGTAGCCGCGAGTGAAGTTGACGTTCGCCCCGAGCGTCGGAAGCGGGACGGCCAGCTGGTGGGTGTAGTGCGCGGCGTGCGTGCTGGTCACCTTGAGCTGTGACGTCGGAATGCCCTTGCGCATCAAGATGACGTCCTTGTCGGTGTACGTCGCAAGCAGCGCGAGTCCCGCCGGCAGCTGCGAGAGGGACTGGAAGTTCGTCTGCGAGACGACGACGCGGTAGGGCACGCCGTCGGCGGTGAGGTCCTTCTGCAGCAGCGTGAGGAAGTTGTACGACGCCGCCGGAACCAGCTGGGTCGTGCCGTCGAGCGGGCTCTTCCCGGGAATCTGCCAGTTGGAGACTTCTTGCAGCGCAACCAGGTCGGGCTTCGCCTTCGCGATCTCGTGCGCGACGAGCGCCATTCGAGTGCTCGGCTTCGACGCCTCGACCTTGCCGACGATGCTCACGATGCCGGCGAGCGGGTCGGCCGCCGAGAGCAGCGGGGTCAGGTCGGCCCCCAGATAGAGGTTGCGCGTCATGATCTTGATGTGCGGTGCAGACGCATGGCTCCCTGAGGACGCAAGAGCTCCCGCGGAGGGGAGCGTCGCGGTCGCTGCCACCACGGGCAGGACGACGAGGCCTCGACGAATTCGCTGGCTGAAAAGACTCATATGCGCAAGGTGCGGCGGCCATCGGGCCCAAACCAGAGTCAAAGGTCACTGATCCCGACTGTTCCGGAACCATGCCGACGGACATGTCGGATACGTCCAGCCCTATGTTGTTCGGATGACCAGCCTCGCGCTCAACAACCTGTTCTCCGTCGAGGGCAAGACCGTCCTCGTCACCGGCGGTTCCCGCGGGATCGGCGAGATGATCGCGGCCGGGTTCCTGGCCAACGGCGCGACCGTCTACATCAGCTCCCGTAAGGCGGACGCCTGCGATGCGACGGCGAAGCGACTCGCCGACGAGTACGGCGGCACCTGCGTCTCGCTTCCGGCCGACCTGTCCAACCTCGACGGCATCGACTCGCTCACCGAGCGGCTGAAGGCGCAGACCGCCAAGCTCGACATCCTCGTCAACAACGCCGGCGCATCGTGGGGCGCCTCGATCGAGGAGTTCCCCGAAGCCGGCTGGGACAAGGTCATGGACACCAACGTGAAGGGCGTCTTCTTCCTCACGCAGCGCTTGCTGCCGCTGCTCGAAGCCGGGGCCACGGCCGAGGACCCGTCACGGATCGTGAACATCGGCTCGATCGACGGCATCAAGACGCCGGTCTTCGACACCTGGTCCTACGGCCCGTCCAAAGCGGCGCTGCACGCGCTCACCCGCCAGATGGGCAGCCGCCTGGTGAAGCGCAACATCGTCGTCAACGGCATCGCACCGGGCCCGTACCCGACCTGGATGCTCTCGACAGGTGTCGGCACCGGCGGCGACGTCGAAGGCACGGACTGGGGGGCTGTCGGCGCGGGCGTGCCGCGCGGGCGGGTGGGGACCCCGGAGGACATCGCCGGGCTCACGATCTTCCTGTGCTCGCGCGCCGGCGCGTTCACCGTCGGTGACGTGATCACATCCGACGGCGGGATCGTCGTCTCCTAGATCCGCTCCAGTCCGGCGCCGTCGAACAACGCGGACACGTCGTACGGCGCGACAGCGGCGGCCGGCTCGTCGTCACTCGGGGCGCACGCTCGAGGACGCGTCGCATCTGTCCACGATGCCGGTGCATAGCCGCTCGGCCGACCGGGAATCGATGTCCGGTGACATCGACGCTCAGCCGCCCGCGAACCGAGGTGACGCCGCCGGCGATCGAGAAGATCGGGATCGGCGGCTGGAAGCAGGTGCTGGGCCGCGTCCGCTATCAGATGTCGAACACCAACATCGCGATGCTTGCGGCCGGCTCCGCGTTCTGGACGTTTCTCGCGTTGTTCCCGGCCCTGATCGCTGTCGTCACCGTGTGGGGCATGTTCGCCAGCCCGAGCTCGGTGTCGACCGCCGTATCGGACCTCGGTTCGTCGGTGTCGCCGAGCACGAAGCAGACGCTGGCCAACTGGATGAACCAGATCGTGTCCGCGCACAACGGCACGCTGGGGATCGCGCTGATCATCTCGCTCGTCGCGCTGCTGTGGTCGGTGAGCGGCGCGATGCAGAACCTCATGACCGGCGTGACGGCGGCGTACGAGCAGGAGGAGACCCGCAGCTTCATCAGGCGTCGCGGCACCGCGCTGCTACTGACCGTGGGTGCGCTCCTGGTGGCGATCCTCCTGGTGGGTGCCGTCGCCGGGCTGTCGGCGATGACGAACCTTGTGAGCATCACCTGGCTGCGGGTGCTCGCCGACGTCGGCATCTACGTCGTGATGGCCGGCATTCTGTTCGCCGCGATCACCACCCTGTACCGGGTGGGCGCCGCGAACGGGCCGGCGAACTGGCGGTGGGCGGCTTCCGGCGCGAAGCTGTCAACCGTCGCAGTGCTGGCGACCGTGATCGGGTTTGCGTTCTACGTGCGGTACTTCAACTCGTACAACAAGACCTACGGCGCGCTGGCGGGCGTCGTCGTGTTCATGCTGCTGGTCTACTACGCGATCTACGTGGTCTTCATCGGCGCGCTGGTCAGTGCCGAGCGACAGCGCCAGATCACCGGCGCGACCGAGCCGG
>DASZYY010000237.1:0-33631 GCA_035545175.1 Mycobacteriales bacterium
GGTCTCGGCATCGCCTACACCTCCGACGACGATCCGGCCGACGTGGCGGAGGTCGCGAAGCAGCTGCGCGCAATCGTCGAGCGGGAGTGTGAGGCGGCGTCGCTCTCGGTGCCGCGGCTCGCCGTCGAGCCCGGCCGGGCGATCGTCGGTCCGGCCGGCGTGACGCTCTACGAGGTCGGGACCATCAAGGAGATCGACGGGATCCGTACCTACGTCAGCGTCGACGGCGGGATGAGCGACAACATCCGCACCGCGCTCTACGACGCGTCGTACACCTGCGTCCTGGCCTCGCGTGACAGTGATGCGCCGCCGATGCTGGCGCGGGTCGTCGGCAAGCACTGCGAGTCCGGCGACATCGTCGTGCGCGACGTGTGGCTGCCGAGCGACCTTGCTCCCGGGGATCTGCTCGCAGTGGCCGCCACCGGCGCCTACTGTCGCTCGATGGCCAGCAACTACAACGCAGTTCCGCGCCCTCCGGTCGTGGCCGTCAAGGGAGGGTCGAGCCGCGTGATGGTGCGCCGCGAGACGGTGGACGACCTGCTCGGACTGGATCTCGGATGACCAAGCCGTTGAAGGTCGCGATGCTCGGCTGCGGCGTCGTCGGGAGCGAAGTGGTCCGGCTGATCGGTGCCCACAGCGAGGACCTCGCCGCCCGCATCGGCGCGCCGGTCGAGCTCGCCGGGATCGCCGTGCGCCGGCCGCAACGCTCGCGTGATGTCTCGGTCGATCCGTCGCTGTTCACGACGGACAGCGCGGCATTGGTCGCGCGCGAGGACGTCGACGTCGTGATCGAGGTCATCGGCGGGATCGAGCCGGCGCGCTCGCTTCTCATCACCGCACTCGAGCGCGGCGCATCGGTGGTCACCGCGAACAAGGCGCTGCTCGCCGAGGATGGCAGCTCTTTGTACGACGCGGCGGAGCGCGGCAACACCGACCTCTATTGCGAGGCGAGCGTCGCAGGTGCGATTCCGCTGCTTCGGCCGCTGCGTGAGTCCCTTGCCGGGGACCGGGTCAATCGCGTCATCGGGATCGTCAACGGCACGACGAACTACATCCTCACGAAGATGGACTCCACGGGCGCGAGCTTCGGTGACGCACTCGAAGAGGCGCAAGCGCTGGGGTACGCCGAGGCTGACCCGTCAGCCGACGTCGACGGCTTCGATGCCGCGGCGAAGGCGGCGATCCTCGCCGGGTTGGCCTTCCACACCCGGGTGACCGCGGCAGACGTGCACCGCGAGGGGATCTCCGAGGTCACGGCCGGCGATGTGAAGAGCGCGCGTGACATGGACGGCGTGGTGAAGCTGCTCGCGATCGCGGAGCGCGCGCCGGACCGCAACGGTCGCGAGTCCGTCGGGGTGCGCGTGCACCCGGCGATCCTGCCGCGCAGCCATCCGCTCGCGGGTGTTCGTGATGCCTACAACGCGGTCTTCATCGAGGCCGACGCCGCCGGCCAGCTCATGTTCTACGGCCGTGGAGCAGGTGGCGCGCCGACGGCAAGCGCAGTGCTCGGGGACCTGGTCGCCGTGTGCCGTAACCGGCTGTCGGGTGCCCGCGGTGCCGGCGACTCGTCGTACGCGGCGTTGCCGATCCGGCCGATGGGTGAGACGGTCACGCGCTACCACGTGAGCCTCGACGTTGCTGACAAGGCGGGCGTGCTCGCAAGCGTTGCGCAGGCATTCGCGGTGCACGATGTGTCGATCCAGACCGTGCGGCAGGAGGGGCACGGCGACGATGCCACGCTGGACCTCGTGACCCACGACGCGACCGACGCGGCGCTTTCGGCCACCGTCGAGGAACTGCGCCGGCTCGACGTGGTGCGTGCTGTCGCAAGCGTGATGCGGGTCGAAGGAGCAAGCGCATGACGACCGCCATTCGTCGCTCGGTGCCGTGGCGCGGAGTCATCGAGGAGTTCCGCGACCGGCTTCCCGTAACCGACGCGACGCCGGTCGTCACCTTGCTCGAGGGTGGTACGCCGCTGGTGCCTGCGCCGCGCCTGTCGGAGCGCACCGGCTGTGACGTCCACCTCAAGGTGGAAGGTCTCAACCCGACCGGGTCCTTCAAGGACCGCGGTATGACGATGGCCATCAGCAAGGCGGCCGAAGAAGGCGCTAAGGCCGTCATCTGTGCCTCCACCGGCAACACCTCAGCCAGCGCGGCGGCGTATGCGGTGCGCGCCGGCATGGTCTGTGCGGTGCTCGTCCCGCGCGGAAAGATCGCGATGGGCAAGCTGGCGCAGGCGCTCGTGCACGGGGCACGGCTGTTGCAGGTCGACGGCAACTTCGACGACTGTCTGAACCTCGCTCGTGATCTCGCGGACAAGTTCCCGGTCGCGCTGGTGAACTCCGTGAACGAGTTCCGTATCGAAGGGCAGAAGACGGCGTCGTTCGAGATCTGCGACGCGCTCGGCGACGCGCCTGACGTGCACTGCCTCCCGGTCGGCAACGCCGGCAACATCACGGCGTACTGGCGTGGGTATGTCGAGTACGCGAATGACGGCGTCTCGACCCACCGTCCGGTGATGCGTGGCTTCCAGGCCGCCGGGGCGGCGCCGATCGTCCGCGGCGAGCCGGTTCACTCACCGTCGACGATCGCGACCGCCATTCGGATCGGCAACCCCGCGTCGTGGCAGCAGGCGCTAGCCGCTCGCGACGAGTCGGGTGGCGCGATCGAAGCGGTGACCGACCGCGACATCCTTGCGGCGTACCGGATTCTCGCGAGGGAAGAAGGCGTGTTCGTCGAGCCGGCAAGTGCCGCGAGCGTTGCGGGTCTGCTGCAAGCGCGTCACGAGGGAACGCTCGATGCGGGCAAGCGGGTGGTCTGCACTGTCACCGGCAACGGCTTGAAGGATCCGGAGTGGGCGATCGCCGGTGCCCCGGCACCGCTCACGATCGCTGCTGAGGTCTCCGCGGCCGCGGAAGCGCTCGACCTCTGATGGCACGACGCAGCGGTCCCACCTTCAAGGCTGCGCCGATTCGGGTTCGCGTCCCGGCGACGAGCGCGAACCTCGGTCCTGGGTTCGATGCGCTCGGCCTTGCACTCGAGCTGTACGACGACATCGTCGTGCGAGTGACCGATGAACCGGGTCTGAGCGTCGACGTGGCGGGCATGGGCGCGGCGAGCGTTCCGCGCAACGCACGTCACCTCGTCGTGAAGTCGATGCGGGCCACCTTCAAGCTGCTCGGCGGAGCACCGACCGGTCTCGAGGTCGTGTGCGCGAACCGGATCCCGCACAGTCGTGGGCTGGGTTCGTCGGCCGCGGCGATCGTGGCCGGCGTCGTTGCGGCGCGAGGACTCGTCGTCGGCGGTAACGAGCGCATGGACGACGAGGCGGCTCTCGCGCACGCCGCGGAGCTGGAAGGCCACCCCGACAACGTTGCGGCTTGCCTGCTCGGAGGCCTGACGATCGCATGGAACGAGGACTCGGGTGCGCGCGCCGTGCGGGTGCCGGTCTCCGACGCGTTGGCGCCGGTGGTGTTCGTCCCCGGCACGAGCTCGTCGACGAAGGCGGCGCGCAAGCTGTTGCCTGAGACGGTGCCGCATGCCGACGCGGTCGCCAACGCTGCTCGAGCCGCGCTCCTGGTCGAGGCGCTGCGCTCTCACCCCGACGACCTGCTGGGCGCCACCGAGGACCGGCTGCACCAGCCGTACCGCGCATCAGCGATGCCGAAAACGGCTGCTCTCGTCGCAGAGCTCCGAGCCGCGGGCATTCCGGCGGTGGTCTCGGGCGCCGGGCCGACCGTGCTCGCGTTGACCACTAACACCAGCCGCGAGCGGGCGGTGACCTTCGCGCGCCGGGGCTGGAGCGCCTTGGAGCTCGACGTCGACAAGAAGGGCGCCCACCTCGCCCCTCTGTAGGCCACAGCCATCGGACCGGGGAATAGGTGGAATCACACGTTTGTTGGCAGGAATGGACGGCGACGACTACGCTGTCCTTGCGATAGCCGCCCCATCGGGGGCGAGGTTTCCGCCCTGCAGCTAGTCAGCATCCCCGGTAGCGAGCCTCACAAAGTCTCTGCCGTAGATCGGACTCGCGGCTTCCCCGCTTCGACTTTCGGAGCGCAAATGCGCAAACCCTCACCCGCAGAGCGGCTCCACTAGCTCCCGCTACGAGCGGGTTCCGGTGCCGCCGCGGCGTACCCCGGTCGCACCGAGCAAGCGATGAGAAGTAAGGAAGGACCGTAAGTGAGCGAAACTCACGACGTTGAGTCCGCTGCCGCGCCTGCGAGCGCGAACGGCCGCCGCAAGGGGCTGTCCGGAATGCTGCTGCCCGAGCTTCAGACGCTCGCCGGTGATCTCGGCATCACCGGCACCGCCAAGATGCGCAAGGGCGAGCTGATCGAGGCGATCCAGGCCAAGCAGGGCGGCGGCTCGCGTTCGGGTGGCGGCCCGGCGTCCGCTGAGGCCACCGCAGAGCGCTCTGACGAGCGGGAAGGCGCCCCACGCGAGGAGCGCCGCCGCGCGAATGATGACGACGGCGCTGCGGACGACCGCCAGTCACGCGATGACCGTGGCGACCGGGAGGACCGTCAGCCGGGCGGCGGCAACCGCCCGCCGGGCAACCGGCAGGGCGGCAACCAGAACCAGAACCGCCCCAACAACAACCAGGGCCGCGACGGCCAGGGCCGCGACGGCCAGGGCCGCGATGGCCAGGGCCGCGACGGCCAGCCGGATCGTGACGGTGGTGCCGACCGCGACGACGAGTTCGGCTCGAACCGGTCGCGTCGCGGCCGGTTCCGTGAGCGCAACCGCGGCCGCGGCGGCCGTGACCGGTTCGGCAGCGAAGCCGAGCCCGTGATCACTGAGGACGACGTCCTCGTTCCGGTCGGCGGGATCGTCGACATCCTCGACAACTACGCCTTCGTCCGCACCAGTGGCTACCTGTCCAGCCCGGATGACGTGTACGTCTCGCTGTCACAGGTGCGCCGTTACGGCTTGCGCAAGGGCGATGCCGTCACCGGCATGATTCGCCAGCCGCGAGAGGGCGAGCGGCGCGAGAAGTTCAACGCGCTTGTGCGCCTCGACACGGTCAATGGTGTCGACCCCGAGGACGCGAAGAAGCGCCCGGACTTCAACAAGCTGATCCCGCTGTACCCGCAGGAGCGGCTGCGCCTGGAGACCGAGCCCAACGTCTACACGACGCGGGTGATCGATCTCGTCGCGCCGATCGGCAAGGGACAGCGTGGCCTCATCGTGTCGCCGCCCAAGGCCGGCAAGACCATGGTGCTGCAGGCGATCGCCAACGCGATCACCACGAACAACCCTGAGTGCCACCTCATGGTCGTCCTCGTCGACGAGCGGCCCGAGGAGGTCACCGACATGCAGCGTTCGGTGAAGGGCGAGGTCATCGCCTCCACCTTCGACCGGCCGCCGACGGACCACACCAGCGTCGCGGAGCTGTCGATCGAGCGCGCGAAGCGGCTCGTCGAGCTCGGCCACGACGTGGTGATCCTGCTCGACTCGATCACCCGGCTCGGTCGCGCGTACAACCTCGCCGCCCCGGCGAGTGGCCGGATCCTGTCCGGCGGTGTCGACTCGACCGCGCTCTACCCGCCGAAGCGGTTCCTCGGCGCGGCCCGCAACATCGAGAACGGCGGCTCGCTGACGATCCTGGCAACCGCTCTCGTCGAGACCGGCTCCACCATGGACACGGTCATCTTCGAGGAGTTCAAGGGCACCGGGAACATGGAGCTCAAGCTCGACCGCAAGCTCGCGGACAAGCGGATCTTCCCGGCTGTGGACATCGACCCGTCGGGTACCCGCAAGGAAGAGATCCTGCTCTCACCCGAGGAGCTGCAGATCATCTGGAAGCTCCGTCGGGTGCTTCACGCGCTCGACTCTCAGCAGGGGATGGAGCTGCTGCTCTCCAAGCTCAAGGAGACGCACAGCAACTACGACTTCCTGCTGCAGGTCCAGAAGACCAGCCCGAGCGAGGGCGCGTAGCAGGGAACAAACTCCCCGGTTTGACCTGTTCAGGCACACTGGAAGCACCGGTACCGGTTCACCTCCTGGTGAGGACCCGGCGACCACCTCGACTAGGAGCAGTGACGTGAAGCCCGAGATCCACCCTGAGTACGTCGAGACGACCGTGTCCTGCACGTGTGGCAACACCTTCACCACGCGCAGCACGGCGAAGAACGGCGTCATCCACGCCGACGTGTGCTCGGCCTGCCACCCCTTCTACACGGGCAAGCAGAAGATCCTCGACACCGGTGGCCGCGTCGCGAAGTTCGAGAAGCGGTACGCAAAGAAGTAGCTGCGGTCAGCTTCGTCTGACCTAGCCGCTACTCACCTGGAGACCGTCGTGTTCGAGCAAGTCGAAGAGCTTGTGTCTGAGCACGCGGATCTGGAGAAGCAGCTCGCCGATCCGGAGATCCACGCCGACCAGGGCAAAGCCCGTACCGTCGGCCGGCGCTACGCCGAGCTGGGACCGATCGTCGCGAAGTACCTCGCGTGGCAGCGGGCCGGGGAGGATCTGGCTGCGGCCAAGGAGCTCGCCGACGAGGACTCGTCGTTCCGCGCTGAGATCCCCGAGCTCGAGGCGTCGCTCGCGACGCTGACCGACGAGATGCGGGTGTTGCTCATCCCGAGGGATCCCAACGACGACAAGGACGTCATCCTCGAGGTCAAGGCAGGCGAGGGCGGCGATGAGTCGGCGTTGTTCGCCGGTGACCTGTTGCGGATGTACCTGCGCTTCGCGGAACGCCAGGGCTGGAAGACGGAGATCCTCGACGCGACCGAGAGCGACCTGGGCGGCTACAAGGAGGCGACGGTCGCGATTCGTGGCCGCACCGAGCCGATGCCTTGGAGCCGGCTGAAGTACGAAGGCGGAGTGCACCGCGTCCAGCGAGTCCCCGCAACCGAGTCGCAGGGTCGGATCCACACCAGCGCCGCCGGTGTGCTCGTCATGCCGGAAGCTGAAGAGGTCGAGGTCGAGATCGACCCCAACGACCTTCGAATCGACGTCTACCGGTCCTCAGGCCCCGGCGGCCAGAGCGTCAACACGACCGACTCTGCCGTGCGGATCACCCACATCCCCACCGGGATCGTCGTCTCGTGCCAGAACGAGAAGTCGCAGCTGCAGAACAAGGAGAGTGCGATGCGCATCCTCCGAGCGCGCATGCTCCAGGCGGCGCAGGAGGCCGCCGATGCCGAGGCATCCGCTGCGCGCCGTAGCCAGGTGAGAACCGTGGACCGCAGCGAGCGCATCCGCACGTACAACTTCCCCGAGAACCGGATCAGCGATCACCGCGTCGGTTTCAAGGCCTACAACCTCGATCAGGTGCTCGACGGCGATCTCGAGGCCGTCATCCAGTCGTTGGCGGACGCGGACACCGCAGCCGCGCTCGGTGGGCAGGACTGAGCGTTCGTTGATCACGCTTCGCGAGGCCTCCGAACGACTCGCTGCCGCAGGGGTTGCCAGCCCGGAACATGACGCGCGGGTGTTGCTACGGCACGCCGAAGCAGCCGGAGTGGACGCGGAGCAGCTCGTCGCCAAGCGTGAGTCGCGAGTGCCGCTGCAGCACCTGGTAGGGACGGCCGGCTTTCGCTACCTGGACCTGGAAGTCGGCCCCGGCGTCTTCGTTCCGCGCCCGGAGACCGAAGTGGTGGTCGAGGCCGTCCTCGGCGCAATCGCCGATCTCTCGCAGCCGCGGGTCGTCGACCTCTGTGCCGGAAGCGGGACGATCGGCCTGTCGGTCGTTCACGAGCACCGAGGTGCACTGGTCGACCTCGTCGAAGTGTCGGAAAGTGCCGTCGAGTGGATGCACCGCAACTTGGCATCGCTCGACGAGACGGCACGCAACCGGGTGCGCATCCACCACGCGGACCTCGAGGTGGCGCCTGTCGACCTCGACGCGCAGGTCGACGTCGTCGCCTCCAATCCTCCCTACGTCGCACTACATGAGCGCGAGCAGGTCGACCCCGAGGTGCGCGACCATGACCCGGGCGTTGCCCTGTGGGCTGGAGCGGACGGCCTCGACGTCATTCGGAAGGTGGTCGACCGCGCGACGGTGCTGTTGCGTCCCGGCGGAACTCTGGTTGTCGAGCACTCAGACCGGCAGGGCGAGTCGGTGCCGGAGGTCTTCATCGCGGCAGGCTTTGTCGAGGTGACGGATCATCTCGACCTCACCGAGCGGCCGCGCTTCACCACGGGGGTGTGGACGTGAGCCGGGTGTTCGACTGCACGAATGCGGAGGAGCGCGAGACCGGGCTCGATGAAGCTGCCGCCGCGTTGCGCAACGGTGAGCTCGTCGTGCTGCCCACGGACACGGTGTACGGCGTCGGCGCCGATGCCTTCCTGCCGGCAGCGATCGACGCGTTGCTGGCCGCCAAGGGGCGTGACCGCTCGATGCCGGTTCCGGTGCTCGTGTCCTCACCCGCGATGCTCGATGCGCTTGTCGACAAGATGCCTGAGGTTGCGACCGCCCTCGCGCAGGAGTTCTGGCCGGGAGCGTTGACTCTGGTGGTCCGTCACACGGCACACCTCGTGTGGGACCTCGGCGACAGCCGAGGAACCGTCGCGGTGCGCATGCCGGCGAACGACCTCGCGCAGGATCTGATCAGTCGCACCGGTCCACTCGCGGTGTCGAGTGCGAACCGCACCGGGCATGACGCCGCGACGACGGCGATGGAGGCTCGGTTGCAGCTTGGTGCCGCGGTGTCGGTCTACCTCGATGGAGGTTCAAGCGGCGGTTCCGTGGCGTCGACGATCATCGACGTGACAGGCGAGCGGCCGCGTTTGCTACGAGCCGGTGCGCTCGACCTCAACGCCGTTCGCGAGATCGCGCCGGACCTCGAGCCCGGCGAGTAGGCGGGTTCGAGATGTCGAGCTACCGGGTGCTCGTGGTGTGCACCGGCAACATCTGCCGCTCGCCGTTTGCCGAGCGCCTGCTCCGCGCCCGTCTCGACGAGCGCTTCGGCCCGGAGGCGAAGGTCGTCGAGGTGTCCAGCGCCGGCACCGGCGCCCTGGTGGGGGAGCCGATGATGCCGGAGTCCGCCGAGACGCTGCTTCGGTACGGCGGCGACCCGGCGGAGTTCGTGGCGTGCGCGCTTTCCGTCGAGCAGATCGAAGCCGCGGACCTGGTACTCGGTCTCACCCGGGCGCACCGGTCCGCGGCCGTCACGATGTTCCCGCGCGCGGCGGCAAAGTCGGTGACGTTGCGGGAGTATGCGCGATTGCTGACCGGGGTGTCCCGAGCCGATGTCGCCTCGTCGGGTCCGGATCTGGTGGACCGCTTCCGGGCCCTGACGACGATGGCGTTCAGCCGCCGGGGCTTCGAACCGCCGAAGGACCCTTCGGACGACGACGTGCCCGACCCGTTCGGCGGCTCGATGGCGGGATACGAGAAGGCCGCGGCCCTGATCGACCAGGCCCTCGAGGTCCCGTTGTCGTTGCTGGCGCCGTAACGGGCAAATCGCCCTTGTCGGGCACATGAAACGCGCGGGGCACGCGTCCCGACCGCTGCTGTTCATGCGTCGTACAGTGATCGCACTCATGGTGGATCGGAGGTCGTAACCCGCGGTGCGTGAGTACGTCCTCACCGGTGTCCTGGTGGCTGCGGTCACCTACTTGCTGACGCCCTTCGTGCTTCGCCTCGCCGTGCGCTGGCATGTCCTGGCCGAGGTCCGCGACCGAGACGTCCACACCATCCCGACTCCGCGAATGGGCGGGGTGGCGATGTTCGTCGGGATGTGTGCGGGCCTGCTGGTGGCCAGCCGCCTCCCGACGCTCCAGCGGGTCTTCGACTCCAGCGACGCGCAGGGGGTCCTGTACGGCGGCGGCGTGCTCGTCCTCCTGGGTGCGGCCGACGACCGGTGGGGTCTCGATGCGCTGACCAAGCTGGCCGGTCAGATCGTCGCCGCCGGCGTCATGGTGCTGCAGGGCGTCCAGCTGCTCTACGTCCCGCTCCCGGGCGGCGGGGCGTTGTCGCTCGACTCCGACCTAGGTGTCCCGCTGACGGTTCTGTTCGTCGTCGTGACGATCAACGCGATCAACTTCATCGACGGCTTGGACGGGCTTGCCGCGGGGGTGGTCGCGATCTCGTCGCTGTCATTCTTCGCCTACTCCTACGAGCTGTCGGTGGTCCACCACTTCGACCGGGCGACCGCTCCGACGCTGCTGGCGGCGGTACTCGCCGGTGCCTGCATCGGGTTCCTGCCGCACAACTTCAATCCGGCGCGCATCTTCATGGGGGACTCCGGCTCGATGCTGCTGGGACTGGTGTTCTCAGCCGCGACGGTGAGCCTGACGGGGCAGCTGGATCCCAACGCGATCGGCTACTACGGCCTGGTGCCGACGCTGCTCCCGCTACTGCTCCCGGTGGCGCTGCTGGCGATCCCGCTCGGAGACCTGATCCTCGCCGTCGTACGCCGCAGCCGTGCCGGTCAGGCGCCGTGGGCGCCGGACAAGCAGCACCTGCACCACCGCCTGCTCACGCTCGGCCACTCCCACGCGCGCGCCGTGCTGATCATGTACACCTGGTCCGCCCTGATCGCCGGCGGAACGGTCTCGCTCGGGCTGTCCCATGGCCGCCCGCTCGTCGTGATCGCGGTCGTCACAGCGGGCGTGGCCACGCTCCTGGTGGCCACCAACCTGCCGCGGCTGCGGCTCGCCCATCGCGGCCCGCCGGCTTAGTCGGTGACCGAGAAGCCGCCGACGATCAACCTCACGACGCTGCTCGGCATCGGGGCGATGTTCGGGGCTTGCGTCGGGATCGGGGCGTTTCTCGGGGTCCTGGGCGACCACGCCTGGGGAACCTCACCCCTGCTCGCATTGCTCGGAACGGCGGTTGGTATCTTTGTTGGCGCAGCCGGCGCTTACCACGCGATCCGGCCTTTTACCCGCTCCACTACCGCCTCAATCCCCACAACTCAATCCGCCAGACCTGACGAAGATGTCCGATCCGACGAACAGTGAGAGGAAGACGGTGGCCCTCGACGCTCAATGGAGCGCCGTCGCGCGCGGGTACCGAAATGCGCTGATCCTGGCCGCGATCCTTGGCGTGGCCGCCGTTGCCGTGAGCCTCGTCGCCGGCCGGCCGGCCGTGGGGCTGTTCATCTGCCTCGGCCTGGCCATGGGCGGCTACAACGCTCGCAAGCTCTGGACCGACACCCGTGCGCTCAACGCCGAGGTGCCGAACCCGAAGACCGCGGTGATGAAGACCTCGCTGGCGCGGCTCGGGGCGATCACCGTCTTCGCGTTCCTGGTGGCCGCGCTGTGGCGGACCAACGGGTGGGGGATCTTCGTCGGTCTCGTCGCCTTCCAGCTCGAGATGATGTCGCTGCTGATCCGCCCGCTGCGCCGGGTGGTGTTCCCGTGAGCCTCGCCGGCCTGGTCGTCCCCGCGGACATCACCGTCGGTGACCACCCGACGTTCAAGTTCATCGGCCTGACCTTCAACTCGGACACGATGTACACGACGGTGCTCGCCGGCGCCGTGACGCTCGTGTTCATGCTGTGGGTGGCGCGCAAGGCGGCCAGCAAGGTTCCGAACAAGCCCCAGATCATCGTCGAGCTGGTCTACGGACAGGCGAAGAAGATGGTTGAGGACACGGTCGGGCACGACGTGCCGCCGTGGCTGGTGCCGCTCGGCGTGACGCTGTTCTTCTTCATCCTGTTCTGCAACTGGCTCGGCTGGATCCCGTCCGGGCACAGCCCGGAGCGCCTCGGCCCGCCGACCGCGGACACGAACCTCGTCTACGCGATGGCCCTCACGGTCGCGGGTCTCTACACCTACCTCGGCTTCAAGCGGAAGAAGTTCCGTTACGTCGGGGACTGGTTCACGGCCAAGCCGACGGGCATCCGGACGTTCATCCTGCTGCTGGAGCAGATCGTCAACCCGCTCTCGCTGTCGCTGCGACTCTTCGGCAACATCTTCGCCGGCGGCGTCATGCTCGCGGTGATCGCGTTGCTGCCGACCTACCTGTTCTGGATGTACGGCCCCTTCAACATCATCTGGAAGTTCTTCGACTCGGGCTTCATCGCGCCGATCCAGGCCTTCATCTTCTCGTTCCTGACCATCCTCTACTTCGGCATGGCAGTTGCCGAGGAGCACTGACGCACCCGAGCTCGGTTGCGTTTCATCTAAGGAGAAATAGTGGCGGCATCAACCACAGTCCCCGCGGCGATTGCCAAGGCAGGCGGCCTCATCGGCGCAGGCCTCGCACTGGGCGGCGGCGCGATCGGTGCCGGTATCGGTGACGGTATCGCCGGTAACGCGCTGATCAGCGGCATCGCTCGCCAGCCTGAGGCGCAGGGCCAGCTCACGGGTCAGTTCTTCCTGACCGTCGGTCTGGTCGAGGCGGCGTACTTCATCAACCTGGCGTTCGCTGCGCTCTTCGCGTTCGTCCTCGGGAAGTAAGTGGCCCTCGTGCTTTCGCACCCGCTCATCGTCGCCGCCTCAGACACGGCGGAGAAGACGAACAACTTCCTGATTCCCAATGGGACGTTCTTCTTCGAGCTGATCTGCTTCGTCGTCATCCTTCTGATCATCTGGAAGAAGGCGCTGCCGCCGATCATCAAGCTGCTCGAGGAGCGTCAGGCGGCGATCCAGAAGCAGTTCGACGACGCCGAGGCCGCCAAGGCACGGCTGGAGGCATCGGAGCGCGAGCTCGCCGAGGCCGTCGCCGAGACCAAGCGCGAGGCGACCCGGCTCCGCGAGCAGGCGCAGTCCGAGCGGGCGGAGATCGTCGAGGAGGCTCGTTCCGAGGCGCAAGCACGCGTCGAGGAGATGCTCGCGACCGCTGAGGAGCGCATCGCCACCGAGCGCCAGCAGGCGATCCTCGCGCTGCGCGCCGAGATCGGTGAGCTCGCGACGACGCTCGCCGAGCGGGTCGTGCACGACTCGCTTCGCGAGGACGCCCGGCAGCGAAAGCTCGTCGAGGACTTCATCGCGGGCGTCGGCGCCGACACGGCGTCGAAGAACTAGAAGCAAGGACACAACTAGATGCAAGGTGCGAGCCGCAACTCCCTCGGGGCGCTGCGCGACCGGCTGCCGGCGGACGGTGACCTCACCGCCCTGTCCGACGACCTGTTCGCCGTCGTCTCGACGCTGGGTGGCCGCGCCTCGCTGCGCCGGGCGCTGTCCGACCCCGCGGCGAGCCGGTTCGCCAAGGTCGAGGTCGTCGACCGGCTGCTGACCTCGCGGATCGACGCCGCGTCGCTCGACATCCTTCGCGAGGCGGTGAGCTCGCGGTGGTCGCAGTCGAGGGACCTGGTCGACGCGCTCGAGGAGATCGCGGTCGACGCCGCTCTCATCACCGCGCAGACCGCCGGCGACCTCGATGCCGTCGAGGACGAGCTGTTCCGGTTCAGTCGGATCGTGGAGGGCGACCCGCCGTTGCGTGCCGCTCTCACGAACCGCGAGCTGGCGGCGGACCCGAAGCGCCAGCTGTTGCACAAGCTGCTCGACGGCAAGGTCAACGGCGTCACCTACAAGCTGATCGAGCGCGTGGTTCTCGAACCGCGCGGTCGCACGATCGAGCGCGCGCTGCAGGACCTCTCGGGTCTCGCCGCGCAGCGCCGCGACCGGCTCGTTGCGCACGTCACCAGCGCGACCGAGCTGTCAGAGGCAGAGCAGAGCGACCTCACCGTCGCGCTGAGCCGCACCTTCGGGCACGAGCTGAAGCTGCAGGTGGTCGTCGACGCCTCGCTGATCGGCGGGCTCACCGTCCGAGTCGGCGACGAGCTGATCGACGCCAGCGTCGCCCGCCAGCTCGAGGAAGCCCGCCGCACGCTTACCGGCCGATCGGGCGCCCGCCCGGCTCGCGCCTGACAAGTACGAAATAGGGAGCAAGTAGTGACCGAGCTGAGCATCCGTCCGGAGGAGATCCGCGAGGCCCTCGAGGGTCTTGTCGCCTCCTACGACCCGAAGGCGTCTCGCGACGAGGTCGGGGTCGTGACGGACACCGGTGACGGCATCGCCCGGGTCGAGGGCCTCTACTCCGCGATGACCAACGAGCTGCTCGAGTTCGAGGGCGGCCTGCTCGGCATCGCGCTGAACCTCGACGTCCGCGAGATCGGCTGCGTCATCCTCGGCGAGTCGCAGGGCATCGAGGAGGGTCAGCAGGTCCGCCGGACCGGCAACGTCCTGTCGATCCCGGTCGGCGACGGCTTCCTCGGCCGCGTCGTAGACCCGCTGGGTCGCCCGCTGGACGGCAAGGGCGACATCGTCGCGACCGAGCGGCGCGAGCTCGAGCTGCAGGCTCCCAACGTCATGGCCCGCCAGCCGGTGAAGGAGCCGCTGCAGACCGGCGTCAAGGCGATCGACGCGATGACCGCCATCGGCCGCGGCCAGCGCCAGCTGATCATCGGCGACCGGCAGACCGGCAAGACCGCGGTCGCTCTCGACGCGATCATCAACCAGCGCGACAACTGGAAGTCCGGCGACAAGAAGAAGCAGGTCAAGTGCGTCTACGTCGCGATCGGGCAGAAGGGTTCGACCGTCGCCCAGGTCCACGCCTCGCTTGAAGAGGCGGGGGCCATGGAGTACACGACCATCGTCGCGGCTCCGGCGTCGTTCCCGGCCGCGTTCAAGTACATCGCGCCGTACGCCGGCTCGGCGATCGCGCAGCACTGGATGTACAACGGCGAGCACGCGCTGATCGTGTTCGACGACCTGTCGAAGCAAGCAGACGCCTACCGCAACATCTCGCTGCTGCTGCGCCGTCCGGCCGGTCGTGAGGCCTACCCGGGCGACGTCTTCTACCTGCACTCGCGGCTCCTCGAGCGTTGCGCGAAGCTTTCTGACGACCTCGGCGGCGGATCCCTGACCGGGCTGCCGATCATCGAGACCAAGGGCAACGACGTGTCGGCGTACATCCCGACCAACGTCATCTCGATCACCGACGGTCAGATCTTCCTCGAGACCGACCTGTTCAACTCCGGTGTCCGCCCCGCCATCAACGTCGGTGTGTCGGTCTCGCGAGTCGGCGGTAACGCGCAGACCAAGGCGATGAAGAGCGTCGCCGGCCGGTTGCGTCTCGACCTCGCGCAGTACCGCGAGCTCGAGGCTTTCTCGGCGTTCGGTTCCGACCTGGACAAGGCTTCGAAGGCTCAGCTCGAGCGTGGTGCGCGTCTGGTCGAGCTCCTCAAGCAGCCGCAGTACACGCCGTACCCGGTCGAGCGTCAGGTCGTGTCCATCTGGGCTGGTACGTCGGGCGCGCTCGACGACATCCCGGTCGCGGACATCTCGCGCTTCGAGCGCGAGTTCCTCGACTTCGTCGGTCGCCAGCACAAGGGCATCTACGACGCGATCCTCGCCGACACCAAGGTCGAGGGCGACATCGTCGACCAGCTGCAGAACGCGATCGACGAGTTCAAGAAGACCTTCGAGACCACCGAGAGCAAGTAGCCGCATATGGGTGCTCAGCTCCGCGAGGCTCGTCGACGCATCAAGTCGGTGCAGTCGACGAAGAAGATCACGCGCGCGATGGAGCTCATCGCGGCGTCTCGCATCGTCAAGGCGCAGCAGCGGATCGCTGCGTCGCGCCCCTACGCCGACGCCATCACCGAGGTCGTTCGGACGGTCACCGCGCCGGGAGTCGTCTCCGACGACCACCCGCTGACGACTCCGCGGGAGACCATCGGCGCAGCGGCGCTGCTGGTGATCACCAGCGACCGCGGTCTGGCCGGTGGCTACAGCGCAAACGTGCTGCGCGCCGGGGAGCAGGCGACCGCGAAGCTGCGAGAGCAGGGCGTCTCGACCGTCATGCCGTTCCTCGTCGGGCGCAAGGCGGTCGGCTACTACCGCTTCCGCGGCCGCGACGTATCGCACTCCTGGAGCGGGTTCTCCGAGCAGCCGTCATACGACGACGCCAAGGCTGTGGCCGACGACCTGCTCGAGCAGTTCGTCAAGGGCTCGGCCGAGGGTGGCGTCGACGAGATCCACCTCGTGTACACGCGGTTCGAGTCGATGGCCAGCCAGAAGGTCTCCGTCGTGCGACTGCTTCCGCTCGACCCCGCGGAGGCGCCCGCGGCGGGCGACGGCGAACCAGCCGGCCAGACCGCGCTCATGGAGTTCGAGCCCGAGGGTGCCGGCGTGCTCGATGCACTGCTGCCGCGCTACCTCACCGCGCGGATCTTTGCCGCGATGCTCGATGCCGCCGCCAGCGAGCAGGTCGCCCGCCGACGGGCGATGAAGTCCGCCACGGACAACGCGGATGAGCTCATCAAGAAGCTGACGCGGGACGCGAACGCCGCCCGCCAGGCCGAGATCACGCAGGAAATCATGGAGATCGTCGGCGGCGCAGAAGCGCTCGCCGGGACAGGAAGTGAGCTCTAAATGACAGCCACCGCCACCGAGCAGTCGACCACGGGCCAGGGCGCCACCGGCCGTGTCGTCCGCGTCATCGGCCCGGTCGTCGACGTCGAGTTCGCTCCCGACGGCATGCCGGAGATCTACAACGCGCTCAAGGTCGAGCGGACCCTCGGCGAGGACGTTCGCACGCTGACCCTCGAGGTCGCCGGCCACATCGGCGACAACATGGTCCGCGCGATCTCGATGCAGCCGACCGACGGCTTGATCCGCGGTGCCGAGGTGCAGGACACCGGCGCCCCGATCTCCGTGCCGGTCGGCGACGCGACGCTCGGCCACGTATGGAACGTGCTGGGCGACGCGCTCGACACCACGGCGGACAAGATCGAGGTCACCGAGCGGTGGCCGATCCACCGGCCCTCGCCGCCGATCGACGAGCTCGAGCCCCGGACCGAGATGTTCGAGACCGGCATCAAGGTCATCGACCTGCTCGCGCCATACGTGCGAGGCGGCAAGATCGGAATGTTCGGCGGTGCCGGTGTCGGCAAGACCGTCGTCATCCAGGAGATGATTCGCCGAGTCGCGCAGCAGTTCGGTGGCCGATCAGTCTTCGCCGGCGTCGGTGAGCGCACCCGTGAGGGCAACGACCTGTACTTGGAGATGGAAGAGGCGGACGTCCTCAAGGACACCGCCCTCGTCTTCGGTCAGATGGACGAGCCCCCGGGCACCCGCCTTCGGATCGCGCTCGCCGGTCTGACGATGGCGGAGTACTTCCGCGACGTGCAGAAGCAGGACGTGCTGCTGTTCATCGACAACATCTTCCGGTTCACGCAGGCGGGTTCCGAGGTGTCGACCCTGCTGGGCCGCATGCCTTCGGCGGTTGGTTACCAGCCGACGCTGGCCGACGAGATGGGTGAGCTCCAGGAGCGGATCACGTCGACGCGTGGTCACTCGATCACGTCGCTGCAGGCGATCTACGTCCCCGCCGACGACATCACCGACCCGGCGCCGCACACCACGTTCGCCCACCTCGACGCGACGACCGTTCTTTCCCGGTCGATCTCGGAGAAGGGCATCTACCCGGCAGTCGACCCGCTCGACTCGACCTCGCGGATCCTTGACCCGCGCTACGTGGGCGACGAGCACTACCAGGTCGCACGTCGTACCCAGGAGATCCTGCAGCGCTACCGCGACCTGCAGGACATCATCGCGATCCTCGGTATCGACGAGCTCTCCGAAGAGGACCGCATCACGGTCAACCGCGCCCGCCGTATCGAGCGGTTCCTGTCGCAGCCGTTCTTCGTCGCAGAGCAGTTCACCGGCATTCCCGGCAAGTTCGTGCCGCTGGCCGAGACGATCGACTCCTTCAAGCGGCTCTGCGACGGTGAGTTCGACGAGCAGCCGGAGCAGGCGTTCTTCATGTGCGGTGGCGTCGAGGACGTCGAGGCCAACGCGAAAAAGCTGGCAGAGTAGCTGTCGGAGTAGGACGAACCAATGGCAACGATGCAGGTTGATCTCGTCGCTCCCGACCGGATGGTGTGGTCGGGGGAGGCGGAGTTCGTGCGCGCCCGCACGCTCGAGGGCGAGATCGGCATCCTGCCCCGCCACATCCCGTTGCTCGGCGTGCTCGCTGAGGCGCCGGTCACGATCCGTCGGGCCGGCGAAGGCGACCTGGTCGCCAACGTGAGCGGCGGCTTCCTGTCGGTCAGCGCCGACGGTGTGAAGATCCTCGCCGAGACCGTCGAGCTAGAAGGCGCGTCCAGCTAACAACCGCGCTGATCTTGACGAAACACGCCCAACCCGACGTATGGATGGGCTCGGTTCGTCAAGATCACGATGAGCGGTTGGCTGCCGGCGTCCACTTCACGTCGCCGGTCGACAGGTTCGCGACCCGGGCGAGGATGAACAACAGGTCCGACAGGCGGTTCAGGTAGGTCGCCGTCAGCGGATTCGTGGCCTCCGGCTCGGCTTCGATCAGCACCCATACCCCGCGTTCCGCGCGGCGCGCGACCGTGCGCGCGACATGCAGCAGCGCCGCGGCCCGCGTGCCGCCGGGCAGCACGAAGGAGTCGAGCGCCTCGAGGCGTGCGTTGAACGTGTCGCAGGCGGCTTCCAGCCGGTCGACGTATGACTGCTGGACGCGCAGCGGCTCCCACTTCGGATCGGGAACGATCGGTGTGCACAAGTCCGCTCCGACGTCGAACAGGTCGTTCTGCACGGCTGTCAGCAGCTCGGCAAGCTCCGTGTCGAGGTCACCCAGCGCGATCGCCGCGCCGATGCTCGAATTGGCCTCGTCGACGTCGCCATATGCCACGACGCGAGGCGATGCCTTCGCGACGCGACTCATGTCACCGAGCGCAGTCGTGCCGTCATCGCCGGTCCGGGTGTAGATCCGGGTGAGATGGACCGTCGATGTCTTGCGCTCGCGAGAACTCACGCCGGAAACCCTACGCGCTTCACTCGACGTACCCTTCGCACGTGGAGCAGTTCGAGGTCGTCGGTGGCACCCGCCTGGCTGGAGAGGCGACGGTCGCCGGCGCGAAGAACAGCGTTCTGAAGGTCATGGCGGCGTCGCTGCTTGCCACGGGTACCACGCGCCTCACCAACGTGCCGGACATCGGCGACGTGCCGATCATGGCCGAGGTGCTGGTCGGCCTCGGCGCGACGGTCGACGGACATGCGCCGGACGTCGAGATCACGGTGCCTCAGGAGCTCGGGCACGAGGCCGACTACGACCACGTCCGCCAGATTCGGGGGTCGGTGTGCGTGCTGGGCCCGCTGCTGGCGCGCACCGGACGCGCGCGGGTCGCCCTGCCGGGTGGTGACGCCATCGGCTCGCGGGCGCTCGATCTTCACGTGATGGGGCTGGAGCGACTCGGCGCCGTGTTCGAGAGCACCCATGGCTATCTCGTCGCGGAAGCAGCGCAGCTCGCGGGTGCCCAGATCTGGTTGGACTTCCCGAGCGTTGGCGCAACCGAGAACATCCTGATGGCCGCGGTACTCGCGAAGGGCACCACGACGATCGACAACGCGGCTCGTGAGCCGGAGATCGTCGACCTCTGCGAGATGTTGGTCGCGATGGGGGCGCAGATCGGGGGAGCCGGCACCTCGACCCTCGAGATCGAAGGCGTGGATGCGCTCCACCCGGCGGAGCACCGGGTCGTCGAGGACCGCATCGTTGCCGGCACCTGGGCGTTTGCCGCATCGATGACACAGGGCGACATCCGCGTGCGCGGTGCGACACACGAGCATCTCGAGATCGCGCTCGACAAGCTGGTACAGGCGGGTGCCGACGTCACGACGTACGACGACGGTTTCGCGGTGTCGTGTGACGGCCGGCCGCGGGCGGTCGACATCGTGACGCTTCCTTACCCCGGGTTTCCCACGGACCTGCAGCCGATGGCGATCGCCATGAACGCCGTGGCGGACGGCGTCGCCTTCGTCACCGAGAACATCTTCGAAGGCCGGTTCATGTTCATCGACGAGCTCGTCCGCCTCGCGGCCGACGTTCGCACCGACGGACACCACGCGATCGTGCGCGGTCGGGAACGGTTGTCAGGAGCGCCGGTGCGCGCGACCGACATCCGTGCGGGTGCCGCCCTCGTTCTCGCCGGCGTGGTTGCAGACGGCGTCACGACGATCGCTGATGCCTTCCATGTCGATCGGGGCTACCAGTCCTTCGTCGAGACGCTGCAGGGCCTCGGCGCCAACATCAGGCGCGTCGAAGACCACACCCTGCTCTGACGCCGGCGATTCGCGACAAGAATCCGATTCGGTGGCAACCATCGGCCGCCTTTCCGCGTCTAACGAGTCAAGAGGGGGACACTGACCTCGTCGGAGGGCTGGAATGCAGGCGGTGCGTAGTCCCGCGGGAGAGCCGCGCGTCGACCCAGCCGCTGACACCTACGTCGTGATCTCGATCGACGACCCCGGCTCGTTGGTCCTGGTGGAAGGCCGGCTGTCGGCCGCGACGGTGTCCGAGCTGAGAGCGGCGCTCGTGGCCGCCGCGGACAACGGGGACGGCGACTTGACCCTCGACCTCGGCGGCGTCGAGATCGTGGACGCGAGTGGCCTCGGCGTGCTGGTCGGGGCGCACCGTCTCGCCGAGCGTCGCGGCAGGCGACTCGTCCTTCGCAACGTGCCGGGACGGATCGTGCGGTTGCTGGCGGCGACCCGCCTCAACCGCATCCTCGCGATCGAGCCGGCAACCGGCTGAGCCGCCGGCATCAGCCCGCGGACGCCGCCAGCACGTTCGCGGTCATTCGGGCCGACGTCGGGTCGCGGCCGAGCAGTCGCTCGGTCTCCTGCGCGATGGCGACGCTGAGCTCGTCCAGATCGCCGTGGCTCTCCAGCCCGGCGCGCATCGGCGTCCCCCCGCAGTAGCCCATCGCCGCGTCGTACGCCGTGAAGGTGCCGGTCTGCAGCGTGATGGTCTCGACAGCGACCGTCCTGAATCCCGCCGTCCGCGCGTCCTCGGCGAGCTGTTCCGGATCTGCGTACCCGTGCGGAACATCCGCGAGGAAGGTGGGCGGGTCGTCGGGAATCACGGTTCGCACGGCTGTCATGTAGGCGGCTTCGAACTCGTGCGACTCGAGCGGCCCCCAGCTGTTCGCGTAGAACGTGCCGCCCGCGGCGAGAACACGCAGGGCCTCGGCCATTCCGGCGACCTTGTCGGGGAAGAACATCACCCCGAACTGGCAGACGACCGCGTCGAACTCGTCGGCGTCGTACGGCAGTGACAGTGCGTCCGCGACCTCCCACCTCGCGTCAGGAACTCGCCGGCGTCCGACCTCGACCATCCCCGGGTTGAGGTCGGTTGCCACGACCCGACCGCATCCGGGTTCCGCGAGCAGCGCCTGCGTGACAACGCCCGTGCCTGCTGCGAGCTCGAGCACCCGCCGTGGCGCACTGCCCGCGACGCGGGCCGCGAGGTCGGTGGCGAACGGCGCGAACGTCACCGGAACGAGTACCTGGTCGTAGATGTCGGGCATCTGTGCCGACCAGCGCCGGTTCTGCTCCTCCACGTCGCGCTCCCCTGTGCGAAGTGATGGTGCGGATCAGTGAAGATGTGCACGTGGTTGGGATGAATCTGGACCTTAGCGGCAAGGTCGCCGTTGTGACAGGCGGCAGTCGGGGGATTGGCCGTGCCGTGGCCGAGGGGCTGGCGGCGGCAGGCGCTGATGTCGTGGTTGCGAGCCGCAAGCTCGATGCCTGTGAGCGGGCGGCGGCCGAGATCGCCACGGCGACCGGCCGACGCGTGGTGCCGGTTCGCTGCCATGTCGGTGATTGGGCGGACTGCGATGCGCTCGTCGAGGCGGTCTACGGCGAGCTGGGTCACTGCGACGTGCTCATCAACAACGCCGGCATGTCTCCGCTCTACGACGGTCTTACGTCGGTGAGCCAAGAGCTGTATGACAAGGTGCACGCGGTCAACGCGCGGGGCCCGTTCCGGTTGGCGGCGCTGTTCGGTGCGCGGATGGCGGAGGGGGACGGCGGATCGATCATCAACGTCTCGACGGCAGGATCGCTGCGGCCGACCGCGGTGGAGCTGCCGTACGCGATGGCGAAGGCGGGGCTGAACGCGCTGACGCTCGGGCTCGCGGGGACCTGGGCGCCGAAGGTCCGGGCAAACCTGATCCTGCCGGGCGCGTTCGAGACCGACATCACGCTGGCCTGGCCGGCCGGATTCAAGGAACAGGCGGCGTCGATGAACCCGATGGGACGCATCGGGGCGCCCTCCGACCTGGTCGGGTTGTGCGTCTTCCTGGCCAGCGATGCGGCGAGCTATGTCAACGGCGCGCAGATCCTCGTCGACGGTGGGCTCTACCGGTCGCTGTGACCCAGCGGCGCGTACGGCGTGGGAGCTGAGCCTGACCCTTGCGCGGCGACCTCGGAGTTGATCCAGGCGCGCATCGCCAGAACGTCCTCGCCGACGGCTGCGCCTTCGATGTCGCACTCGCGTGCAAGCCGTGCGAGAAGGGGTACGAGATCCGCGAGGGCCGCGGCCTCGTCCGATGTCGTCGCGAGATGCAGGGTGTAGCTCGTCTTGCCTTCGGCGGCTGCCTTGAAGGCCGCCTGCCGCCCGAGCAGCCGGGGTCGAGCAGTTCGTTCGAGCAGCTCGAACAGCTGCTCCAGATCGGCGGCTGCCACCTCGGCTCGATGCAGCTGGATCTCGCGCACCAGCTCGTCGACCTGGACGCCGCTGGCGATTGCCGGTCGTATCGGCATCCCGATCAGCGTGACCGTCATCGTGTCCGGTACTGACGGTGGCTCTGCCAGCTCGACCACCGGTGTGGTCGCCGCCTCGACTTCCTCGCCGGACAGCTCGAACCAGACCGTCTTCCCGATGTCGGTCGTGAAGTAGCCCCATCGCTGAGCCATCGCCGCGACCAGCATCAGCCCGCGTCCGGTGACTCCGGTGTCTAGCGGCCCGAGAGACGTCGGCACCACCACGGGGAGCCGGTCGGGGCGGTCGTCGTGCACGTCCACCCGCGCCCCTCGCGGGGTGCGCCGCACGGCGACGGTGAACGTGCTGCGCGAGTGGAGGATGGCATTGGTCGCGAGCTCGGTGGTGCACAGCGCGGCGTCTTCAATGAGGTCAGGCAACCCCCAGCCGACGAGCGCGTCGACGACGTGGCGCCGCGCGGCGGCGGCGAGAGCCGGCTCGGCGGCGAAGCTGCGGCTGCGAGAGGTTGCGGCAAGCACCTGGGCAGCCGTCGGCTCGCCCGTCGGGGCGTCCGCAGTCCGTCGCACCACGAGGATCGCGACGTCGTCGCTGCGGTCGTGCGAGGTCAGGGTGCTCAGGATCCGGTCAGCCAGGCTCTCCGGCTGGTTCGATGACGCGCTCGCGCACGTGGCGACCAGCTTCCGCATCCCGTCATCGACGTCGCGGCTGCTGCTCTCGACGAGACCGTCGGTGTAGAACACCAGCGCGTCGCCAGGCGCCAGGATTCCTTCCCATTCCTCTGCCGGAACGGACGGCGCGCCGAGTGGGGGCACCGGCTCGACCGGCAGGACCTCGGCGTGGCCTGAGCCGACGACAACGGGAGGCGGGTGGCCCGCCGAAGCCAGCCGCAACCGGCCGGAGGCGGGGTCGAGTCGCGCGAAGATCGCCGTGGCGAGCCGGTCGAGGCCGAGGTGGTGCCACGACCGCTGCACCGCGTCGAGCAGCTCGGCAGGCCCGTTCATCTGAAGCGCCCGGCAGACGCTTCGCACCTGTGCCATCTGCGCCGCGGCGACCATGTCATGTCCGGCAACGTCGCCGATGACGAATGCGGCCTCTCCGGTCTCGAGGGTGGCGTAGTCCCAGAAGTCTCCGCCGACCTCCGCGTCGCGGGTGCCCGCCAGGTACCTCACGGCGACGTCCAGGCCCGCGACGTCGAGGGAGTGGCGGGGGAGCAGGCTCGCCTGCAGGACGTGGGAGACCTCCCGCTCGCGGTCGTAACGACGTTCCTTGGCGACGACGAGCGCCATCCGGTTCGCAAGGTCCTCCGCCACGGCGAGATCGGCATCTTCGAACAGCGGCCGCGATCCGGCGGTAACGAAGGTCACGGAACCGAGGACCTGGTCGGCCGCGATCAGCGGCACCGCCATGTAGCTGCGGAAGCTGAGAGCGCCGAGCGCCATCAGGTGCTCAGCGTTGCGGGTCGTCGCGGCGAGGAAGTCAGCGGGCATGTCTTTGGACAAGCGGGACGTGCGCTCGCGCATCACCATCACGCTGGGGTGAGTGCCGTTCGGGTCCGGCGGCCATGCGCGCAACCTCGCCGCCAGTGGCCGCAGCTCGGGGTCCGCGTGCACCGCGGCCATCCGCGCGATCTTGCCTTGATCGTCCATGATGTCGATCAGGCAAAGATCGCCGAGCGTGGGGACGGCGACCTCGGCCAGTGCCTGCAAGGTGTCGGAGAAGCCACTCGTTCTCGCGAGCGCATCGGCGGCGCTGAGCAGGAACTGCTGCTCTCGCGCTGCCGCTGCCAACCGTTCGGTGAGCTCGGCTCGCTCGCGCTCGCCGGCCAGCCTGGCCGTCGCGTCGTGCATGTACCAGACCCGTCCGAGGTAGCTGCCGTCGTCGCCGACGATCCCGTCGGCGTAGCCCTCGATGATGCGGCCGTCAGTGAGATGCACGACGAGCGTCTGTGGTTGGTTCGGGTGATCATGGCCCCAGCGGATGCCGGCCTCGAATGCTGCCGGGTCCTCGATCAGGTCACGCTGTTCGCGGGTGAGATCTGGCGAGGGTCCGCCGATCCGGACCGAGGCGTCAGGCAGCCCCCACATCTGCTGGAAGCGCCGGTTGACCGCCAAGATGCGCCGGTCCGGTGAGATCGCGAGAACGCCGTCCGGCGACGCCTCGACGATCGCCTGCAGGAAGCTCGCCGGAATGAGCGCCAACCGCGGCTCCGGTGCCCCCCTCATGGCGAGAAAGTACCAATCTGGATGCGTCTGAGGGAGTGACTCAGTTGCGCTGGAAGGTGGCGACCCGCTCGACCGTCGCGACCTGCAGGGAGTAGGTCTCGTAGTACGACGTGATCCCCGCGCGCTGGGCGTCGACATGGTCGGCCTGGACCCGCCAGGCGTCGTGGCTTGGTTGATCTCGGAACGTGACGAGGGTGACGCGCTCACCGTCCTCGGCGGTGAACGTCTTGTGCTCGACATGGCCGGGCATCGTTTCGGCCAGCGCGCCCATCCGCGTGGCGTGCTCGCCATACGCCGGGTCGGCGTCCGGCGTCAGCCTCGACCTGAAGACGGTCACGATCTGGCCTGCGGCAAAGTCTGCGCTCACCGCGCCATTCAACCCCCGTGACCACGGGGTCATCCTGACGGGCGAGCGATGAGGTTCACATCGCGGTGTCGTCTACTACCGACATGAGCCGTGTCACCTGTCACATGTCGATGTCACTCGACGGGTTCGTCGCCGGGCCCGATCAGTCGCTGGAGAACGGACTGGGCGTCGGCGGGATCGAGATGCACCGCTGGCACCTGCCACCGAACCCGACGCATCCGGTGGACGTGGCCGCGACGGAGGAGCTGCTACGACCGATGGGCGCCTACGTCATGGGCCGGAACATGTTCGCTCCGACCCGTGGCCCCTGGACCGATGACTGGCGGGGCTGGTGGGGCGACGAGCCGCCGTACCACGCTCCGGTCTTCGTGCTCACTCATCACCCGCGCGAGTCGGTCGAGATGGCGGGCGGTACGACGTTCCACTTCGTGACCGAGGGATTCGACGTCGCGTTCGCGCGGGCGCGCGAGGCCGCCGGGGACATGGACATCGACATCGCGGGAGGCGCCTCGACGGTTCGGCAGGCGTTCGACGCGGGAGTGATCGAGGATCTCTACGTCGACATCACCCCGGTGGTGCTCGGCCGTGGCGAGAGCATGTTCGAGGGCATTCCACTCCGCTTGCTCACGCAGCAAGAGGTGACCCACTCACCCCACGCCGTTCACATCCACTACACGGTCGGTTAACCGCGAGGACGATCCCCGGCGTTAGGAAGGAGGTCCGCGGGAGGGAGCTTCGTGACAACGACGGCTGCGATCAACCAGGGCGTCATGCCCATGGGTCTGGTGACCTATCTGCGCCTGCACCACGTGGTCACCGTTTCGACCTCGTCGTTCACCGGTCTGCCGCACGCGGACACGGTGGTCTACGTCAACGACGACCGCCGGATCTTCTTCCACGTTGCGCCGGCCACTCAGATGCACCGCAACATCACCGATAGCCGCCACGTGTCGGTCACGATCGACGACTACACGACGGACTGGCGAAAGGTGCGAGAGCTTCAGGGCGTCGGACGATGCGCTCCGGCTTCTCCGGAGGAGCAGGAGATCGGCGTGACCCTGTTCAAGGAGAAGTTCGGGTCGCACGAGCTGCTGCCGAACGGCACGCTCTACCGGATGTTGCCGTCGGAGCTTCACTTCGTCGACTACGACTACGCGACCGTCACCGCCGCGGCCAAGCCGCTCGAACGGACGTACAAGATCGACGGTGCGGAGAAGGCGCCGACGCAGGGTGCCGTGGCGACCAACCTCGACCGGCTGACCTTTCAGCAGGGGCAGATCATCTTTCAGCCGGGCGGGCGTACCGGGCAGTTCTTCGTCGTGCTCGAAGGCCTGGTGGAGATCCGCGGTGAGGGATTCGGGGTCGACCAGACGGTCGTCCGGGCCGGGCCCGGCGAGCTCTTCGGCGACCAGGCTGCGCTTCGCGGCCAGCGCGGAGCCCTCACAGCGCACGCGGTGGAGCGCACCGTCGTGCTGGGGGTGGACCCCTCCGCGATTCGGGGCCTGGTGATGACCGGCTAGCTCGCGAGGTCGCGGGTGCGGGCCCCGGGACGTAGCGTTCAGCGCGTGACGCGCCCGCTGGTCATCGCACGAGGCCTGCGTGGCTTCGCGGACGGCTTCGCAAGCGTGCTGCTGGCGCGCTACCTCGTCGAGCTGGGGTTCTCCGGTCTGCAGGTCGGGGTCCTGGTGACCGCCACGCTGCTGGGGTCCGCCGTGCTCACCCTGATTGCGGGACTGCGGCTCACCCGGTTCGGTGCGCGGTCGGTGCTGCTGTGGTCGTGCGCGCTCATGGCCGCGACCGGGCTCGGCTTCGGCACGCTGAGGTGGTTCTGGCCGCTGGTCATCGTCGGTTTCGTCGGCACGCTCAACCCATCCGGGGGCGACGTCAGTCTGTTCCTGCCGACCGAGCAGGCGGCGCTGGCAGGGCTTACTCCGGTCGAGGAGCGGCCTCGCCTGTTCGGTGTCTACAACCTCGCAGGCACCATCGCCGGAGCGGCCGGTGCGCTCGCGTCCGCGCTTCCGGCGCAGGTCGCGGGCGACTTCGGATGGAGCGTCGAGCGCACCGAACGGCTCTCGTTCCTGATCTACGTCGTGGTCGCGGCAGTCGCGGCAGCGGTCTACGCGCGCATGGGTGATTCGCTACCGGGTCCGGAGATGCGGACTGGGCTGCATCGGTCGCGGGCAATCGTGATCCGGCTGTCGCTGCTGTTCTCGATCGACGCAGCGGGTGGGGGATTCGCGCTGCAGTCACTCTTGGTCCTGTACCTGTACCTGCGCTTCCACCTGTCACAGCCGGTCACGGGTGCGACCTTGGCGGCCGCGGGCGTGCTGTCGGCGTTCTCACAGCTCGCCTCGGCGCGAATCGCCAAACGCATCGGCTTGGTTCGGACCATGGTGTTCACGCATCTGCCGGCGAACGCCTGCCTGATCCTCGCCGGCGTCGTACCCAACGCAACCGCAGCCATCACCTTCCTGCTCATCAGGTCGGCGCTGTCGCAGATGGACGTGCCGGCCCGGCAGGCACTGGTGATGCGGCTCGTCGAACCGGACGAACGAGCCGCCGCGGCGAGCGTGACGAACGTGCCGCGCAGCCTCGGCTCCGCGGCAACTCCGGCCCTTGCCGGAGCGTTGCTCGACTGGTCACACATCGGGTGGCCCCTCATCATCGGTGGATCGCTGAAGTCCATCTACGACCTGCTGTTGCTCGCGCAGCCGCTGGACCGCGACTGACCGGAGCGGACCTGATAGGCACTGCTCATGCCGAGGCTGACAACGGGAAGTCGATCCGTCGCCGACAAGAGTGTGCTCGTCACCGGTGCCGCGAGTGGGATGGGCCGGGCAACCGCGCACCTGTTCGCGGACGAGGGGGCAAAGGTCGCCGTCACCGACCTGTCTGCCGAGCGGGTGCAAACCGTGGTCGACGAGATCGCCGGTGCCGGGGGTCACGCCCGGGGATGGGTGCTCGACGTGACCGATCAGGCAGCGGTGGACCAGGTTGTTGCCGAAGTCGTCCATGACTTCGGCTCACTCGACATCCTGATCAACAACGCGGGGATGGTCTTGGGCGGGCCGGTCGACGGGCCGTCGTACCTCGACGACCTTCTACGCACCCTGGATGTGGACCTCGTCGCGCACGTCCGCACGATTCGGGCCGCGCTGCCGCACCTCAAGGCGAGCGGCGAGGGTCGCATCGTCAACATCGCTTCGACTGAAGGGTCGGGTGCCACGAAGTTCAACTCCTCATACGTCGCGGCGAAGCATGGCGTCATCGGGCTGACCCGGGCCCTGGCGATGGAGCTCGGTGAGTTCGGCATCACCGTCAACTGCGTCCAGCCCGGACCGATCCGGACCGGCATGACGGCGGCGATCCCTGACGAGGCCAAGACCAAGTTCGCGCGACGCCGGGTGCCGCTGCGCCGGTACGGCGAGCCTGAAGAGGTCGCTCAGCTGACACTCTCGCTCTGCCTGCCGGCGATGTCGTTCGTCACCGGCGTCAACGTCCCGGCAGACGGTGGCCTGCTGGTCCAGAACACCTAGGCCGCTGCCAGGCAGCGTGGTGATGATTCGCTCGGACGGGTAGGCCATCGCAGTGAGACTTCGAGGTGCGCGCGTGCGCAATCTGGACCAGCGCCTGTTCAGCGCCGCCGCACGCCGGCAGACGCGCGGGCTCGACACCGTCGTCCCGCGGCTGACGCGAGCTGCCGACCACGGTGGGTTGTGGTTCGCGGTTGCGGCTGGGCTCGCCGCGACCGGCCGCGAACGAGAACGTCGCGCTGCGCTACGGGGCCTGGTTTCGATGGGGGTGGCGAGCGCTGTCGCCAACGGCCCCGTCAAATGGACAGTACGGCGACCGCGCCCCGGCCTGGAGTCCGTTCCATCGATTCGCCATCTCGCGAAGCAACCCGGCACCTCGTCTTTTCCGAGCGGCCATTCGGCGTCTGCTGCCGCGTTCGCAACCGGGATCGCGCTGGAGTCGTGGCCGGCAGCAGCCCCGATCGCGTTGCTCGCCGGCGGAGTCGCCTACGGCCGGGTCCACACGGGCGTGCACTACCCGAGCGACGTGGCCGCCGGCGTACTGCTCGGCGCCGGTTGCGCGCTTGCCGTGCGTCGTTCCTGGCCGTCGCGGCCGGAGCGGGCCGGCGCGGCATCGGCTCCCGCCGCTCAGGCGCCTGCACTGCCCGGCGGCCAGGGCCTCGTGACGGTGGTGAACGCCGGCTCCGGAACGAAGGAAGACGCCGACGAGCTGCGTGATCGCATCCGGCAGGCGCTTCCGGCAGCCGAAGTCGTCGTCTGCGGTGAAGGCGAGGATGTGAGCGCTGCCTTGGACAGTGCCGCAGAGCGGGCGGTAGTGCTCGGCGTCGCGGGCGGGGACGGCACGGTCAACGCTGCCGCGGGCCTGGCGCTGCAACGCGGGCTGCCGCTGGCGGTGTTCCCGGCGGGCACCCTCAACCACTTCGCGGCGGACCTCGGTGTCGGCGACGTGAGCGACACGATCCGTGCCCTTCAAGCAGGCGATGCCGTTCAGATCAGCGTTGCGACCGCAGGGCCGCAGTTGTACTTCCTCAACACGTTCTCGATCGGGCTATATCCCGAGCTCGTGCGGCGTCGCGAAGCTCGCGAGCAGGTCCTGGGCAAGTGGCCGGCGTTGGCTGTCGCGCTCGCGGAGGTACTGAGGCGCGCCGCACCCACGACCGTCGAGCTCGATGGCGAGCGACGCGACGTCTGGCTTTTGTTCGGCGGGAACGGCCGCTATCACCCCGATGGCTTCGCGCCATCGTGGCGGGAGCGCCTCGATGACGACACCGTGGATCTCCGCGTGGTGGATGCGGCTCGCCCTTGGGCGCGCAGCCGCCTCATCGCAGCGGTGCTGACCGGTCGGCTCGGTCGCTGCCGCGTCTACACCGAGCAGGTCAAGAACCTGACTCGGCTGCGGTTCGTCGACGAGCCGAGTCCTCGGCTCGCTCGTGACGGCGAATGGTCAAACGCTCCGGAGGAGCTCACCCTCACCGTGGCGCCGGACCGGCTGACGGTCTACCGACCAGCCGCTCCGTGACCCGCCCGCAGGCCCTCTCGGCGGGCGTTGCTGCCCTCCTTGTGGTGCCGCTCGCGGTCCTGGTGCGCCTCGGTTGGGACCCGCTTGCGGACGCGGACCGCAGCGCGGACGATCAAGCGCAACGCCTGATGCGCCGACACGGGACTTTGCTGGCGTGGGTGCGCTCGGCCTCCCATCTCGGCGACCCCCTGGTGGTGACGGCAATCGTGGCGGCCGTGGCGCTGGGGTGCTGGCTGGCTCACCGCCGCACCGACGCGATTTATCTCCTGGCGGTGCGGGCGGTCGCTGTGGTGGTCGACTTCCTGCTCAAGGAGGGCGTCGCGCGGGCACGTCCGAACCTCGCGCAGCCGGTGGCCCACGCGAGCGGATACTCGTTCCCCTCCGGCCACGCTCTCGGCTCGGCCGCGACGTACCTTTCGCTCGCGCTCGTGGTGGGCTGGCCGCGCCCGCTGGTGACGCGGCTTGTCGTGGCGACAGCTGTCCTGGTGGCGATCGTCGTCGCGGTGACGCGCGTGTTGCTCGGCGTGCACTTCCCGTCCGACGTTGTGGCCGGGCTCCTCCTCGGCTGGGCGATCGCACTGGTGCTGCGGTCGGCGGTGGCGGCCCGACGTATAGGTGCTGGTGACTAGGGCGTTTGCGTCATTGTCAACGTCTGAAGGTGAGCAGAGTCTGGATCCGTTCGCAGCGATCAAACCGTTGGAGGCCAACATGTACGTCGGCGTCGTGCACACGGTGACGGACAAGACAGCGTGGGACGAGAAGCTCAAGGAGTTCGCGGCGGGGACGCTGCCCGAGGGCTACACCAATCCGATCACCTTCATCGGGTCGCGCACCGACTACGCGTTCTGTCTGTGGGAGGTGCCGTCGATCGAGAACCTCCGCTCGATGCTGGACGGCCTGACCGAGGGCGCCGCGACCAACATGTACTTCCCGATCGATCCGAACGCGTTCGGTACTGCGGGCATCCCCACGCAGCACATCGACCTCGAGAGCAAGGCACCGGCCAAGACCTGACGCCCGCCGCCCCGGTTCCGTCGGCGTACCGAGTAGGTAGGTTTGGCCGGGTGCGGCTCGTGATTGCCAGGTGCTCGGTGGACTACTCGGGCCGGCTCACCGCTCATCTCCCGATGGCGACGCGACTCCTCGTCGTCAAGGCGGACGGATCGGTGCTCGTCCACTCCGACGCGGGCGGTTACAAGCCGCTGATGTGGATGACCCCGCCCTGCATGCTGCGCGAGGACGAGGGCCAGTGGACCGTCGTCAACAAGGCGGGCGAGCAGCTCCTCATCACGATCGAGGAGGTGGTGTCGGAGGCGTCCGCCGATCTCGGGATCGACCCTGGCCTGGTCAAGGACGGCGTCGAGGCGCACCTGCAGGTGTTGCTTGCCGAGCACTGCGTGAGGCTAGGTGACGGGTTCACGCTGGTGCAGCGGGAGTACCCGACCGACATCGGGCCGGTCGACCTGCTGTGCCGCGACGCTGACGGGCAGACCGTGGCGGTCGAGATCAAGCGTCGCGGCGAGATCGACGGGGTGGAGCAGCTCACTCGCTACCTCGAGCGGTTGGAGCGCGATCCGCTGCTGCGGCCGGTGCGAGGGATGTTCGTTGCCCAGGAGATCAAGCCGCAGGCCAAGGTCCTGGCGGCCGACCGGGGCATCATCTGCATCGAGGTCGACTACGACGAGCTTCGCGGGATCGACACCTCGGCGGACCGGCTCTTCTAGCCCGCCTGGAGTCAGTCGGCGGCGATCGCCTGCAAGACGTCGAGCCTCGCGGCCCGGCGAGCCGGGAAGGTCGCCGCAAACAGACCGAGCAGTGCCGCGAGAACCAAGAAGATCAGCAGCTGGGGGACCGGTACGGAGATATCGGTGAAGCCCTGTGACCGGAGCGCGGTCACGAGGGCGAGGCCGAGACCCGTACCGATGACGATGCCCACGATCGCGCCGAAGATCGCGAGGATCACAGATTCGGCGCGGACCATGCCGCGGATCTGCCGCCGCGTCATGCCGACCGCCCGGAGCAGGCCGATCTCGCGGGTGCGTTCGAACACCGAGAGCATCAGCGTGTTGACGATGCCGATCAGGGCGATGATCACGGCGAGCGCGAGAAGTGCGTAGACCAGGCCGAGGATCTTGCTGACCTGCTGCTGTTGCGACTTCACGAACTCGGCTTCGGTCTGCACCTGCAGGTTCGGGAAGGCTGCGAGCGCGTTGGTCACGGTTTGCTTGAGCTCGCCGTTGGTGCGAGCGAGCGCCGCAATCGGGATTGGCTGGTCGAAGTGACGGAGGAAGAACTGGTCGCTGACGAGGTATGAGCCGAGCAGCGCGTTCGCCTTGTAGATCCCACCGACGCGCATCGCCTCGACGCCGGTCTTGGCGTATTTGACATCGAGGGTGTCGCCGACAGCGAGGTGCTTCGAGTCGGCGGTCGTCGTGTCGATGAGCAGCTCGCCTTGCCCTAACGTCGCCGCAGAGCCTGAGCTCATTCGCAGGATGACGGTCTGTGCCAGATTGACCGGCGAGATCGCTGTCACGTCCTCGAGGCTGTCGCCGATCTGAACCTGGCCGCCGTACACAGTGTTGGTGTAGGTGACGCCAGGCACCTTGGCGAGGATCGGAACGACGGCGTTGCTGATCCCCGGGGCGGAGTCACTGGAGTTCGAGATGATCAGATCGGCGCTCACCGCCTCGTCGATGGTCCCCGTCACCGACTTCGACAGCGATGCGCCGAACACCGTGATGGCCGAGACGAGCGCAAGGCCGATCATGAGCGCTGAAGCCGTTTGAGCCGTACGACGAGGACTGCGCATCGAGTTCTCTCGTCCGAGCCGGCCCGGCATCCCGAACCATCTCGCCAACGGCTTGCCGACCACGCTGGAGACGGGTCTGGCGATGACGGGGGCGAGCATCGCGGCGCCGAGGAAGACGGCGGCCGCTCCGGCGCCCACGAGGGCGATCTTGCCGGCCCCCAGGCCGACCGCCAGCAGAACGACGCCGAGGACGCCGAGCGCGCCACCGGTCGCGAGCCGGCGCCGAGTGGAGACCTCGGAACCGACCTGGTGCAGGCTGATGGCTTCGATCGGCGTGATCCGAACCGCCCGGCGCGCGGGGCCGACCGCCGCGACGATCGTCACGCCCACACCCACGGCGAGCCCGACGACGACAGTCCGCGGCCGGAAGACCAGCGACTCGGAGGGCAGGGTGATGCCGAACCCACGTAGGAGCGCCTCGAGACCGATTGCGGCGAGCACGCCGACCCCCAGCCCGATCAGTGACGACATCAGGCCCACGACGGCGGCTTCGCCGAGAACCGAGCGGAAGACCTGGCGTCGACTGGCCCCGACGATGCGAAGCAGCGCGAGCTCGCGAGTGCGCTGTCCCACGATGATCGAGAAGGTGTTGAAGATCGTGAAGGCACCGACGAACAGCGAGATGAACGCGAACACGAGCAGCGCGGTCGAGAAGATCCCGAGGGCCTGATCGACTGAGTCCGTCTGCTCATGTGCCACGGTCTCGCCGGTGACGACCTGTACGTCGGGTGGCAGGACGGCT
>DASZYY010000238.1:0-14359 GCA_035545175.1 Mycobacteriales bacterium
CTGCCGGTGTTCATCAAGTGGGACGACGCGGAGTACGGCCTGCGAGCCGCCGCAGCGGGATACCCGACCGTGTCGATGCCTGGCGTGGCGGTCTGGCACGTGCCGTGGCAGGACAAGAACGACGCCCTCGACTGGCAGGCCTACCACCACCTGCGCAACCGGCTCGTCGCCGCGCTGCTGCACTCGCCGTACCCCCGCGGCGGCGCACTCGTGACGGAGAGTCTCCAGCACCACGTCCAGCACCTCCTGTCGATGCAGTACTCCACCGCCCGGTTGCGGATCATGGCGATCGAGGACGTCCTGTCGGGTCCGGGCCACCTGCACCGCGACCTTGCGATCAAGCCGGCCGAGCTACGCCGGGTGCGTGCCTCGTTTACCGACGCGCGCGCGGAGCGAGACGTCGAGAAGTTTCCCGCCGCGCACCGTCCGAAGCCGCCGAAGCGGGGCAAGGAGCCGACGTCGCCGTCGAACCCGCTCGACCTCGTCGTCAAGGCCGCGCTCGGAGCCTTCCGCCAGATCAGGCCGGTTGACCCGGGTGCGGTCGACCGGCCGCAGGCGGTCGTGGCGAGCCAGGATGCGCACTGGTGGGCGCTGTCGCACCTCGACGGCGCGATCGTCTCCGCTGCGGACGGCTCGACCGCCTCGTGGTACCAGCGCGACCCGGAGGTCTTCCGACGCTTGATGGCAGAGGGCTCGGCGGCTCACGCCCGGCTGCTGCGGGAGTGGCCTCGGCTGCGGGATGGCTACCGGGCCGCAGCGGGCGGGTTCACTTCGCCGCGGCAGTGGCGAGCGGCGTTTCAGGCCGAGCCGCAGCCTGCTCCGCGGCAGCCCACAGCTCCTGACCGTTGACCCACATCTCGCCCCACGGCTTGACCGGGCCGGACCAGTGAGCGATGCGCGGGTTCGCCATGTCGGACATGCGCGGACACCAGTTCCATGTCGGGTCGAGCGCCAGCCGCCGCCGTCCCGCGTACGTCGTGAGGACGGCTTGGTCGTTCATCCCGAAGTGCGTCGCGTAGGGCAGGAACTCGCGGCAGAAGTCATCGCGTCGCATCGCGGCGAGGTCGAGGATCATCACGCCGGCGTTGAACGTCTCGACACTCGGGTCGTGACGTAGGTGCGTGCGCTGGATCAGCTCGTCGGCCAGGTCGTGCCGTCCTTCGCGGCGAAGTCGCCGCGCCGTTCCGCGCCAACCATCGATCGCATTGCGGTGCCGGCCTCTGGGCGAGGTGACCGCTGCCACCGGATGGCCGTTCAGGTCGACGGCGTCGAGCTCTGCGATGTCGGCCAGGCAGACCGCGTCGAGGTCGTGATGGATGATCCGGTCGACCTCTGGGAGCAGGTCGGGGAGCAGAAGCCGGTCCATCGTCGCCACGGTGATGTGGCGCACCATGCCACCTAGCTCGCCGTAGTCGACGTGGTCGGTAGGCAGCCACACGAAGCTCACCGACGGAAACCGCTCGGCGACTCGCTGGAAGTCGGCCGGTCCGTGGTCACGACAGAGCACGTAGACCCGCAGCGGCCGGCTGGCGCGGCGGACGATCGAGTCGAGCACGATGACCATGTGCCGCTTGAGGTTGCCGTCGAGTGAGAACTCGAGGTCTATCTCCGCACCCTCGGGGCCTGGCACCGCTCGCTCGACGGTCACCATCTGTGCGCGGACGCGTTGGCAGGCTGCCGCGACGTCGAAGCTCAACTGCGGTGGGTGGGCTATCTGCGTATCGCGCTCGAATCCGCTCGCCACCGCGGTTGCGCAGCTGTCTGCCCAGTCCTGATAGACCGCCTGCTCGTCCTTGTCGGTGAGGATGCGGGCCAGGGCGACGTCGCGGGCATCGGGCAGATCGTCGGTGTTGAAGGCTGGTACGTCGGCTGATCGCATCAAGTAGTAGGTGTCCCAGTCGCAGCAACCCACCGGACCGTGGCGGCGAAGCTGGTCGATCACCCCCGGGGTGAGCACGGCGGCGTCCTCCGCTTCGATCGCGGCGAACAACGGCCGGTACCGGTCGTCGAAGGGAAGGTCGCGCCGGATCCCGAACAGCGCGCGCGGCAATCTGCCAGTGACGACGAGCCAGGTGCCATCGGGCGCGTCGGCGTAGCTCGATGCGTCGCGGCTGACGCAGATGTGCCGGACGGCGGCCTCGGCGCGGACAGCCATGCGTAGTGCGCGCTGTCCCTCCTCTTCGACGGGCCGGCCCAGGGTCGCGGATCGCTGCGGCTGCTCCTCGGTGAAGGTCGCAATCGTCAGTCCGTCGCCGGCGTTCCGCGTCGGTTGGTCGCGGCGGCCGTACCAGTCCCGCAGCCAGGCCGCGTCCTTCGCGACGGGGCTCGTGGCGGGGACGAGCGCGACGGCTCGTTGCAGCGCCCAGGCCGATATGTCCTCGGCGCCCGCGGCGAACGCGAAGCCCGCGATTCCGCGCCACTCGCGGGGTCCGTACCTGGCGGTGAGCTCTCCGTCCCGCAGCTTCCGCAGCACCTTCTCGGCTTCGAGTGGCGCGACGAGGAAGCCGGCGCGGAAGATCTCGAACGGTGCGATCGTGAGGACTCGCTGCGGGTCGTTGCGACTGATGAGCTCCCAGGCGTGCTCCGGCTCACCGTCGCTCAGCGCCGCCAGTGCCCGGCAGACATCGCCGGCCGCGGCGGTCCCGGGGTTCTTCTGAAGGACCTGCGCGACGGTCCGCGCCCGGCCCATGGTGCCCTGCTGGATCAATCGGCGGGCGACCTTCACCGCCGCGCGATCGAGGTCCCCTGTGCGCGCCAGGGTCGCGAGGAAGTCATCCTTGCCCGGCGGGCGTCGGGATCTCCGTTGGTCAGTCGCCTGCGGTGTCGTGCGCTGCCGCAGCCGGGCGAGCAAGCCGCGGACGCTGCCCATGTCCGCAAGGTAGCCATCGCAAACAACCGGCCGGTGAAGAGCAGACGACATCCAGATGCTGCCTGTGCGCCACCCCAGTAGATTCCGGATGTGGCACGGATCGATCTTCCCGACGGTGATCAGCTCGACATCGTGAAGGCGTTGTCGTTGCGCCCGAAGCTGGCGGGCGCAGTTGGCGCGATGAACGATGCCGTGTTCGCGAGCACGCTGGACTGGCGGCTGCACGAGCTGGTGCGGATGCGGATCGCGCAGATCAACGGCTGCACCGTGTGCCTGGCATGGCGTACCCCCGAGGCGACCGATGCCGGCGTCACCGACGAGCTGCTCGCTGCCGTCGCCCACTGGCGCGATGCGGCGGAGCTCACCGACCAGGAGCGAACGGCGTTGGAGTTCACCGAGCTGTTCTGCACCGACTCGTTGTCCATCGGGGACGAGCTGATGGCGCGGCTCGGTCAGCACTTCGAACCGGGCGAGATCGTCGAGCTGGCCCTCGTCATCGGCAAGTACCTGTCGCAGGGGCGCTTCATGCAAGTGCTCGGACTCGATCAGGACAGCTGCGCCGTACCGGCGGGAACCGGAGTCGCACGATGAGCCGCACCTATCGCGTCGTGCAGTGGAGCACCGGACACGTCGGCAAGCACGCGATCGCCGGCATCGAGGCTCGTCCCGATGTCGAGCTCGCTGGGCTGTGGGTGTCGAACCCCGCCAAGGTCGGCAAGGACGCCGGTGAGCTCGCCGGGCTAGGGCGCAACCTCGGCGTCACAGCGACCAACGACGCTGCCGCGCTGCTCGCGATGAAGCCGGACTGCATCGTGCACACGGCGTGGGCCGACGACCGCATCGTCGAGGCGCTGAGCGACCTCGCCCGCTTCCTGCGCGCGGGCATCAACGTGGTGTCGAGCAGCCCGGTGTTCCTGCAGTACCCGTACGGCGTTGCCGACGACATGGCGGCCGATGTGATCGCGGCGGCACACGAGGGTGGCGCGTCCATCTTCGTCAACGGGGTCGATCCCGGCTTTGGCAACGACGTGTTGCCGCTTGTGATGTCCGGCGTCTGCGAGCGCATCGAAGAGGTGCGGTGCCTCGAGATCCTCAACTACGCGACGTACGACCAGGCCTCGGTACTGAGCGACATCATGGGCTTCGGTGTGCCGCTCGACGTCACACCGTTCATCCTGCTGCCGGGCGTGCTGACGATGGCATGGGGCAGCGTCGTTCATCAGCTCGCCAAGGCGCTCGACGTCACCTTCGACACGGTCGAGGAGAGCTACGAGCGCTATCCGGCACCTGAGGACTTCGACATCCCGACCGGCGCCATCGCGAAAGGAACGCAGGCGGCGTTGCGCTTCGAGGTGCGCGGAATGATCAACGGGAAGCCGGTGATCGTGCTCGAGCACGTCACCCGGTTGCGTGACGATCTGGCGCCGGAATGGCCCCAGCCGGCTGGTCAGGGCGGCTACCGCGTAGTCATCACGGGCGAGCCCAACTACACCCTCGACATGCAGATGTTGGGGACCGACGGCGACCACAACACCGCGGGACTGAAGGCGACCGCGATGCGCCTGATCAACGCGATCCCGCACGTCGTGGACGCTGCCCCCGGCCTCGTCACCGCGCTCGATCTTCCGATGGTGTTCGGGAAGGGCCTTGTCCGGCCCGGGTAGCCAGATCCTCGCGGGGAATAACTACCGCTCTGTCCCTTGCTCATGACAAAGTAATAAGGAAGCGAGCGCCGGATCGGCCCCCACCGAGTCGCCGGGGTGAACCCCCCTTCGCCCAGGCTGACCCGTGAGCGCGAGGACGTGACGGCAGCCTGATGGACGCGGCGACGGGAGGTGTCAGATGACGGCTGATCAGGTCAACCTCTCCGCGACCGCCACGGGCGCCTCGACACCTGCCGACGACGAGCTGCTCGTCGCGATCGATGAGGTGGTCAGCCGGGTGAAGCGGTCCTGGTACTCCGCGCTCAAAGAGCGTCGCAAGACCTGGGCGGCCATCCGGGGTTTCCGCGAGGTCATGCTGATCGCCGCGGTCTACACGATGTACGACCTGACGCGCTTTCTCGTCGAAGGCAAGACCAGCGTCGCGATGGACCATGGGCACGATCTGCTGCACTTCGAGCAGCTGATCGGCATGGCGCCTGAGCATGCGCTCAACAAGCTGTTCACGGCGCACCTGTCGGTCGGCCTGCCCGCGGACTACGTCTACGCCACGTTGCACTACATCGTCACACCGGTCGTCCTGGTCTGGATGTGGCGCCGGCAGAGCTCGGCGTACGCATTTGCCCGCACCGTTCTGATGGTTGCGACGATTCTTGCGCTGGTCGGTTACTCGGTCTTCCCGGTCGCGCCACCGCGCCTGCTTCCCGGGTTCGTCGACACGATGGCGCAGTTCTCGCACTACGGCTGGTGGAGCAACGCGGCGAGCGCGCCGCGCGGCCTCGGTGGCGACACCAACCAGTTCGCCGCGATGCCTTCGTTGCACGTCGGCTGGGCCATCTGGTGCGGTTGGATGCTGGTCCGCTACGGCCGGCACCGCACCACGAAGGTCTTCGGTGTCGCTTACCCGGTCATCCTTTCCGTTGACGTGATGGTCACCGCCAACCACTACCTCGTCGATGTGCTGGCCGGCGGTGCCGTGATGGCGGTCGCCTACGCCGCAACGCTGCTGCTCGTGAAGGCGGGCGTTGTGAGCTTCCCGACGCACGGCTCCGGTGCCTCGCCGGCTGCTGAACCGCTGGCTGCGTAACAGGCACACGTGCCTTCGACGTACGCCGGCATCGGCGTCAGCAACGGCGTCGCAGTAGGACCGGTGGCCCGGGTGCACGGGCCGGTGCTGCCACCGCGTGACGGTGCGCCGGTCGACGTCCCGGCCGAGTCGGCGCGGGCGATCGAGGCGTTCGGAGCCGTTGGCGGGGAGCTCGAGGCGTTGGCCTCCCGCGCCGGCGCATCAGGTGCGGTGCTGGTCCGGCAAGCCCGGATCGCCCGCGACCCGTCGTTGACCGCGCTCGCGGCGCAGCTCGTCAGCACCGGGCGTGCCGCTGCGCGGGCGGCCTGGGAGGCGTTCGCCGCCTACCGAGACATGCGTGCGGCTGACCCGATGCGCGCTGTACCGGACCGCGCCGAGCTCGACGACATCCGTGACCGGGTCGTGGCGCGGTTGCTCGGTGAGCCGCCGCCGGGCATCCCGGACCCGGGCAAGCCGTTCATCCTGGTGGCCCGAGACCTCTCGCCAGCGGTCACGGCGACTCTGGACCCGGAGCGGGTGCTCGGCATCATCACCGAGCGCGGCGGCCCGACCAGTCACACTGCCGTCCTGGCGAAGGCTCTCGGCATCCCCGCCGTCGTCGCCTGCCCGGGCGTCGCGTCGTTGCGCAGCGGTCAGCAGGTGATGATCGACGGCGCGGCCGGCGAGGTCACGGCGGACCCGGACTCCGCGACGGTCGGCGCGGCGGTGAAGGTTCCGGAGCCGCAGCTCGCCGCCGTGCAGGGTCCCGGCCGCACCCGCGACGGACGGCCGGTTCGGCTGTTCGCCGCCGTCGGCGGTGTCAGCGACGCCGCCGAGGCCTTGGCCGCCGGCGCCGAGGGCGTCGGCGTCTTCCGGACCGAGTTCGCCTTCCTCGATCGTGACGAGCCGCCGTCGGTTGCCGAGCAGGCCGCGGCGTACCGCGAGGTGTTCGACGCGTTCGACGGCCGCGAGGTGACTGTCCGCACCCTCGACATCGGAGCGGACAAGCCGGCGCCGTACGTGCGGCTCGGCGACCAGCCGAACCCGGCGCTCGGCGTTCGTGGGTTGCGGGTCGCGCGGCGGCACGTCGAGCTGCTGACCGATCAGCTGACTGCGATCGCAATGGCGTCGAAGGGGTCCAACACACCGGTCCGCGTGATGGCGCCGATGGTGGCGACGACAGCGGAAGCGGCGTGGTTCGCCGCACAGTGCCGCGAGCACGGCATCGCCACCGCAGGAGTGATGGTCGAGGTTCCCGCAGCCGCGTTGCGCGCGGCGGACATGCTGCGGGTCGTCGACTTCGTGTCGGTCGGCAGCAACGACCTCGCGCAGTACACCTTCGCCACTGACCGCGCCGACGGTGAGCTCGCCGACCTGCTCGACCCGTGGCAGCCGGCATTCCTCGACCTCGTCGCAACGGTGCTGCGAGCGGGCGCCGTCGCCGGCCGGCCGGTCACCGTCTGCGGCGAGGCCCCGAGCGATCCGATGCTCGCTCTCGTGCTGGTCGGCCTCGGCGCGGGTGCGCTGTCGATGACGTCGCGGGTGCTGCCCGACGTCCGCGCCACGATCGCGCGGCACAGCTACGACGAGTGTGTGCGCTACGCCGCTGCCGCGCTCTCGGCGGATGGCCCGTCAGAAGCGCGCGCCCGGGTGCGAGACGCTCTCGACTCCTAGGTGACCGGCTCGAATGTCACACCGGTGTTGTGTCACCTCGCACCTATGTCACACACGTGTCGTGAAATGCGACACCTGTGTGACATGCGTGTTGTGAATCGCGACACCCATGTGACATGCGATCACTGCTAGGCGGCGTCGTCCTGAAGCAGTCGGACGCCGGGAGGCAGTCCCTGACCCGCCAGGCGCCGATAGCAAGCAACCACCTCGCTGATGACGGCGCTTCCCGCTCGCCGGATTCGCCGTGGCGAGTTGTGTAGCGCGGTCAGTCCGGCTGCAGTCATTGCGTCATGCCGCTCCTGCATGCTCTCGAACAGGTCCTCGCCTGCGTGGAACTCACGACCGTTGACCTCATGGACGAGAGGCGAGCCGGGGAACAGGGCGTCCGGGATCACCTTCCGTCCGTCCGGCAGCACGAGAACGGGATTAAGCATTGGTTCGGGGAGCTCGCGTGAGGACCGGCACAGCCGAACGAAGTCGATTTCCGGCGCTGACCGGGCACCGCTTGCGATCTCGATCACCGCTCGGCGCGCTACCCCCGCCCCGCGGCCGGTGAGGTGTTCGGCCTCTTCAACCAGACTCGGTACCTGCGCGATTCGGCGATTCACAGCGTCGGCGATGAAGGCATGCGCGGTCTGCGGCTGCCCGATCCTTGCAGCGGCCTCGACCAGGGCACGCTCCGGCGGCGTGTACGTCAGTCCGTCGATGCGGTGTGGCGGTGGGAGCCTGTGGGTTCGTCGTACGACGACGAACCCGCGGCTGGCGCGGTGTTGTTCGGCGGGGATCAGCAGGTGAACGTCGGACTCCGCGGGCAGATAGCGCACGCCGTACCGCGCAAGCGCCGTGACGTCCGCGAGTTGCGCGTTGTCGCCGGCATAAAGCAGGGCGGCCCGGCAACGCTGGCGCTCAGTGAGCTCGCCGCGAAACGTCGCGTAAACGCCGGGAAGGGTCATCGACCATGTCCTGGCCAGACGCTGTCGCAGTTCCCCGATCGACATGTCCTCGAGTGCTTGAGCGCGGGTGACGAGCGCATCCTGACGAGCGGCTACTACCGCCAAAGACTGAGTCATGAGCGCAACTTCGTCGATATCGGCGAACTGCGAGGCGGGGCGCTAGCCCGCGGTGGATGACTGTGTCGCGGCCGTCAGCTGTTCGTATGTCACATACGTGTCGTGAATCGCTGCCCCGGTGTGACATGCGGGCAGCAAACTACTACCTCAATGTCACATGCGGGTGCGGTGACACCACCCCTATGTGACATGCGATCACGCGCTAGCGGGCGCGGGCGGGGCTCTTCTTGGCCGGGGCGGTCTGCGTTGCCGCTGCCGCCTTCCGCGCGGTGCCATCGAGTCGCTTCGTGGGTGCCGCGCCATTTGCTGTGGTGGTCTTCTGCGCAGTGCCGTTGATCCGCTTCGTGGGCGTGGTCCGCTTCGTCGCGGATGCTTTCCGCGGGGTGCCGTTCGCCTTCTTGGCCGGCGCGGAGTTGTTGGCCTTCCTTGCCGGTTGCGTCGTCGCCGGATCGGTCCGTTTCGCCGCCGACGCGGTCTTGGTGGCGGTGGTCCGCTTGGCAGGTGCCGTCTTCTTCGCCGGCGCGGCCTTCTTCACGGCGGGCGGCGCCGGAACGTTGTCCTCGGCCGGCACCATGCCGAGGGTCTCCGCGATCTCGACGGCTTCGCTGGGGACGACGCCCTCCTCCGCCGGGACGTAGCCGCCGCGCAGCGGCACCTCCTTCAGCAGCAGCGCGCCGATCACGCCGATTGCGGCGACCGGAACCGATGCCAGGAACACGACGTGCAGTGCGTCGGTGAAGCCGAGGCGTACGGCGTGCAGCAGCACGTCGGGGAGCTTGTTGAGGGTTGCCGGGTTCGCGGTCACGGAGGCACCGTTGAGGTGACCCAGACCCTTGATGACCTCGGGCTTCGTGAGCTCCTTCAGCGGAATCTTGTGAATCTGGGCCGGCAGGTCGTGGGCGAGCCGGTTGCTGAAGATGGTTCCGAAGATCGCAATGCCGATCGAGCCGCCGATGGAGCGGCCGAACGCTGCCAGCGATGTCGCTACCCCGAGCTCGGAGTAGCCGACGGAGTTCTGCGCGACGAGGAGCAGCGTCTGCATCGTCATGCCGAGCCCGATGCCCATCAGCGACATGTAGAGGGCGTTCTGCCAGTACGGCGTCGTCGCCGTGAGGTGGGAGAACAGATACAGCGCGAGCAGCATGATCGTCATACCGGTGATCGGGAACCGGCGGTAGGTCCCGGTCGCGGTGATCCGCCGTCCGCTGTAGATCGACATCAGCAGGACGAACGCCATGATCGGGATCATCTGCAAGCCCGAGCTGGTCGGTGACGCACCGTGCACCACCTGCAGGAACAGCGGCAGGAAGGTCATCGCGCCGAACATCGAGAAGCCGACGACGCCACCGGTGACGAACGATGTCCGGAAGACCGAGTTGCCGAACAGGCGCAACGGCACGATCGGCTCGACGGCACGCTTCTCGACCTGAACCAGGATCGAGAACAGCACGAGCGATCCGAGCCCGAGACAGATGATCTGCGGTGACGTCCACGCGTAGCTGACGCCACCCCAGGTCAGCATGAGGATCAGCGACACGACGGCGCCGGACAGGATCGCCGCCCCGAGGTAGTCGATCTTGTGGTCGACCTTCGACCACTGCCCGTGCAACGCGAACGCGACGACGACCAGCGCGATCGCGCCGATCGGCAGGTTGATGAAGAACACCCACCGCCAGGACAGCGAGTCGGTGAAGAAGCCCCCGAGCAGCGGTCCGGCCACGCTCGCGACCGCGAACGCCGAGCCGACCAGACCGGTGTAGCGGCCCCGGTCGCGCGGCGGAACGACGTCGCCGATGATCGCTTGCGCACCGACGATCAGGCCGCCGGCGCCGAGGCCCTGCACGGCGCGCGCGGCGATCAGCTGGTCGAGGTTCTGCGCGATCCCGGAGATTGCCGAGCCGACCAGGAAGATGACGATCGCGGCCTGGAACAGGCCCTTGCGGCCGTAGAGGTCACCGAGCTTGCCCCACAGTGGGACGGTCACGGTCGAGGCCAGGATGTAGGACGTCACCACCCACGACAGGTGGTTGAGGCCGCCGAGGTCGCCCACGATCGTCGGCAACGCCGTCGCGACGATCGTCTGGTCGAGGGCGGCAAGGAACATGCCGGCGATCAGGCCGACGAAGACGAACCGGATCTGGCGCGGGGTGAGGTCAAAGGGCACTGGGATCAGCTCTCGGAGGTTTCGAGTTCTTCGGCGATGAGTTGCAGGCCCCGGATCACGGCGCGCTGCTCAGCGGGCTTCATCTGGTCGAGTGCTCGCTGTACCGGCCGCAGCCGGGTGTCGAGGATGGTCTGTGCCAACGCGCGGTGGGTCTCGGTGACGGTGACAAGCGTGCGCCGACGGTCGGCGGGGTCCTCGACGCGCTGGATCAGGCCACCGCTCTCCAGGTCCGTCACCACCTGGCTCGCGGTCGCGAGTGAGACGCCGAGCCGGCTCGCGAGCACGCTCACGCTGATGCCCTCGTCGCTGACGATCTGCATCAGGGCAGCAATGTGACGTGGGGCCGGGGGCGCGTCGCGCCACTTCGCTTCCGTCGCGGCGTCAGCGGCGGGGACCGGAGTGCGCTCGAGCCGCTTCATGACAGTCCGTAACGCCGACAGCAGATCGGCCGCTGTGGACGTCAGCGGCGGATCGGTCACGGCCGGCTCGGTCGCCTGCTTCGGCGTAGCCAGCCTCGACGCTTCCGGCGTCGTCGAAGTGGCCATGCGAGGAGGGTAGCGTAATTGCTTCGTACAACAAAACCGTTTTGTTCAGAGAACGTTCTGCCCTCCTAACCAATGCGCGCGCCAGAAAGGGACATCGAGCGGTTGCTGACTAAAATCGGACACTCCCTGCCCTCTTCCCCAGGCCGGAGTCGCGCCCGCATGCACCGTCGGTCACACCCGCCCGCCCGCCAGCCGGGCTGCGCGGCCCGTCGTTCTTCCCGGCTCGTCGCAGGGTTCGCGCTCGCCTTTCTCGTTGGACAGATGACCCTCGCGCCGTCGATCAGCTCGGCCGCCTGCCTGCTGTGCCAGCCGAGCCCGTCGGCGAGTACAACGGCTAGCCAGTCGGCCGCCGCCTCGCCCAGCGCGACGACATCGGCCACCGCTTCGCCGAGCCCGTCGCCCACGTCCACCGCGACCGGTACGCCGACCCAGTCCGCGACGCCGTCGCCCTCGCCGACGACGAGCGGCCCGATCACCGGTCCGGACGTCGCGTCCTACCAGCATCCGGCGACTGCGTCGTATCCGAGCGGCAAGCCGATCAACTGGAAGGCAGTCGCGAAGGACGGCATGGAGTTCGCGATCGCGAAGGCGAGCGAGTCCACGACGTACAAGAACCCGTTCTTCGCCACCGACTACTCCGGCATGGCCGCCGCCGGCCTGGTCCGCGGCAGCTATCACTTCGCGCGACCGGCCTACCCGATCAGCGACACGGCGAAGGCGCAGGCGGCCTACTTCGCCGATCTCATCGGCGACGTGAACACCCCGGCGACGTTGCCGCCCGCGCTGGACCTGGAGACCACGGGCGGCCTGCCGCGGGCCGATCTGGTGACCTGGGCGCAGATCTTCCTGTACCGGTTGCGCGCGATCACCGGCCGGACGCCGATCCTCTACACCTACCCGTCGTTCTGGAACGACGTGCTGGCCGATCCGGGCGCGTTCTCCCGCTTCCCGCTCTGGATGGCGTCGTACAGCTCGAGCGTCCCGGCCGCCCCGGAGCTCTGGCAGTACACCGACTCCGCGTCGATCAACGGGATCAGCGGTCGCGTCGACGAGTCGCGGTTCATCCCCACCAACGGCTTGTCGTGGGAGACGCTGTCCGACGGCACGGCCGCCGCACCGTGGGCGAGCGCAGTGCCCAAGCCGCCGCACTCGCTCGCCGTGACCCCTGGCCCGACGACCGCGACCGTGTCGTGGGTGCCGGGCAACGACGGCTCGGCGCGCACCGGTTCCTACACCGTGACCTCGAACCCCGGCGGCCTCACCGCAACCGTCAACGGGGCCTCGACCTCGGCAACCGTGACGGGCCTGGATCCCGGCACGGCATACACCTTCACGGTCACCGCGACCAGCGCGGCCGGGACCAGCGTGCCGTCGGCGGCCACGAACCCGGTGACCCCGATCGTCGCCACGCAGCTTGCGATCACCGACCCGGCGTCGATCAAGTACGGCGACCGGCTGGCGATCAGCGCGGTGCTGACGCGAACCGACACCTCGGCGGGCGTCGGCGGTCAGACCGTGACGATCCTGCGCCGCGCCACCGGCAAGACCACCTGGGTGAAGCGCGGCACGGCGACCACCGAGTCCGACGGCAGCGTCGTGGTCAAGCTGCATCCCAGCCGGTCACTCGACGTCAAGCTGGCCTTCCGCGGAGCGCCGGGATACGAGCCCGACTCGGCGATGGGTACGACGGTGGTCCACTCCGTCGTGACCGCGGCGTTGTCCAAGGCAACGGTCCGGCACGGCCACCACGTCAAGCTCGCCGGCACGGTGGCGCCCGTCTTCGCCGGAGCCCAGGTGATCCGCCAGCAGCTGATCGGCCAGACCTGGCAGAACGGGCCCACCAAGACGGTCGACCAGGACGGCAACTTCTCCTTCCGGCTGCACCCGAAGAAGAAGAAGACGACGCACACCTACCGGATCTTCATCCCGGCAGGCAACGGCCTCGGCGCCGGAGCGTCGGCCGCGCTCATCCTCGTCGTGAAGTAAGAGGACTGTGGCCTAGCGGCCGAAGGCACAGCAGAATGTCCCGGTCAGGCGACTAACCGGGAGACAACGACGTGCACAGCTCCATGCAGGACTTCCCCCTCTCGATCGGGTCGATCCTCCGCTTCGGCAGGCAGGTCTTCGCCGACAGCCAGGTGGTCACCCTCGGTGAAGGCGGTGCTCGCCGCCGACGCTCGTACGGCGAGGTCTCCGATCGCGCCGCCCGGCTCGCCAACGGTCTTCGCGGCCTCGGGATCGACGCCGACCAGCGGGTTGCCACGTTCATGTGGAACAACGCCGAGCACCTCGAGGTCTACCTGGCGGTGCCCTCGATGGGGGCGGTGCTGCACACCCTGAACATCAGGCTGTTCCCCGAACAGATCGTCTACATCGCCAACCACGCCGAGGACAGCATCATCGTCGTCGACGACTCGTTGATCCCGATCCTCGCCAACGTGCTGCCCCAGCTCACGACGGTGCACACCGTGCTGGTCAACGGCACCGGCGACCGCTCGGCGCTCGAGGGGTCGGGCAAGCAGATCCTGCTGTACGAAGATGTTCTTGCCGCGTCGTCCCTCGACTTCGACTGGCCGGAAGACGTCGACGAGCGCTCGGCCGCCGCGATGTGTTACACGAGTGGCACGACCGGCAACCCCAAGGGCGTCGTGTACTCCCACCGCTCGACCTGGCTGCACTCGATGGGCGCCTGCACGGGCAACAGCAACAACCTGACGTCCGACGACAAGATCCTTCCGGTCGTTCCGATGTTCCACGCCAACGCGTGGGGCCTTCCCTACGCGGCGTTCATGTCGGGTGCCCACCTCGTCATGCCGGACCGCTTCCTGCAGGCGCAACCGGTCGTGGAGCTGATCGACGCGGAGAAGGTGACCGTCTCGGCGGCAGTCCCGACGATCTGGAACGACGTGCTGCAGTACCTGCGGGCGAATCCGCGAGAAGGCTCGTTGTCGACGCTGCGCGCGGTTCTGTGCGGCGGGTCGGCGGTCCCGCGGACGCTGATCGAGGCCTTCGACCGGGAGTTCGGGGTGACCATCGTCCAGGGGTGGGGGATGACGGAGACCTCGCCGCTCGCCTCGGTGTCGAAGCCGCCGGCGGGGGTGACCGGTGAGGCGGCGTGGGACTACCAGGCGAAGGCGGGCCGGGTGCAGTTCGGCGTCGAGGCTCGCATCGTCGACGACGAGGGCGCCGTCCTGCGAAACGACGGCAAGGAGGTCGGCGAGATCGAGCTCCGCGGACCGTGGATCACCGCGTCGTACTACAAGGACGACGACCCGGCGAAGTTCCACGACGGATGGTTGCGGACCGGCGA
>DASZYY010000239.1:0-4246 GCA_035545175.1 Mycobacteriales bacterium
ATGCAGCAACGACTCGGACTGGCGCAGGCGTTGGTCGGCGGGCCGGCAGTGCTGCTGCTGGACGAGCCGACGTCCGCGCTCGACCCGGCCGGTCGGCACACCGTCCGGGAGGTCCTCGCCCGGGCGCGCGACCGCGGGACCGGCGTGCTCCTCAACACGCACCTCCTCGGCGAGGTGGAGCTGCTCGCGGACCGAGTCGTCCTCATCGATGCGGGCCGGGTGGTCGCGCAGGGCGCGGTGTCCGACCTCACGGCAGTGCACGGCGTCACGGTCGAGACCGACCAGGGACGCGAAGAGCACGCCGAGGTCGGCCGCGACGAGATTCCGGCGCTGGTCAAGCAGCTGGTTCGCGCCGGCCGCTCGGTCTACGCCGTCGAACCCCATCGCTCGACGCTCGAGGATCTCTACCTCGAGCTGGTCGGAGACCGGGAGAGCCAGCGATGAGCGACGTGCTCGTGATCGCCCGGCTCGCATTGCAAGAAGCGGTACGCCGCCGGGTGCTCACCGTCGTCGGGTTTCTCACGCTGCTCAGCGGCGGGCTCTACCTGATCGGATGCCTCAGCCTGAAGCACCACGTCGGCGGGCTGTTGGAGACCGAGGCCGTCAAGCCGATCGTGCCGGCGACGCTGCTGGGCCTCGCGTCGTTCATGACGTTGTTCCTGGGCAGCGTCCTGTCGGTCTTCCTGACGGCAAGCGCGGTCCGAGGGGATGCGGACCGGGGTCTCGTCCAGCCGCTTGTCGTACGTCCGGTCGGCCGCAACGCCTACCTCGGCGGGCGGGCGCTGGCCGCCGCCGTCGTGTCGTGCAGCTACGTCCTCGTGGTGTCGCTGTTCGCGACGATCCTGACCCGCTCGATGTTCGACAACCTGCCGCCGAGTGCCTGGCAGGTGATCCCGCGACTCGTCGTGGGCGTGCTCGTCGTCACCTCGCTGACACTGCTCGTCTCCTGTGTGCTCTCGACCGTCGCGACCGGCATCAGCGTGCTGATGGCCTACGGCGCCGGGCTGGTCGCCGGACTGCTCGGCGAGGTGGGCAAGCAGCTCGGCGCGAGCACGCTGGCGCGGATCGCCGAGGTCGTGTCGTGGGCGCTGCCGTTCGAGGGGATGTACCGCGACGCGCTGCAGAAGCTGTCACCGTCAGGACCACTCGGTCAGCTCGTCCAGCTCGGCCCGCTCGGCGGCGCCAACAGCGGTGGTCCCGGGCTGTGGCTGTTCACCGCGGCCTACATCGTCGGCTGCGGGTTGCTCGCCGGCTGGCGGTTCGGAAAGGCCGACCTCTAGAGAGCGGCCTCGATCGCCTGCACGATCACGGGGTCGTCCGGCTTGACCGGCGTCCGGAAGCGTCCGACGACCTCGCCGTCACGGTTGATGAGGAACTTCTCGAAGTTCCACTTCACCCGGCCTGCCTTGCCACTCGCGTCCGCCGCCTTTGTCAGCTCCGCGTAGAGCGGGTGCTGGTCGCGCCCGTTGACCTTGAGCTTGGCGAACATCGGGAAGGTCACCCCGTACGTCGTGCTGCAGAACTCCGCGATCTTCTCGGCCGACCCGCTCTCCTGGAACAGGAACTGGTTGCAGGGAAAGCCGAGGACGGTGAAGCCCCGCTCCGAGTACGTCTCGTACAGCTTCTGCAGCGCCTCGTACTGCGGGGTGTAGCCGCACTTGGACGCGACGTTCACCGCGAGCATGACGTCGCCCTTGTGCTCACCGAGCGTGGTGGGCTTGCCGTCGAGAGTCGTCAGCGGGATGTCATAGAGGGACACATAGGGATCGTACGTAGAACTGGGCCGGTTGGTTCGGTCCGTCATACGATCCCGATATGCCCGATCCGGTGTTCGAGGTACGCGGTGTCAACCACCTGGCGCTGGTGTGCAGCGACATGGCGAAGACGGTCGAGTTCTACACCGAGGTGCTCGGCCTGCCGCTCACCAAGACGATCGAGCTGCCGGACGGCATGGGGCAGCACTTCTTCTTCGATGTCGGCAACGGCGACTCGCTCGCCTTCTTCTGGTTTCCGGGTGCCCCTGCCCGCGAGCCCGGGGTCACCGCACCCGCCGCGCTGCCCGGGCTCGGCGACATCACCACCGCGGTGTCGACGATGAACCACGTCGCGTTCGACGTGGCGCCGGAGAAGATCGACGGCTACGCGAAGAAGCTGCGGGAGCGCGGTGTCTACTGCATCGGCCCGGTCAACCACGATGACAGCCCCGAGGGCTGGTCGATGGAGATGCATGACGGCGTCTTCATGCGGTCGGTGTACTTCTTCGACCCGGATGGACTCAGCCTCGAGTTCGCCTGCTGGCTGCGCGCGCTGCGGCCCGACGACGTGAAGCACACGCCGGCATCCGCCGTCACTGCGTGACGGCGATCACTCCGCTCGCCTTGAGCTCTTCGAGCTCTTCGGTGCTCACGTCCGCCACATCCCTCAGCACCTGCTCGGTGTGCGCGCCGAGTGGTGCGCCGGTCGCGCGGACCGACCCCGGCGTCGCGGAGAACTTCGGGACGATGCCGGTCATAGGCACGGTCCAGCCCTGATGTGACGCGAGCCGCAGCACCATGTCGCGGGCCGCATAGTGCGGGTCGCTGACCATGTCGGCAGCGGTGAAGATCCGCCCGGCCGGCACGCCGCCTGCGTTGAGGCGCTCGAGCAGGTCATCACCGTCGACCGTGACCGTCCACTCGCCGATCAGCTCATCGAGCTCGGCCTGCCGCGCTGCCCGCGCGTGATGCGTGGCGTAACGCTCGTCGTCGGCCAGCTCCGGTCGCGCCATCACGCCACAGAGCCGAGCGAAGACGGCGTCGGCATTCGCCGCGATCACGACCTCAGTGCCGTCCGCGGCGGCGTAGACGTTGGATGGCGCAACTCCCGGCAGCACACTCCCGGCCCGCTCACGCACGACGCCACCGATCTCGTAGTCGGCCATCGTGGACTCCATCAGCGCCGCGACCGCCTCGTAGATCGCGATGTCGACCTCCTGCCCGCGACCGGACCGGCGCACCTCGTTCAGCGCCGCGAGCACACCGATCACGGTGAACAGCGAGGTGAGTGCATCGCCGAGGCTCACGCCGTAGCGGCTCGGCGGACGGTCAGGACTTCCGGTCGTGTAGCGAATCCCGCCCATCGCCTCCCCGATGCTGCCGAACCCGGCGTCGCCTGACCGCGGCCCGGACTGGCCGAAGCCGGAGACGTGGGCGAGGATCAGCGCCGGGTTCGCCGCCGACAGCTGCTCGTAGCCGAGCCCCCACTCCGCCATCCGCCCGGGCCGGAAGTTCTCGGTGACGACATCGACCTTCGCGGCGAGCCGCCGAATCAGGTCTTGGCCGGCCGGCTTCCGTATGTCGATGCACACCGACCGCTTGTTGCGCCCGATCGTCGGCCACCAGAGGCTGTCACCCTCGTGCAGCACACCCCAGCGACGCATCGGGTCGCCGTCGCGCAACGGCTCGACCTTGATCACGTCCGCGCCGTAGTCACCGAGCAGCTGACCGGCGAACGGGCCGGCGATCAGCGAGCCGAGCTCGAGGACCGTCGTACCGGCCAGCGGGCCCGTCGCGTCCTCACTCACCAATGCTTGCCGGCCCACTCGATGATCAGGTCGGCGACGTTGTCCCGCGCGCCCTCGGGCTGCTCGAAGTAGTGCGCACCGGGCAGCGAGTGCAGCGACTTGTCGGTCGAGGCGATCGCGTCGATGATCCGCGCCGCGTCGCTCGGGAACACCCCGACGTCCGCGTCGGCATTGATCACCAGTGCCGGCACCGTGACCCGGGCGAGGTGCGGCTCACCCCGGCACTGCGAGGTTTCCAGGCTCCACATCGACAGCCAGGTGCGCAGCGTGTTCGCGACGCCGAGACCCCAGACCGACTTGTTGGCCCGCTCCGGCACGCCGCCGTAGCAGAGGTTCGCCGGCCGGTCGCTCGGGTCGAGCGTCGGGTCGACCATGCGCGGGTCCGCCCAGGTGCGGGACAGCGGGAAGATCCGGTCGACGAAGCCCGCGGCGGTGACTCGCTCGAGCTCGGTCTTGCACCAGTCGGTGATGCGCTGGTTGCGGGCGATCTGCGCCGCCCGGTAACGGGCGACGAACTCCGGGGAGTACGGCGGCCCGTTGTCGGGGTTCCAGAGATCGAGCGCCGGGTCGGTCTGCGTCGGGTCGAACTCGTCGAGCACGGCCGCGTCGAGCCAGCCGGTCAGCACGTCCGGGCGCCCGGGGTGCGCGGCGAGAGCGACATAGCCGTCGGCCGGGATCAGCTCC
>DASZYY010000240.1:0-10272 GCA_035545175.1 Mycobacteriales bacterium
GACGGGTAGAGCAGGAGCAGCTTGTCGCCGGCCTCGAGCCGCTGCCCGTTCAGCTCGGTGTCCTCGACCACGGTCCGGGCCATGTTCTTGATCGGGCTCACCCACCGCAGCATCTCCTCCACCGCGGTCGGGATCCGGTCGGGCGAGTCGATGAGCGCCTGCTTCGCCTCGGGGTTGCGCAACAGCTGGTAGAGGCCACCGCTGATCACGTGTCGAGTTGTCTCGTCGCCTCCGATGAGGATCAGCAGGGCGTCGTGAATGACGTCCTCGATGTTGACCTCGTCGCCGTCGGTACCACCCGCGATGAGCAGACTGAGCAGATCGTCGCCCGGCGTACGACGGCGGTCCTCGATCGCCTCGAGGCAGAACTCGCGGAATCCGCCGTACGCCGTCGCGGCCTGGACGATGCTCTCCGTCTTCCCATCGAGCGCGCACATGAGGTCGTCGGACCACTTGAGCAACGTGCCGCGATCGGACTCGGGAAAGCCGAGCATGTCGCCGATCGCGTGCATGGGCAGCCAGGCGGCCATGTCCATCACGGCGTCACACTCGCCGCGATCGATCACGTCGTCGACGATCCGGTTGCAGATCTCGTTGATCCGGTCGACTGAGTCGGAGAGCCGCCGCGGCGTGAACCCGCGGTTGACCAGGTTGCGGCGACGCTTGTGCTCCGGACCGTCGCGGTCGATCATCTGCGCGACCGGACCGTTGTCGGGCCGGATGCCGCCACCGTTGCAGAACAGCTCCGGGTGCAGCGAGACCGTCTTGAGGTCTGCATGCGAGGCGATCCCCCACACCCGGCCGTCCCAGTAGACGGGCGCGTTCTCCCGTAGCCAGGTCAGCTCGTCGTGGGGATTGCGCCCCCAGAAATCGCCGCTGACCAGGTCGACCGCGGGGTTGACCGGATGATCACCTTTCATGTGCACGGCAGAAACCATCTCAGCCCGCCGACCTGGGAAGGAACTTGCCATCGCATCGGTAGCCCGACTTGGGAGAGTCCACGCGCTCGAAAGCCCCGTTCTCGATCTGGTAGATGATGTAGCAGTGCGGTGCGCCGCCGACCGGATCGGTCGGCGCGATCAAGCCGCCGGCATCGAAGCTGTGGATCTTGCGAAGCGCCGCCATCAGTGACTTCCGGGTCAACGGTCCTTTGACGCTGTTCGCCGCCTGCTCCAACAGGCGATCGCTCGCCCACGCGAACATCCCGTAGAGGTTGATCGGCACGCCCGGGTACGTCCGCTCGTGCCACTCCTGGAACAGCTTCACCTCAGGGATGTTCTGGCCCTCGTCCTTGTTGAAGAACAGCGAGTACTCGTTGTAGCCCTGGATGCCGTTGAGATCGGACTTGGGCCCGTCGTAGTCGCCGATGAAGGCCTGGTCGTAGGAGATCGGGATGATGTTGAGCAGGTCCTTCGGGCAGCCCGCCTGACGTTGGTTCTGAATCATGGTGGCAGCGTTGGCGGCGGTCTCGGTCAGCTCGAAGAACGCCGTGATGTGCTCCCGCTGACACAGCTTGACGAAGTCGTTCTGGAAGTTCGAGTTCGTCGGCTGCTCGAGAATGCTGTCGGTGAAGTGCCAGCCCTGACTCTCGGCGGCGTGGACCTGGTCCTTCTGCTTCGACACTGCTGACGGGATGTTCTCGACGATGGTGCCGACGTGGTCGAGCTTCGCGCCGAACTTCTGCTTGAAGTAGTGGAACGGGCCGGTCGCGAAACCGTTCACCTTGGTCGACACGTCGAGGTGGTTGGCGGGGGTGTCAGCCGCCGGGTCCAGCGCGACGTGGATGTCCGCGACGTCGGGATGCTGCTTGAGGACAAGCGCGCCGCAGCCGTCGTACAACGCGAACGAACCCGCCAACGCAAACGACCGGCCGATCAGGCTCGTCGTGGCGTTCTCGTCCTGGGTGCAGTTCGTGCCGTCGTCTCTCACGGCCACGCTGACCTGGCGGCCGCAGATCCCGCCCTCGACGTGGTTGACGTAGTTCGCGAACGTCTCACCGCCATGCACGGCGCCGTCGAACAGCCCGGAGACCGGACCGCTCAGCGACGCCACCATCCCGATCGTCAGAGTCGTCGCGGTGAGCCCGGTGTCGGTTCCGCCCGAGCACGTGGTGGCATGCGATGACGGAGCCGCGGTCGACGTCGCCTGGTTGGACTGACCCGGGACCGGTACGGCGGGGCCCGACCCGCCGCTCGACGGAACATCGCCCGTCGGGTTGCCGGCCGAGGCAGTGACGCCGGGCTGCGGGTTCACCCCTGGCGACGCCTGCGTCACGGCAGCGCCGTGTCCCTGCAGCGCGAGCCGTGACGCGCGTTCCTGCACATCACCTGGCAGCCGCGCACCGCAGGCCGCACTCGCCAACGCGAGAACGGCGACCCCCACCAGCCTTCGTCTCACGACGTGGAGCCCTTCGGACCGGGGAAGTCCGACTTGGTCTCACCACGCTTGCGGTGGGAGGCGATCCGCTCCTCGACGATGCCGTTGAGCGTCGATCCCTTCGGCCAGCCGACGTAGTGGGTGAGAAAGATCGTGATCTCACGCAGCTCGTCCTCGGAGAGCTCCTCGTTGGCGAGAACCGCGTCGAGCTGGATCGGCAGAACCTTCCACTCCCCGAGCGCCGCGACGACACCGAGCAGCAGCATGCGACGGTCCCGCAGCGACAGCCCGTCGCGGCTCCAGATCTCGCCGAACAGGTGGTCTGCGGTCAGCCGGAAGAACTCCATCGGGAGGTCGGGGACCTCCTTCCAGGCGTACACCTCCGCCATCTTCTTCATGCCGCGCTCGTGCCGGTCGTCGCTCACGGGGTCGCCTCCTCATGCGGGACGCGGAGCGCGGTGGCCAGCGAGGCAAGGCCCAGCTCACCGAACGGCATGTCGACGCCGAGCGACCGACCCAGCGCGAGAGCGTGGGCGAGGTCCTTCTCGCCCAGATCCCGAGTGTTCTCGAAGATCGGGCGCAGCATGTCGTCCGCGGCGTACTCCTCCGTGGTCGGCGAGATCATCACGACAGCGGGTCCGCCGATCACCGCGTCGCTGTGCCGGATCGCGGCCGCCAGCTTCAACAAGTCCACGCCGGCCGCCTCGGCGAGCCGCGAGATCTCGCCGGTTGCTGCGTAGCCGATGAACTGCAGCAGGTTGCGGGCCAGCTTCGCCCGGATGCCGGACCCCGACGGCCCGAAGTGCAGCTGGAGCTCAGCCCAGTTCGCGAACACCGGCTCGGCGAGCTTGTGGGCGGCTTCGTCGCCACCGACCATCGCCACCAGCCGGCCTTCGAGAACGGCGAAGTGGCCGCCGGTGAGCGCCACGTCGAGCACGTGCACGCCGCGCTGGGCCGCGAGGTCGGCAAGCTCGGGTGCGGTCGCGGCATCGATCGTCGAGTGGATCGCGATCACCGTTCCCGGCGCGACCTCTTCCAGCAGCTCGCCCACCACCGCACGAACCTGCGCATCGTTCAGCACGACGATCGAGATCACGCGGGCCGACGTGGCGACGTCCTTCAGGTCCGCCGCGGCCCGGGCGCCCTTCTCGACGAGCGGCGTGACCGCCTCCGGACGAACGTCGTACACCGTGAGTCCGCCGGGCCAGCCGACGAGACGCATGGCGAGACCCGCCCCGATCTGCCCGAGGCCGACGACCGCGACTCCGAAGTCTTCGTCAGTCATCAGACGAGCTCTCTCACTGGGGTACCGGTGGCCACAACGGGGCCGGGCGGTCGGCCGGCCGGAAGTGACCGGGGAGAAGCTCGCCCTTTGCGGCCCGCTCGATGCGACTGGTCATGCCCTCGGACAGCACGCCGGCGGAGATCATCTCGAAGAACAGCGTGCCGGCGTTCATGTGATCGAAGAAGTCGCGTTGCCAGGCCCAGCCCTCGTCGCTGTAGCCGAACCAGCTGGCACCGAACCCGGCGACCTCGTACGGCGAGCCGTCCGGGCGCTTCGCATCGGCGACCTGCTTCCAGAACCCGATGATCATTCCCGCGCGGTCGTCCATCAGCGTCGCCTGGTACGGATAGGTCCAGCCCTCGAGCCCTTGCATCTCGTAGCCGAGCGCGAGCTCGCGGATCTGGTCGCGACCGACCGCCATGAAGTCGTCGTTCGCTCCACAGTTCCAGCCGTACGTCGCGTCGGGCGCGAAGAACTCGGCGAGCGCCGACCAGTCCCGCTTCGCCTCGCACTCCTTGTTGGCGTCCAGCCATCGCTGCCAGAACGCCTCCATCTGCGCGCGGTCAGCCATTGGTCTCATTCCCCCTCTTGGATCGACAGCGCGTGCGTGGGGCAGTACTTCACCGCGAGCCGGACGGCGTCCTCGTACGGCGCGTCAGGTGTCTCGGCGAGAAGCTCGACCTGGGCGGACTTCCCCACTCTGAACACCTCCGGTGCCTCCAGCTCGCACATCGCGTGACCCTGGCACAGATCGCGGTCGACCGTGATCTTCACCGGGCATCCCTCGGCCGGACATTGACCGCGCAGGGCTGTTGGAGCTGGACGACCATCTTCGAATGATCGTTGCGGTAGGACTCCGAGGGCTGCGCCATCTCCCAGCTGAAGTCGCGCAGCAGGATCGAGAAGATCGCCTTGAGCTGCATCAGAGCGAAGGCCGCACCGACGCAGCGGTGCTTGCCACCCCCGAACGGGATCCAGGTCCACGGGTTCGTGTCGTCCTCACGTCGCGGATCGAGGTACCGCGCCGGGTCGAACGCGTCGGCGTCAGGAAAGTCGGGGGTCAGCCGGTTGGAGATCGCCGGCGTCGCCGCGACGAGGTCGCCCTGGCGGACCGCGTATCCACCGACCTCGAGGTCTTCGGTCGCGACGCGAAGCAGCAGGATCAGCGGCGGATGCAGGCGTAACGCCTCCTTGATCGCCGCCTCAAGCCGCGGGATCTCCCGCAGCGCCTGAAAGCTCACCTCGGACCCGTCGGCGTACAGCTCATCCAGCTCAGCGATGACCGCGGCCATCTCGTCGGGATGGCGCAGCAGCTCGATCAGCGTCCACGCCGCAGTGCCGGACGTCGTGTGGTGGCCCGCGAACATGGTCCCGATGAACATGCCGGTGATCTCGTCGGCAGTGAACCTCGGCTTGCCGTCGTCCGTCACCGACATCAACAGGTCGAGCAGATCAGGGTCACCGGCGGGTGCATCCTCACCGGCGCGAGTCGCCATGATCGCCTCGACCAGCTTCACCAGCTCCACCCGCGCCGCGTCTCGGCGCCGGAAGCTCTCGATCGGTGCATACGGGTCGACGTACGCCAACGCGTCAGTCCCCTGCTCGAGGTCGTGATAGAGCTCGGCGAACCGGCCGTCCAGCTGCTCACGGAACTTCTTGCCGATCAGGCAGGCCGACGAGGTGTAGATCGTGAGCTCGGCGAAGAAGTCGAGCAGGTCGATCTGACGCTCGCTGTCCCAGCCCGCGACCATCCGCTGCACCTCGGCCGCGATGACCTCGGCGTGCCCTCTCATCTGCGGTCCGCGCAAGGACTGGTTCTTGAGCATCTCGGCGCGGCGCTCCGGCGGCGCGTCGAAGACGACGCCCTTGCCGAAGATCGGCGTCATGAACGGATAAGCCGCGCCCTGGTCGAGCACCTCGTCCGGGCTGCGGAAGTACCACTCGTTGACGTCCGCACCGCTGAGGAGCACCACCCGCCGGCCGGCCAGATTGAACGAACCGACGGCACCGCACTCGTCATGCACGCGCCGCATCAGCCCGATCGGGTCCTTGCGAAGCTCCTCGAGATGCCCGTGCTCGTGTTCGCCGCCCGACACGTAGGGCGGCTGCGGCAGCGTGACAGTGGTCAACTCGTTCTCCCTTTACCGGAGCCGGACCGAAGTCGGCAGGTGTGCGAAGCCACGCACGTTGACGGAGTGCACCCGCTTCGCGCCGGACTCGTCGATGTCGTACGAGCCGACCCTCGACAGCAGCTGCTCCAGTACGACGCGAGCCTCCAGCCGTGCCAGCGACGCCCCCAGGCAGAAGTGACGGCCGGAGCCGAAGCTCAACGACTCCGACGTGTCGCGGTCCAGGTCGTAGCGGTCGGGATCGTCGAACACCCGCGGGTCGCGGTTGGCCGACCCGACCAGCAGCAGGACCCGCGCCCCGCTCGGGATCACCCCGCCGTCGAGTGCGACCTCAGTCGTCGTGGTGCGGGCGAGGATCTGGCTCGACGCGTCGTACCGCAAGGTCTCCTCGACCCATGGCGCAACCGCGCGCGGATCGGCCATGGGCTTCGCGAGCTGATCCGGGTTGCGCGCCCCCCAGTACCAGCAGTGACCGAGCAGCTTCGTGGTCGTCTCGTTGCCCGCCACCACCATCAGGAACAGGAAGGCACCCAGCTCCTCGTCGGTGAGGCGCTCGCCGTCGATCTCGACCTCGAGCAACGCGGAGGTGAGGTCGTCGCGCGGCTCGCGCCGCCGCGCCGCGATCATCTCGAGGTAGTAGACGGCAAGGTCGAGCGAAGCACTCGCGGCAGCGGGCGGCACGTCGAACACGCCGTCGTCGCGGTGAACGACCACGTCCGCCAGCCGGCGCAGCTCGGCACGGTCGGCCTCCGGTACGCCGAGCAGCTCTGACACGACGTCCATCGGCACCTTGCCCGCGACGTCGTCGATGAAGTCGAACGACCCCTTCTGCAGCGCCGGTGCGAGGTGCGCGTCGGTGATCGCCCGCACCCGGGGCTCCAGATCCGCGACGCGACGCGGGGTGAAGCCACGCGACACGAGCCGTCGCATCCGGCCGTGACGAGGCTCGTCCATGGCGAGGAAGGACATGACCTTCGCGGCCTGCGGGCCGGTAGCGGCGGGATCGAGCGAGACGCCGTCGGCGTTGGAGAACCGGACGTCGTCGCGGAACGCAGCAACGACATCGGCGTGGCGCGCCAGCGCGTAGAACCCGAGCTCGGCGTTGCGGTAGACCGGCGCGTGCTCACGAAGCGCGGCGTACGTCGGGTACGGATCCTCGTGGAAGGGATACGAGTACGGGTCCAGGACCGGGACCGCGGGCGCGCCGGCCGTCATCGGCTCTTGCCGAGCATCAGGCCGGCGGCTTGCGCCATCACGTCAGGGAGCGAGGCATACGTCGCGTAGCCCATGCCGGCCGACAGCAGGGCGCCGATGAACGTGAAGGTGAGGATCTGCAGCAGGCCGGCATCGACCTCGGGCCCGATCGCAGTCGCGAGCCGACCGCTGATCGCGGCCCCGATGCGGTCCCTCACCACCTGCACATCGCTGTCATGGGCAAGCAGCGCGGTGGTGATGCCGGCCGCGAGCTCCGGCTCGTCGGCGACCAGGACCGCCACGTCACGCACCGCGGCCGAGACGCGCTCTGCGGGCGACTGCCGCTTCGACGGTCGTGGCGCCTCGAGGGCGGCGAGCCGGCGCCAGAACACCTCGGTGAGCAGATGCTCCTTGCTCGCGAAGTAGGTGTAGGCCGTCGCCGGCGAGACACCGGCACGCCGGGCGACGCCGCGGATGGTCAGGCCGTCGAAGCCGGTCTCGGCGACCTCGGTGACAGCCGCATCGACGAGCGCGACCACCGTGTCCGCCGGCCGGCCGGACAGTGTCCGACGAGGCGCGGCCACCGCCTGACTGGACATGTGTCCAGACAGTAGGCCATCAAGACTGGGCTGTCATCACCTTGGCCGCCGGATTCCGGAACCGGAACGCCGCACCGGTGCTGATCTTCGCGATGGCGAGCTCCGGCGCCTCGGGTCGCGCCGGACGGCTCCGGTCGATCGTCACCGCATATGCGTGACGCTCACCATCCAGCGGAGCGACCGGCTCGCACCGCGCCTGCGGGTCGAAGGCCGACACGACTGCGTCGAGGGCCTCGTCCGTCGCCCCACCGAGACCGCTCGCCCAGGTGAGCGCGTCGCCCTCGCGCAGCGCGGGGCAGTCGGCGAAGCCGAGCCGCACGCTGCCGTCATCACGGTCGGTGACGGTCAGCCCGACGTAGCTTCGCGGCGCGAACATCGGATGCAGTGACAGCATCGCCGCGAGGCCCGGAGCCGTCGGCTCCAGCCCGAGCGCGTCTCGGATGCGCTGGGCGGTGAGGCCGCACCAGCCGGCCACGAGCCGCGGCGTCATCGCGGCTACCCGATCCGCACCCAGCCGGCCCCCAACGCTCAGCAGCAGGCCGCGCAGCAGGAGATGGCTCTGCAACGCGAACTCCTGGAGAGCCGTCCGCAGCGCCCGCGTGCTGAGGTCCTCCAACCGAAGCTCCGGATCGAACGTCCCGCTGTAGTCCACCAGCCCGTCCGCCTCCGAACCGCCGAGCGACTCGATCTGAACGCTCGCGGCAAGCGACTCCTCGATCCGCGCCACGAACGGATGTGGCTCGACCGCCGCAGCGTCGGCGTCGATGTCGATCCGCCACCGGCAGTGCGGCGTCCGGTCGGCCGGCACCCGCGGCGGCCGATGGATCGGCCGAATCGCCGCGTGTGGGTTCGTCGCCGCCGCGGTCGCGTCGAAAGTCGGGTCCTCGATCGTGTGACACATGCCGTGCACGAACTCGACGCCCATCGGCTCGACATCCATCAAGGCGCCACAATGCGCGAGCCAGAACTCCGCATGACGCTCGTCGGCGATCCGGAACCGGAAGTCCATGAACTCGTGCGGCGCACCGATGTCGAGTTGCAGGTTCTTGCAGATCGTGTCGATGCCGTCGCCACCGAACCCCAGGGCGCGCTGCATCCGGCGCGAGTAGACGGGGCTCGCCGCCATCCACTCCTCGATCGCGACCTGTTGCATCTCCTCGCGGTCAGCGGTCTCCATGACCAGCGCCATGCCGACCCGGTCCTGCAGGTGACCGTGCAGCAGCCACTCCCGGCCGAGCACCGCCAACGCGTCGTGCTCGAGATCGGCGAGGTACGGCACAGCCACGGCCCGAACCTAGCCGAGAAGGATCACCGCGATCGCGGTGCCCGCGGCGGTGCCGAGACCCCGGGTCATGTTCAGCAGTCCGGCGGCAGTGCTGGAGGCCCCGGGCGGTGCAGCGACCATCACCGCCCGGTTGTTGGCCGGCGTGAAGGCGCCGAGGCCGGCCCCCACGCCGACGAGGAAGCCCGCCAGCCGCAGCCCGGTCGGGTGGACGACAGCGATCAGAAGGAGCGCCGCCCACGCGAGGAGCAGCCCAGCACTCGCCACCCGCTGCGGCGCGCGGTCCGCGAAGTGGCCGGCAAGCGGGGCGACGACACCGAGGACCACCGGCAGCGTGGCGATGACCAACCCGGTGGCGGTGCTCGAGGTAGCGCGGTGATGGAGGTAGAGCGGGATCGCCACCAGCGTGGCGAACAACGTGGCGTATCCGGTCAGGGACGCGAGCAGGATGCGCGCCATTCGCGGGGCGCGCACCACCCCCGATATGAAGCGTGCGAGCCCGCCGGAACGCGCCGAAGCGAGGTCACGGCTTCGCGGCAGCAGGGTCGTGGCAGTGACCAACCCGACGATGCCTGCCGGCACGTTCACGAGGAACAGCCAACGCCACGATCCGGTCGCGAGCAGCAGTCCACCGGCCGCCGGACCCGTTGCGAGCCCGACCGCTTGCGCTGCGGCCTGTAGCCCGACCATCCGGCCGAGCCGGTCTCGCGGCGCGACGCTCGCGATCAGCGCGACGCTGTTGGCCTGCATGAGTGCGGCACCGACTGCCTGTACGACGCGGAAGCCGCAAAGGACCGCGAGGTCCGGCGAGAACGCGCAGCCCGCACTGGCAAGGGTGAAGACGCCGAACCCGCCGACGTACAGCGACTTTCGGCCGATCGAGTCCGCCCACGCCCCGATCGGCACCACCAGGGCGACCAGGGTCAGCACGTAAGCCAGCGACACCCACTGGACCGCGCCGACGCCGGCGTGCAGCTGGTCGGACATCCGCGGCAGCGCGACGCTGACGATGCTGGCGTCGAGCTGGCCCATGAAGGCTCCGACGCAGACGGTGACGACCACGAGCAACGGCGCCTTCGGTGACGCCGCGATTCGGCGCGGGCGCGGCTGCTCGAGGAGGTTCAGCAGCCGGAAGCCCGTGACGCCCGGTGGCGGTCCCAGTTGCTCAGGGGCGGCGGGCTGTGACATATAACTACTGTAACAGGATCTTTCTGTCTACGGAATAGCCTTACACCGTACGATTCCGGACGTGGCCCGCTCGTCCGACCTCGACGCGCTTGCCGATGTCGTCACTCGGCTGCGGCGGGCTCTGCGTCGCCTGGTGCGCTCCGAGCTTCCGTTCGACACCCCCATGGCACAGATCGAAGTGATGCAGCTGCTCGCCGACCGGCCCGGACTGCGGGCCGG
>DASZYY010000241.1:0-9419 GCA_035545175.1 Mycobacteriales bacterium
GGGTTGCGCAGCGCCCACTTCGTGATCACCGCGGTGTTGCCGGCGCCGTAGGTGAACATCTGGCTGCGCAGCTCAACGACGGAGTCACGGTGCTCGTGGCGGACGAGCGCGTCGGGCCGGTAGACCAGGGTCCCGCCGGTCAGGATCAACCGGGCCAACAAGTCGAGGTCCTCCCCGCCTCGGGTAGGCGTACCGGGACCGAGTCGCTCGTCGAAACCGCCGACCGCACGCACGATCGACTTCCGTACCGCGAGGTTGTTCGTCGCGCCGAACGGCGGGGTGAACGGGAACAAGCGGGTCGGTGGCGGGTCATCGCGGAGTGTGCACGTTGCGCGCACGGCACCGCGCCCGAACGCGCTCACCTGCTCGAACCACACCGATGCCGCGGTGTCGAGTCGCAACGGCACGGTGAGGCCGGCTACCGCGCACACGTCGTCGTTCGCGAACTCGTCCGTGAGGAGCCGCAACCAGGACGGGTCGGTCACGACGTCGTCGTCCGTGAACGCGACGATCTCGCCGTCGGCGGCTTGGATGCCGACGTTGCGGGCGCGCGCCGCGCCAGGGCGCGGTTCGCACAAGTAACGGACACGAAGGTCGTCGGCCCACCGAGCCGCAACCACGTCTCGCGTGGAGGTGTCGGCAGGCGCGTTGTCGACGACGACCACCTCGAGACTCGACTGGTCACCGTCGAGAAGCGACTGCACGCACCGTACGAGCTTGTCCGAGCGGTCACGTGTCGCCACCACGACGGAGACGAACGGCGGGCGGCGGGCGGGCCCGGCCGACGCTGGTACGGCATCGCCGGTCACGCCGTCGACCACGCGACCTTCAGCCGGCTGCGTAGGTAGACGAAGGGGCTCGCCACCAGCCCGGCGAGCTCCGCCCGGCGAAGGTCCGGCGGGTAGTCGGATCCTGTCGCCGTCCGGGAACCCGGGCGGAAGAGATGCCTCACCCCCGCCGGTACGACGCGGACCAGCTCACCACGGTGCGAGCCGTCACCGAGCAGTCGCTTGGTGATCACCGCACCAACGCCGGTGCCGAACTGGTACATCTGCCGGCGCAGACCGTCGTGATCGCTTCGATGCCGGTGCCACACGAGGGCGAGCGGGTTGTAGACCAGCCGGTGGCCGCGAAACAGCACGTCAAGGAACGCATCCTGGTCCTCGCCGCCTTGGGTCACGCTCCCCGCACCCAGAGCCACGTCGAAGCGCCACTCGTCCGGCAGCATGCTGCGTCGAAACGCCATGTTCGCGCCGGTACCGAACAGACCCAGCTGATACGGGTATGCCGGGGACGGATCACGGTTGTCGGCCAGATCGAAGACGCGCCGCTGATAGCCCTTGTCGAACCCGCCGAACGCGTCGAACCAGGCCTGGTCCGCGGTCTCGATCTCTGCCGTCGCCACCGGACCTGTCACGCAGGCGATTCGTGCGTCCGACGTGAACTCGGCAACTATCGCCGACAGCCAGCCCGGATCGACCCGAGCGTCGTCGTCGGTGAACGCGACGATGTCGCCGCGGGCGAAGGTCAGGCCCGCGTTGCGCGCATGTGAAAGCCCGGTCCTGGGTTCGCGCACCATTCGGACTCGCGGGTCGACGGCGGATCGCGCGGCCACGATCTCCGCGGTCCGGGGTCGGTCGGGCGAGTTGTCGACGACAAGAACCTCGAACAGCGGGTAGTCCGTCGCACCCAACGACGCGAGACAGGAGTCGAGATCTGCCTCCGGCCGGTCGATGGTGCACACCACTACCGTCGCCAGCGGCACCTCGTCCTCGACCTCGCGACGGGCAGCGCATCCGCTCGAGGGCTGTCCGGCGAGCTGGGACGGGTCGAGGCCGTCAGCCGCCAAGTGGGCCTCGACGGTCGCGCCGAGCTCGCGTTCGACGGCGGACCGGATTGCGGCCGAGCTGACCGGGCCGCGGCTCAGATCCAGCTCCAACCAGCCGAGCGGGCAGCCGTGCAGCCGCACCAGAACGCGGGCCCGCCGGTAGTCGGGACTCCGTCCGGCGCCGGCGGACCCCGCAAGCTGCCCGATCGGTTCCGAGATCTCGAGCTCCACGACCTTCAGCGGCTCGAACGAATCATCGGCGGGCACCGGGCGGTGTCGAGATGACGTGCGCATGTCGATGACGAAGAGCCTCGCCCCGATCAAGGTGATACCCGGCGCGATGCGGTATCTGACCGGCCACAGCGATGATCCACCCACCATGCGAGGTGGCGGCGCGGCGTCGCGAACGAAGCCGGCAACGGCCCCGCCGATGCCCTCGGTGAGCGTGGTGATCCCGGCCTTCACGGTGGATCGATGGCGACTGCTGGAACGCGCCGTCACCTCGGCCCAACGCCAGACTCACCCTCCCACCGAGGTCCTCGTGTGCATCGACCGCAACCCGGACCTGTTCGAGCGGTGTCGACACAGATGGCCGCCGGACGCCGTTGAGGTCCCTCCGGTTCGCGTCCTGCCCGCCACGGACGACGACGGCAACACCGCGGCCGCTGATGTGCACCGGCGGGCGCACGGTAGCTACCGCCGGTTCGGCGCCGGCTGGGCCCGCAACGCAGCAGCAGCCGCCGCCTGCGGGGACATCATTGCCTTCCTCGACGACGACGCCGAGGCTGCACCCGACTGGCTCGAGCACCTGGTTGCGCCCTACCGCAACCCGACCGTGCTCGCCGTGGGCGGACCGCCGTTGCCTCGTTATGAGACCGCACGCCCGCCGTGGTTCCCCGGCGGCTTCGACTGGGTGTTCGGGTGCGCCTATGCGGGACTGCCCGCTGACCCGGGACCGCTTCGCCACCTGATCGGCGCGAACATGTCGGTCCGCCACTCCGCGTTCAAGCAGCTCGGTGGATTCCGATCCATCGACTTCGACGACCTCGACATGTGCATGCGGCTCGAGCACCTGCTGCCCCGATCGGTCTGGTACCAGCCGAGCGCGGTGGTCCACCACTACGTCCCGGCGAACCGGGTCGCCTGGCGCTACTTCTACCAGCGGTGTTACTTCGTCAATCGGGAGAAGGTGCTGACCTTCAAGGCCATGGGCCGGGCGGCGAACCTCGCCGCCGAGCGCGCGTTCGTCGTAAAGCTCCTCGCCTCCGGGCTGGTCCGCGAGATGCGGACGTCGGGCCCGGCCCGGTGGCGCGTGGTCCGGCTCGCAGCGGCACTCGTCGGGATCGCCGCCGCGGCGGCCGGCCATCTCGCGGGACGCATCCGTTATCTATGCCACCCTCCGTACGCCCAGCGACTCGACCGGGACGGGGCGCGCTGTGCGATGGACTAGGCGCGAGCTCACTCTGCGGCTGGCAACAATGACCGCGTTCGGCGCCATGGCGGGGTCGATCGAAGCCTTCTGGGTCACCGCGAAGTCGCCAACGAGGCCCACTCCGGCGTCGCCCGGCGCCCGCCTGATGAACCTCGTCGCCCACCAGGACGACGATCTGCTGTTCCTCAGCCCTGCCCTGCTCAACGCGATAAGGGCCGATGCCTCCGTGCGCACCGTCTTCCTTACTGCGGGCGATGCGGGCGAAGGCATCGCCTACTGGTCCGCACGGGAGCAGGGCGTGCAGGCCGCCTACGCCCGGATGGCCGGCGTACGGGACGTGTGGTCCCACAGCACGGTGAATGCCGCCGGCCGTTCAGCCGAGGTCTTCACGCTGTCGGCGCTTCCGTCGATCTCGCTGGTGTTCCTGCGACTGCCGGACGGAGCGCTCGACGGATCGGGCAACATCGCCTACCACTACCAGAGCCTGCAGAAGCTGTACACCGGATCGATCCCCGAGATCTCGGCCGTCGACGGATCCGCGACCTACACCCGCAGCAGTCTTATCAGCTCGCTCGCGGCGCACATGGCCTCGTATCGCCCGACGGCGATTCACACCCAGGACTACGTCGGGCACTTTGGCGACGGCGATCACAGCGATCATCACGCAACGGCATATTTCGCACAGTTGGCCAACCAGCAGTACCTGGCTCCGCACCGCTTCGTAGGGTTCGAGGACTACGGGACAGCCCAGCGCCCTGCGAACGTCGCCGCTGCCGACCGATCCGCGAAGATTCGCGCGTTCGAGGCCTACGCGGACTATGACAATCACGTCTGCCGGCCGTGGTCGGCCTGCGCGGGCACGACGTTCAGCCCGTGGGTCGCCCGGCAGTACGTCGTGGGAGTGATCCCCGCTCGCTCAGCTTCCTGAGCCTCCAGCCCCCCGTGGGCGGTGACATTCTGCGCAATCCACGACACAAGGTGATGCCACCGGCCCGCCGTTGTGCAACTCGTTCAAGCAAATTTGCGTGCCGCCGAACTTCTTCGGGTGCGACAAGCACCTCGCGCGGCGGCACGGACAGCGTCCGGACGTCCGCGAGGTCCCCACCCAGCCCATAGGAGACTCGTGAAGTCCAAGCTTCCGCTCACGATCGCCGCGGTGACTGCCGTAACTCTGGCGGTCGGTACCGGCACGGCGATCGCGAACAACACCACCGGCGATCCGTTGCCCGACATCCAGTCCGCCCAGACCGCGGTGCAGAGCGCGCAGACCGCGCTCACCAACGCACAGAGCGTGCTGACGAACGCGCAGACCTATCTCAGCTCTGCTGCCGCCAAGGCCGCTCCCGCGCCGACCACCTCCCCGACGACGTCACCGACGACGTCACCGACGACGTCGCCCACGACGTCACCGACGACGGCGCCGGTGGCTTCAAACCTGCCGGCCGGCAACTGGACGATGAAGTTCAACGACGAGTTCAGTGGTTCGTCGCTGGACACGAGCAAGTGGGGCACCCGCTACCCGTGGGGCACCCAGCTCAACACCGGCACCAGCGAGACCCAGTGCTACGAGCCCAGCGCCCTCAGCGAGGGGTCCGGCGTACTGACGATCACCGCCACCAAGAAGCAGGACACCTGCCAGGGCAAGACCCAGGTCACCGAGCCCTACATCTCCGGAATGATCCAGTCCCGCTCGTCCTACACCTTCACCTACGGCTACTCCGAGATCCGGGCGAAGCTGCCCGGGGACAGCACCACCTGGCCGGCGTTCTGGCAGCTGCCGGCCGACTACAGCTGGCCGCCGGAGTTCGACGTGTTCGAGGGCTGGGGTCAGCACGACGCCAACGGCAACCTCAACCGAATCACCCAGACCGACATCTGGGCATCCGGCGGAGGCCAGACCCAGACCCAGGTGACGGGCAAGGACTTCACGAGCACCTGGCACACCTACGGCGTGGACTGGGAGCCGGGATCCCTGACGTTCTACCTCGACGGAGTCGCCATGGCGCACTACACCAGCAACGTGCCGTCGAAGGCGATGTACGTCCTGGCGAACCTCGCCATGCAGAGCGGCTCGGCCAGCTCAGGGCCCAGCTCCGCCAAGATGCAGATCGACTACATCCGGGTGTTCCAGAAGAGCTGACACCAGTTGGCGCCGCGGCCGGTTTCGACCGGTCGCGGCGCCAACGCATCAAGCGGGGGCTCTCAGCCATCTAAGAGGTGTCGACGGCGCGTTGTTCGCGTCGCGAGCCACTGGAATGGCGAGAGGACGTGGGGTGACCGGTCCGACGTCTGCGAGTCGCCTCCTTGCGCGTCCCGCAGCCGCGCCGCGGAGCGCACCGGCTCGCGACGGCCTGTTCCGCAATGCGTACGCGCTGATCATCAACACCGGACTCAGCGGCGCGCTCGGGGTGGTGTTCTGGACGCTCGCGGCCCGCTTGTACCCGCCCGAGGTGGTCGGCCGGAACACCGCCTTGATCTCGGCAATGATGACGCTGTCCACGGTGGCCCAGCTGGACCTCGCGGCAGCGCTGATGCGCTTCCTTCCCTCGATGCGCCGCCTTTCGGCGAAAGCAGTCGCCTCCTCCTATGCGGTGACCGTGGTCGTGAGCGTCGCGCTCGGCGCCGGGTTCGTCGCACTCGGACCGCGCGTCAGCTCCAACCTCACCTTCGTCAGTGGGACCGGGCTGTTCATTGCCTTCGTCGCGGGCCTCGTCGGCTGGGGCATCTTCGCCATTCAGGACGGCGTGCTCACCGGCTTGCAGCGCACCACGGTGGTACCGGTCGAGAACGCCGGATACAACCTGGCGAAGGCGGGCACTCTGGTGCTGTTCGTCGGGCTGTTCCCCACCTGGGGAATCTTCGCCGCGTGGTCGGTCCCGCTAGTCGGCGCGATCGTCGCCGTGAACGTCCTCATCTTCCGGCGGTATCTCCCGGCGCACGTCCTCCGGCCACCCGCTCCGATCGTGCTGTCCCGCCGGACCGTCATCCGGTACCTCGGCTTCGACTACCTGGGTGGACTCTGCGGCGCCATCCAGACGATGGCGATGCCGCTCGTCGTGACGGTCACGCTGGGGGCGAACGCGAGCGCGCACTTCTACGTCGCCTGGATGCTGGTGACCGTGCTCGACACGGTCAGCCTGAGCCTGGGCAAGTCCCTGCTCGTCGAGGGCTCGTACCAGCCTGACGAGCTGCCCTTCCTGTTCCGCCGCGTGGTGCGGGGCATGCTGATGATGCTCATCCCGGCGGTTGTCGCCACGATCGCCCTGTCGCCTCTCGCGGTCTACCTCTTCGGCAGTCGCTACCACGACGCGGCGACACTGCTGCGCCTGCTCATCATCGGCCTGCTCCCGCGCGCGCTGTTCTCGGTCGCAGCCGCGGCGGCACGAGTGCGCGGCGAGGTCGGACGCATCTTCTGCTACGTCTTGCTCGGCACGGTCGTCATCGTCGGCCTGTCGGTTGCCGGTGCGGTCTACTTCGGCACCACCGAGGCGTTGTGTGTCGGATGGACGTTGGGCAACCTCGTCATCGGCCTGCTGGCGTTGCCCTGGCTGCGAAACCTCCTCGGACCGGTCGGACCTCGTCCGGGACGGACAGCGGCCGAGCGGGCGCGTATCTGAACCGGCTTCGCCAACGTCTGTGATGGTGTGTCCACCATTGGCTACGCCTCCCCCGAGGACGCGCCACGACTCCGGGAGGCCGTGGTTGCGCAGCGCCAGCCGATGGAGTCGGGTCATGCGCTGACGGCAGGGACCGACATCGCCCTGGTCAGCCAGCCCATCGACAGCGTGCTGCCGCCCGTCATGAACTCGCTCGGGATCAACACCCACGAGCTCGCGGTCCGGCTCGCCACCCGTCACCGGGTGCGCGTCTTCGCGGCACGCTCGGCCCCCGGTCACCGCGGGCTCGATGCCGAGCTGCGACAGGGTGGGGTCGAGCACTACCTGCTGGCCAGCGACGACACGACGCTGCACCGCCTCTGGCCCGTCGTCGCGGCAACGAGCGAGCTGTTGCGTGGCGGGTTGCGACCACCGATGTCGGCGTCCAGGCTGTTCGGCTTCCGCTACATACGTGGGGTGGCGCGTGTGCTTGCCGCCGATCCACCCGACGTCATCCATGTCCGCAGCGCCGCCCAGCTCCTGCCACCGCTGCGCGCCGCCTGCCCGAACGCCGCGCTGGTGCTGTCGGTGCATGCCGCCTGGCATCCGCACTTCCCCATCGCGGCGCTGACCCGACAGCTCGCGGCGGCCGACCTGATCGAGGCGTCCAGCCAATACATTGCCGACTCGCTCGTCGCTCTCGTCCCGTCGGCCGCCGCGAGACTGCAAGTCGTCCCGAACGGCATCGACAACAGCGCGGTCCAGCGCCGCCGCGAGGTAGCGGGTCGCCGCACCCCGGGACGGCTGATCCTCTACGTCGGCGGCCTGTCGGCGCACAAGGGCGTCCACGACCTGATCGCCGCGTTCATCCCGCTTGCGCGGACCACACCGGACCTTCGGCTGCGGCTGGTCGGCGCTGTGGGGAACTACCCGGCGGAAGAGGTCTGGGACCTGACCAACGACGCGAACCGGCGCTTTGCACGACGTCTGCACCGGGGCGACTACGGGCATTACCTGCACTCGTTGATCCCGGACGATCTCATCGATCGCATCGAGTTCACCGGCCCGGTTCACGGTGACGACCTCCTGGACCTGTTCCTCGATGCAGACATCTTCGTGAGTCCCACCGCATCGCATGAAGGATTCGGCCGACCCGTGATCGAGGCGATGGCGGCGGGACTACCGGTCGTCACGACGCGGTCCGGCGGCACTGTGGAGACAGTCGAGGACGGGCACACCGGACTACACGTGGACCGGATGGCGCCGGACCAGCTGCAGCACGCACTGAGCCGGCTGCTCAACGACGCCGCGCTTCGAACCCGGATGGGAGGTGCGGCCGAGAACGTCGCCCGCGAGCGATACGACTGGCACCGAATCACGATGCAGACCGAAGCGGCATACCGAACCGCCCTCGAGATTCGCCGCTGCGGGACGGCCGGGCGTGCGCGATGAACGAGGCAACCGAGCGCGTCCTGGTCGTCGGTCTCGGCTACGTCGGGTTGCCGCTCGCGGTCGGCGCGTGGCGGGCCGGCTACGACGTCGTCGGCTACGACCTCGATCAATCGCGGGTCCGGCGCGTGATGAGCGGCCAGTCCTACGTCGAGGACGTCGCGTCGGCCGACCTCGCGGTAGCGGTCGCGTCGGGCCGGCTCGAAGCGACCAGCCGCGAAGAGTCGCTGGACGCTTTCGACGTCGCGGTGATCGCCGTGCCCACCCCATTGAGCGATGGCAACCCGGATCTGCGGTTCGTGCGGCGGGCGGCGGACGCCGTCGGACGCCACATACGCGCCGGCGTCACCGTCATCGTCGAGTCCACCGTCTGCCCGGGCACAACCGAGGAGCTGGTGGCACCGATCCTCGAAGACCGGTCAGGCTTGGCGGCAGGGACGGACTTCCAGCTCGGCTACAGCCCGGAGCGCATCGACCCGGGCAACCGGGTCTGGCACCTGGCGAACACCCCGAAGCTCGTCTCAGGCGTCGACGAACAATCACTCAAGGCCGTCCAGCAGTTCTACGACCGGGTGGTGAGCAAGACAGTGCCCGTGGCCTCGCCCGCCGTGGCGGAGCTGTCGAAGCTGATCGAGAACACCTACCGGCACGTCAACATCGCACTCGCCAACGAGCTGGCGGTCGTCGCCAACGATCTCGGCATCGACATCTGGGACGCGCTCGATGCGGCCGCGACCAAGCCGTTCGGCTTCATGCGGTTCGATCCGGGACCAGGTGTCGGCGGGCACTGCCTACCGATCGATCCGACCTATCTCTCATGGCGCGTGCGGCGCAGCGTGGGGACGAACTTCCGGTTCGTCGAGCTCGCGAACGACATCAACGACCACATGCCGGACTACGTCGTCAGGCGGCTCACGAGAGGCCTGAACGCACGACGCAAGTGCCTCAACGGGAGCCGAGTCCTGCTCCTCGGCTTCGCCTACAAGAAGAACACCGGAGACGTCCGCGAGACTCCCGCCAGACGAGTCGCCGAGCTCTTGTCCTCAGCCGGCACCCACGTGACCGTTGCCGACCCATGCGTGCCGGAGGGCGACTGCCTGGGTGTGGAGCGCGT
>DASZYY010000242.1:0-5155 GCA_035545175.1 Mycobacteriales bacterium
GTGACGAACCGAGGTCCCGGTCTGGACACTGCGCTGCTACCGAACCAGAACCCCACCCGGGCGTTGCTCTGTCGCTACGCCGGGCTCAACGGCCACCGCTTCCGGCTGATCGGCCATCAGCTCCTCGGCAGCCGTGAGGCGTCGCGCGACGCCATGCTGGTTCGGAGCCTTCCGCTGAGTCATGTCGACGACGCGGTCCACAGCTGTCCGGCCGATGATGGGTCGGCGGGTTACGCCGCGTTCGAATACGCCGACGGCTTCACCGTGGACCTCAAGGTCGGCATCTTCGGATGCGCCAGCGTCAGCAACGGCGTGATCCTCACCACCGCGGGAACGCTGCCGCGACTGTTCGCGAAGCTGGGGCCGAAGACGCCGTTCTAGTCAGCGATGCCGAGCGCGTTGACGATGAGCTTGGTCACCTGCTCGACCGCGACGTCCATCGAGCAGTCGATCGCACCTTGCACGAGCCAGAGCTCGGCGAAGCGGCCGGTCAGCGCACCGATGCCGGCGGCCGCGACCGCGGGGTCGAGCTCCTTGTCGGCGAGGCCGCGTCGTTGCAGTTCACGGATCGAGTCGGCGACCTGCTCGCTGTACTGGCGGTGACGGCCGAGCATCATCTCGCCGACCGGCTCGTCGTACCGCGAGACCTGCTCGATGATGCCCATGATGCGGGCCTGCTCGCGGTAGGCCTCGAAGTGCAGGCGGACGCCTTCGCGCAGCCGCGCGTGCGGAGAAAGGCCGGTCGCGGGGGCGAGTACGACGTCGCCGAGCGGCGCGCCGAGCTCTTCGTCGACGATCGCGGCGACCTCGCGGAAGATCTGCTCCTTCGACTCGAAGTAGTGGTAGAAGGAGCCGTGCGACAGCCCGGCGCGGTCGGCGATGTCGGAGATCCGGGCGTTGAGGAAACCGTTCTCCTCGAAGATCTCCTTGGCCGCCTCGAGCAGCCGGGCACGCGTGCGCGCCCCCTTGCTAGACCGCGGTCCTTCCTGGACGGCGGCCGCTGCCGCCTGGCCTGCCGCCACGCCTGACTCCTGTCCGCTGCTACCGGGGCTCAGACGGTGACGCCGACGCCCATCAGCTTCGCGAGGTTGCCGCCCATGATCTTGCGGACGAGCTCCTCGGGAAGGTGCGCGAGGTCGTTGACGTACTTCGCCGGCTCCGCCAGCCCCTCGGGGTGCGGGTAGTCCGAGCCGAAGAGGATGTGGTCCTCACCGAGCAGCTCCGCGAGCTCGCCGAAGTCCTCCTCCCAGAACGGGCTGATGTAGATGTTGCGGCGGATGACGTCGACCGGGTTCTCCATGAACTCCTGCGGCATCTTCTTGTAGGCATCCTTCATGGCCTTGAGCAGCGGGGCCACCCAGCTCGCGCCGTTCTCGATGACGGCGACCTTCAGCTGCGGGAAGCGCGACAGCGCACCATGACAGACCAGCGCGGACACGGCGTCCTCGATCGGGCGCCATGCCTGCAGCATCCGGAAGACCTGCGGCTGGAAGGGCAGCATCTCCCCGCCACCCATCCAGTCGTTCGCATAGCGCTCGTAGCCGCTATCGGAGGAGTGCATCGCGACGAGGAGGTCGTTGTCGACGATCTTCTGCCAGACCGGGTCGAACTCCGGGAAGCCGAACGACCGCGAGCCCTTCCAGCCGGGCACCGGCGCCGGCCGGATGAGGACGACGCGGGCACCGCGCTCGATCACCCAGTCGAGCTCCTCGAGCGCCTTGTCGACGATCGGCAGCGTGATGACGGGTGTGGTGAAGATACGGTCCTCGTAGTTGAACTGCCAGGTCTCGTAGAGCCACTCGTTGAGCGCGTGGATGACGACGTGGATCAGGTCCGGATCGTCACGCATCCGCTCTTCGACGAGGCTGGCAAGGGTCGGGAACATCAGGGTCTTGTCGATGCCGAGCTCGTTCATCTTCTCGATCCGGGCGGCCGGCTCGCGGAAGGCCGGGATCGCCTTCATCGGCTCGCCGAAGATCTCGCGGCGGCTCTTCCCCTCCGGGTTGCCCTTGCGGTAGTACTCCTCCTGGGCACCGGGCCGCGCGACGACGTCGAACGTCGGGTTCGGGATGTAGTTGGAGATCTGGCCGCGGACGACGATCTTCGTCCGGCCGTGGACGTCGACGTAGTCGATGACGCCCTTGTACGCGTCCGGGAGGTACTTCGTCAGCGCCTCTTTGGTCTCGTACAGGTGGTTGTCAGCGTCGAAGATCGCGACATCGGAAGGAGCCGTCATACCGAAAACGGTACGCCGTTTTTGACACTGACGTCAATATTGAGTCGGACTCGGCTCAGCCGGATTCGGCGGCCCGCGTGCGACTCACCGTCGAGTGCACCGCGAGCAGCGCCGTCATTGCCGCGATCATCGCGGCGTCGAGTGTCCCGGCGCGCAGCGCCGGCATCTGAAGCTGCCGGGAGCTGATCACCCACCACGTGGAGACGACCAGCGCCGGAGCCAACGAAGCAGCTTGCCATCTCCTCTGCCGCATGGGCGAGCCCAGCACCGGAGCGACCTCGTCGAGGATGCGATGAAGTCGCAGGCCTCCAGCGACAACCACAGCGACCGCGAAAGGGCTCACCACCATCCACACGATCTGCGCCCCCGGAACCTGGCCGAGCAGATGCGGGTGCAACCAGAAGGTGCTGATCGACTCCGCGGCCACCGTCGAGACGCTCGTCGGTGTCACCGCCCAGTGCAACCTCGACCACACCGCGGTGATGCCGGCAGCGAACAGCGCGCTCCCTATACCGACCATGAGCAAGGCAGGTACCAACGTCGACCCATGCCCGTCGTCGCGAGCCCGCATCACCCGCCTCGCCAAAGTGGTCACGCCGGAGAACGCCCACAGTCCGATGACGAGGAATGTGGCGGCAAGCACGACGCGCATGGCGGCGACCGCAGGATGTGCGTACGGCGCGGAGGAGCTACCCCGGAGGATCTGCGACCACAGCGAGACGAGACAGCCCAGGAAGCACGCAAGCGTGACCGCCTCGACGGTGCGCATCGCATTGCGATCACGCAACGGCGAGTGGCCGAGCCCGACCGCCGACAGCCGCGCCTTCACTCCGTGCCAGCGGACGTCGGCATCGCGGCGCCAGGACCGCGGCTGCTCAGCGATCTGGTCACACAGCAGCGCGGCGAACTCCTCGCCGTACCGGTCGCGCCAGGACCGCGGGTACCACCGCAGCAACCGATCGGCCACCTCGTCGTACAACGCCGTTTCGATCATGTGCCCCACGCCGTGTTCAGCCGACGCAGCCCGACGTCGGCGATCCGGCGCTGGTCGGCGAGGTGCCGTCGCAACGCGGCGGCGCCCGACGCCGTGAGCTGGTAGGGCCGCCGCCGGTCGTCGGACTCGAGGCTCTCGATCAAGCCCTGCCCCTCGAGACGGGCCAAGGCCTCGTACATCGTCCCGGGTGCCAGCCGCACGCCGGCAAAGGTCTCGATGTCCTTGGTCAGCGCGTAGCCGTGCTTGGGTCCTTCGGCGAGGCTGGAGAGGATGAGGGTCGCGGGTCCGGCGTACCGGCCGAGCCCACTGAGGTCGGCCGACTCGCTCGCTTCCTTGCGCGCCATCCGCTTACCGTACTCCGTGAGCCGATACATCAGGCCGCCCTCGCGGGGGTCGAGATGAGCGGCCACGGCAGCCTGCTCCCGACGAATCGACGCGGAAACGGATCGCGCAGACGCCACAGGCCGCCGTCGACGACGAAGTGAGTCATGACGACCCCGAGGTAGGCGCCGTATCCGGCACGAGCGAGCGACCCACCGGTGTGCCAGTGCGAGGCGTGGTTGAACGCCAACCCCAGACCCAGTGCGACACCGGCGAACGCCGCGAGTCGAGTGGGTCGACTCATCCGGTCAGGGCCGCCGACGACGATGCCGGTGATCAGCAGGTACTGCAGCCCATGCGCGATCGTCAGCACGCCGACCGTGGCGTACGGCGTGGCGAAGAGGAAGATCGGCGCCGGGAACGCCAACCCGATCAGGTACAGCACGACCAGGCTCGCCGGCCGCTGACCGGACGTCCGCGCCAGGACGGCGGTCAGGCCGGCGACAACCGCACCGAGGTAGCCCACAAGGGCAAGACCACGCGCCGGACCTACCCAGCTCCCGTCGGGGTCGGCAAGCCGAAGCTGGAGCAGATGGGGTCGCAGCGCCAGCTCGAGGGCGCCGGCCGCAGCCGTGAGCGACAGAGCCCTGCGCTCGATCTTGGTGAGACTTCTTGCTCCGGCGGCTGCCGCAGCCAGCGCAGCCAGGCCGAGGTTCTGCTTCTGGTAGTGGACCAGCTGCCAGGCGAAGTAGCCGAGCAACAGCACGGAGACCTCGCGCGACGGAGTGACTGCGGCAAGCACAGCCCCACCAGCGACAAGCGCAAGCGGTGCGACGAGATAGCGCCGCTTGCGTGTGGCGGCATGTTGTCGCACCTCGGCGAACCCGAACATGCCCGCGGTCGCCCCGACGTGCACGGACGATCCGACGAACAGCAGCCAGGCCAGCGCGGTGGGTGGCTGACCCGCCGACGCGGCAGCGAGGTCAGCCGCCACCGCAACCGCCCGCCGCTCCGGCGCTCGGCGCGAGCACGATCGCTGCGGCGACCAGTAGAGCAAGCATCGCGAAACAGAGGGTCGCCACGAGAGCGGGCCGGAACGATTCCATCGGCCCACGATAGATCGGTTAGCGATATACCGTCAACCGATATAGGGCGAGCGGCCGCGGTAACACGGACAAGTCGCATCTCACCGTGGAAAGGTGACGTCGAGGAGGACCTTGCCGATTGCCTTGCCTTCGGCGACGTGGCGGACGGCGTCGACGACGTGGTCGAGGTCGAACCTCGCGCCGACGTAGGGCGCCGCCTTCCCTGACGCGAGCATCTGCATCAGCTCGGCCTCGTCGCGGGCGTACTCCTCGGGACGGTGCAACGCGAAGCTCCTGAACTCGAAGCCCCTGATCTCCACCCCCTTGAGCAACACCAGGTTGAGCGGCATCTTCGGGATGACGCCCGACGCGTAACCGACCGTGACGAAGCGGCCACCGTGCCGCATGCCGCGTAGCGCCGGCTCACTGAGGTCGCCGCCCACCGGGTCGATGACCACGTCCGCGCCCTCCGGCAGCCGCTCACGTAGCGCAGCGCGCAGGTCACCGTCACGATGGTTG
>DASZYY010000243.1:0-14387 GCA_035545175.1 Mycobacteriales bacterium
CCAGAAGACATGCGACCGCCCGCCGTACTCGGGGAAATCGGTACGGCGGGCGGGGCGCGGTGTTGCTAGGCGGTCTTGGAACGGCCACCGATCGTGATGTTCAGGCCGAGGTTGGTGAGCACGGCGCGAACCGCCTCGCCCATGCCGACCAGGACCACACCAGTGGCAACCGGGTTCATCCACTCAGCGCGCAGCGGTTGACCGAAGGCGCGGAAGACCGAGTAGTTGAGGGCCCACGACACGAGGATCGCGACACCGACGCCGACGCTGGTGGTCAGAGCCTTCGGGGCCTTCACGGGCAGGATCTCGTTGAGCACCTCGCCGACCGTTGCAAGCGCGAGGGCAAGGCCTGCGAACACGACGAACGCGTACATCCGGATCACTCCATCTCTGCGACGCACGGCGCGTCGCGTCACATGGTTGGACTCCGGGCGCGAGCCTTGGTTACAGAGAACTTCTGCCGACTTTGTACTTGGCGGTAACCAACCGCCGCTGGAAGGAGTCAGAGAAGGCGCATGTACGTCGACCCGGCGCTGGTGCGGTCGTGCCAGCGTGGCGAGCGAGGAGCGCTCGACGCGCTGATCCGCGCGACGTACACCGACGTCTACAAGCTGGCTCGCCGGATGCTCGCCGACCCTGACGAGGCCGCCGACGCGACGCAGGAGGTGTTCGTCCGCGTGATGCGATCCGTGGTCGGCTTCCGCGGCGACGCGGCGTTCGGCACCTGGCTGCATCGGGTCACGGTCAACGTGTGTCTCACGATGTTGCGCAAGCGCACCCAGGCACGTGAGACCGGAATGGTCGCCGGCCGGACACCGTTCGCACTGCCCGACGACCTCAACCAGATCGTCGGCACCGATGCGGCGCCGGACGACAGAGCGGAGACGGCGGACCTGGTCCGCCGCAGCGAGCAGGCGCTCGCCACGTTGAATGAGGAGGCGCGCACGGTCGTCGTGCTGCGCGACATCGAAGGGCTGTCGACGAAAGAAGTGGCCGACTTGCTGGGCGTGACGGAGAACGTCGTGAAGGTGCGACTGCATCGCGCGCACGCAAAGCTGCGCGAGCTCGTGCTCGGCGGTGACGGCGGTGCGATCACCGGCGGTGTCGCATGAGCGATGAAAGGCTGCCGCGGTTCTGCCGCGAGGCGCGGTCGCAACTGCCGGCGATGGTGTCCGGCGAGCTGACGGGCTGGCCGCTGCACGTCGTTCGGGCGCATCTGCGCCGTTGCGCCGACTGCTCGGCAGAAGTCGAGCGACAGAGGCAGCTTGCGGGCGCGTTGACCGCACTGCGTGACACCCACATCGAGCCACCCGTCGGTCTGCTCGACGACTTGCTCGCCCAGGCGAACCGCAGAGGTGTTCGCGAACGAGCGGCCGTGCCGGCCCGTGGTGCGCTCAGCGGTGCGCGACCCGAGCTCTCGGTGGCCTTCCTGACCGTAGGCGCGATCGCCTCAACCGGAATCGGCTACGGCCTGTGGCGCGGGGCCCGCGCGCTCCGCCGGAAGTCAGGCGACTAACGCGCCACGCGGTAGCGAAGACAGAGCACTCGCGAGCTGAAGGTGCGAGTCTCGACCAGCTCGAGATCCTGTCGACGTTCACCGTGCGGGAAGAACGGGATCCCGCCCCCGACGATCACGGGATAGATCCTCGGCCGGTACTCATCGATGAGACCAAACATCGATGCCTCCGCAGCGAGGGTCGCGCCGCCGATCGCGATCTCGCCGTCACCTGGCTCGGCGCGCAACCGTTCGATCTCCGACGCGACGTCGCCGACCGCGAGTCGCGCGTTGCCCTGCACTGACGACAGCGTCGTGGAGAAGACGACCTTGGGCAGTGGCTTCCAGAGCGCCGCCCATTCGGCCATCTCGGCGTCGAGCGCGGGGTCCTCGTCGGCGGTCTCCCAGTACAACATCGTCTCGTAGAGCCGGCGGCCCATCAGGTGGACGCCGACACCGCGGATCTCTTCGATGAAGAAGCGGAACATGTCATCGTCGGGCTCGGTCCAGGCGAAGTCCCCATCCGGCCCGACGATGTAGCCGTCGAGCGAAACGCCCATCGAATAGGTGACCAGCCGCATCGCGGATCCGTCAGATGACGGGGCGGCGGCTGTCCGGGGCCACCAGCCGTCGGGCATCGGCGTTGACGTCATCGGTCTGCTCCTGCGACAGCCGCTCGGCTTCCACTCGCTTGATGTAGGCCGCCACCTCCGCATCGCGGGTCTCGTCATCCCAGCCGAGGATCCCGGCGAGCATCAGCGCCACCGGCCGCGCCGAGTCGACCCCGCGGTGAGACGTCTCGATCGAGATCCGGGTACGTCGAGTCAGCACGTCGTCCAGATGCAAGGCGGTCTCGTGCGTCGCGGCGTATCGCACCTCGGCCATCAGATACAGGCCGGCGCCGGGGATCGGCTCGAGCAGCGTCGGATCTTCTGCGGCCGGCGCGAGCACCTCGTCGACCAGCGCGCCGTAGCGGTGCAGCAGGTGCTCATAGCGCCACCGCGGCAGGCCGAGCTCCTCGGCGATCGACTCGGTCTGGTTCGCCAGCGCGTGGTAGCCGTCGGCGCCGACCAACGGGATGTGCTCGGTGACGCACGGCGGCACGTGCCGGCCGAGATCGTCGACCGCGGCATCGACCGCGTCCTTCGCCATCACGCGGTACGTCGTGTACTTGCCGCCCGCGACCGACACCATCCCGCGCGGCGAGCGGCTGATCGCGTGCTCCCGCGACAGCTGGGAGGTGTCCTCCTGCTCCCCCGACAGGAGCGGACGCAGCCCGGCGTAGACCCCGGAGATGTCCTCCCGGGTCAGCGGGACGGCGAGCACCTCGTTGACGTGACGAAGGATGTAGCCGATGTCGACCCGGCTCGCGGCGGGGTGCGCCTTGTCGTAGTTCCAGTCATCGTCCGTCGTCCCGAGGATCCAGTAGTCGCCCCACGGGATGACGAACAGCACCGACCGCTCGGTGCGCAGGATCAGGCCGGTCTCGGAGGAGATCCGATCGCGGGGGACGACGATGTGGACGCCCTTCGACGCCCGCACCTTGAACTCGCCGCGGGAGTCGGCGAGGCGCTGGACGTCGTCGGTCCACACGCCGGTCGCGTTGATGACCACTCCGGTGCGCACCGTCGCGGTCGCGCCTGTCTCGGTGTCGCGAAGCTCGGCGCCGACGATCCGGCCACCCTCACGGACGAAGCCGACGACTTCCGTGGACGACCGCACGAGGGCGCCGTACTCCGCGGCGGTGCGCGCCAGGGTCAACGTGTGCCGAGCATCGTCGCACTGGGCGTCGTAGTACAGAACGCCGCCGACGAGCGCATCGCCCCGAAGCGCCGGTGCCAAGGCCCGCGCGCCGCGGCGGGTCAGGTGGCGATGCCGAGGTAGCGCATGGGAACCACCGAGCGCGTCGTACAGGGTGAGGCCGGCGGCGACGTAGGCGCGTTCCCAGCCGTAGCGGGTGAGCGGATAGAGGAACGAGACCGGACGCACCAGGTGCGGCGCCAGCCGGGTCAGCATGAGGTCGCGTTCCTTCAGTGCCTCACGGACCAGGCCGAAGTCCATCTGCTCGAGGTAGCGCAGCCCGCCGTGGAAGAGCTTGCTCGACCGCGAGGAGGTACCGCTGGCGATGTCGCGAGACTCCACCAGCGCGGTGGACAAGCCGCGGGTCGCGGCATCGAGCGCAACCCCCGCGCCGGTCACGCCGCCGCCGATGACCAGCAGGTCGAACGAGCCGCCGTCGAGACGCTTCCACGCGTCCTCGCGCTCCTGCGGGCCGAGCCGCGACGTACCCCTCACTGAATCCAGCCTAGGAGGACTTGCCCGCCTGGAGCGAAAGCCGGAACACCGGATGGCGAGGAGCGATCCGATCGATCTCGGCGTCGGGTGACGTCGCGCTGACCCCGTCGAAGAAGACGCCGACCTCAGCCTTCCACCGCTTGAGGTACGCCCGGAGCAGCTCCGGCTTGTCCGCATCGGCCAGCTCGACCGCGGTGAACGGCTGCCGCCTGCCGCCGAGGATCAGTACGCCGTCTCCGGCTGCCCGTAGGTTGCGCACCCACTGGGTCTCCCCGCGTGGCGCCACCAGGTACTGCTCGCCGTCGTGAGTGAGCAGGTTCACCGGCACCCGCCGCGGCTCGCCGCTCTTGCGGCCCTTCACCTCGAGCACCCGCGAGCCCCACACCGACAGGCCGAGCCGGGTGAAGCCGGCGACGACCGGCATCATCACGTGCCGGTCGAACCAGTTGGGCCGCTTGTAGTGGGCCTGCGCCTCAGACATGGGGTCATCTTGGCCCACCGGTCCGCGGAGCGCCCGCTCGATAGGATTTGCTGACAATGGCTGCCCCGACGACCGACGAAGCCGGCGTTCGGCGCTGCATCGTCTGCGACGCCCGGGCGCCGTTCCCGACGTACTTCAGCTGGAGCAGGTACCGCCTCGCTAGGTGCGAGTGCGGGCTGGTGTTCCGCGACCCGCAGCCCGACGACAGCGAGTTCGAGGACAGCGGTTACTACCAGGACGAGACCTTCTCGGAAGCCCTCCTCGGCGAGCTTCGCGAGACGACGATGTTCAACGCACGCCGCAAGGTCGTCCTGCTGCGCGACGCCGGGGTGAATCTCGACGGCGCACGAGTTCTCGACGTCGGTGCATCCTCCGGCGCTTGGCTCGAGGTCGCCACGGCCCAGGGCTGCCATGCGACCGGTGTCGAGCTCGGCGCCACGACGGCCGCCGCCGCCCGGGAGCGCGGACTCGACGTGCGGACCGGCACCCTCGACGACGCCCTCGGTCTTCTCGGTGACGAGCGGTTCGACCTCATCACGTTCTGGGACGTGCTCGAGCACTTGCGCGATCCCCGCCACGAGCTCGCCCTCGCCCGGGGCCTGCTCAAGCCCGGCGGCCGGCTCGCGATGACGTTCCCCAACGTCGAGGGGCTCTACCCGCAGCTGACGTACCGCCTCCTCGCCCGCCGGACCGGGGTGTGGGAGTACCCCGAGGTGCCCCACCTGTATGACTTCTCGCCGCGAACCACGCAGCGGCTCCTCGCCGGCAGCGGCTATGCGGTTGAGCGAGTTCAGACCTACGCCACGCCCTACGGCTTCTACCGCTCGACGTCGCTGTCACCGGGACGTACCGGGCGCGGCCGACGCGGAAAGCTGATTCGAGCGACCTTCGACGCCGTCCACAAGGTCGCCTATCCGCTGGCGCGGGCGACCAACCGCGGGAACTCGATGTTCGTGCTCGCCCGTCCTGACCAAGGCAGCTGACGCCTGCTCAGCGAGCCGCGGGTCGTGTTCGGAGCCGCCTTGGAGAATCGAACTCCAGACCTATTCATTACGAGTGAATCGCTCTACCGACTGAGCTAAGGCGGCGTGCGCCGCGAGCGGCGCAACAGCACGAGAGTCTAGCCCGACACCGGCGACCGCCTCAGTGGCAGACCGTCCCGGCCGCGGGGGCGTCGAGGTGCAACACGTAACGGGCCACCACGGCGTCGACGCACTGGTTGCGGTCGATGTAGGCCGTATGGCCGTCACCGTCGTGGGTGAGCAGGACGCCGGACGACAGCTGCCGGGCAAGGGCCTTGGCCCAGACGAAGGGGGTGGCCGGGTCCCGCGTCGTCCCGATCACCAGGATCGGCGGCGCACCCGCTGCGCTGACCGGGTGGGTGTCCTCGACCGGCGGCACCTTCCAGAAGGCACACGGCAGCGAGCCGTACTCGATCGCGGCACCGAAGTGCGGCGCCTGCTTCTGGAACTTCGTGGCGTTGCGCAGGTACCCGGAGACGCTGCGCGGCCACGGCCGGTCGATGCAGTTGATCGCCATGTTCGACTCGATCAGGTTGCTGTAGCTGCCGTCGTTGTTCCGCTGGGTCAGCGCGTCGGCGAAGATCAGGACGCCGGCACCGTTGCCCGACTGCGCGGCACCGAGAACGGTCTGCAGGTTGGCCCAGTCCCCGGTCGAGTACAGCCCGGCCGCGAGCCCCTCGAAGAGCTCGCCGGCACCCATGATCCGGCCGCCGACGGTCAGCGGATGTGCCGTCACCTCGGCGATCAGGCGGTCGAGGCCTGCCATCGCCGCCGAGGTCGTCGAGCCGAACGGGCAGTGCCCGGACCGCACGCAGTACGAAATGAAGTCGTCGAGATCCGTCTCGAAGCCCTTCGCCTGAACCAGGTTCGCGCCGGTCGAGGACTCATCCGGGTTGAGAGCGCCGTCGAGCACCATCGCCCGGATGTGGGTGGGGAACAGCTCGGCGTACTTCGCGCCGAGGTAGGTCCCGTACGACGCGCCGTAGTACGTCAGCTTCGCCTCACCCAGGGCGGCCCGCAGCACGTCCATGTCACGTGCCTGGTCCTTCGTTCCGACGTGCTCCAGGTAGTCGCCGTTCTTCCGGTAGCAGGCGTCCGCGAAGTTACGGCTCGCGTTGATCGTGCGGCGACGCTCGACTGCCGTCGTCGGAACCGGGTTGATGTTGATGTAGGCATCCAGCTGCGCCGAGGTGAGGCATCGGATCGGATTCGACTGGCCGACGCCGCGCGGGTCGAAGGACACCAGGTCGAGGTGGGTCGTGAGCTGGCTGAACACACTGGCGTCCTGTGCGACGAAGTCGACGCCGGAGGCACCGGGCCCGCCGGGGTTGACGATCAGCGAGCCTTCGGACTTCTGGGTCGCCTGCTCGCGGATCACCGCGATCTGCAGCTGCCGGCCTGCGAGGTCGTTGTAGTCCAGCGGGACTCGCAGTGTCGAGCACTGCAGCCCGTCATGACAGTCGCGCCAGGTGAGGTGCTGATGCTCGTATGCCGCCAGGCCGGCTCCGGCCGTGGCGCTCGCGGTGGGCGAGCTCGACGCGCTCTGCGAGACGGCCGGCGTCGCGGGTGCGATCGTTCCCGGCGAACCCGATGACGAGCACGCCGAGAGCGCAGCGAGACCGGCGACGACACTGGCAACGGTTCTGCGGAGGGGCACGCCTCGAATCTATGGCGCGCGGAGCGCGACTGCCATCGCTTCCACAGCCAGCAGCGGCGCGACGTTCCCTTCGATGGCGACCCGAGCCTCGAGCACCGCCTCGATTCGTCGCAACGTGTCCTCGGGCGCCGATTCGGCCGCCAGGTCACGCAAGGTCGCCTCGAGGTCCGCGTTCACCAGGTCGACGTTCGCGCCGAGCTGTACGACGAGCACGTCGCGGTAGAACGCCGCGAGGTCCACCAGCGCGCGATCGAGGACGTCGCGCTGCGTGCGGGTGGCCCGCGACTTCTGTCGCTTCTCGAGCTCGGAGATCGCGCCGGCCACGCCGCGCGGCTTGGGCATCCCGCGCTCGCCGGTGTCGCCGTACGCCTCTCGCAGCGCCGACTTCTCGTCGGCGTCGAGAGACTCGCTGACCGCTGCCGCCTCGGCCTTCGCGGCATCCACCAGAGCGGCGGCCGCCGCGAAGCAGCCACCGACCGACACCACCTGAGTCGGCACGGTCAGCACCTCACGACGGCGAGCCGCCGTGTCGTGGTCCGTCGCGAGCCGGCGAGCCCGACCGATGTGTCCCTGCGCGGCCCGTGCGGCGAACCCCGCGGTGGTCGGATCGATCCCCTCACCCGCGAGGTAGGCCGCCACCGCGTCGTACGGCGGCACGCGCAGGGTGACCATCCGGCACCGCGACCGGATGGTCGGCAGCAGGTCGTCGGCGGACGGCGCGCAAAGCAGCCACACGCCGCGAGGTGGTGGCTCTTCGAGTGCCTTCAGCAACGCGTTGAGCGCCTGCTCGGTGAATCGATCCGCGTCCTCGACGATCGTCACCTGCCAGGTGCCCCGAGTCGGCGCGAGCGCGGCCCGCGCCACCAGGTTGCGCGTCTCCGCCACGCTGTAGGACAGCCCGGTCGGCGTGACGATCTCGATGTCGGCGTGGCTGCCGGCCAGTGCCGTGTGGCACTCGTGGCAGACGCCACAGCCACCGTCGGGACACTGCAACGCTGCACCGAATGCCCGCGCCGCGACCGACCGGCCCGACCCCGGGGGACCGGTGAACAGCCAGGCATGCGTCATGCCGGCTGACTCGCCGCCGTTGATGATCACCCGCGCCGAGCCGACCGCGCTCTGCAGCTGCGCGACGACGCGGTCCTGACCGACCAGGGCATCGAAGACGCTCATAGCGCGACCCTGGGCAGCGGGGTCGTCGGTACCGACCGCAGCAGCGGCTTGAGCCGGGCCGAGATCTCCTCGTGAATCCGCGCGCTGTCCTGCGTCGCATCGATGACGAGATACCGGTCGCGGTGATGCGCCGCGAGCTGCAGGAAGCCCGCGCGGACTCGTTGGTGGAAGGCGAGGCTCTCGTCCTCCAGCCGGTCGCCCGGTCCGCCGCGTCGTCGCAGGCCGATCTCGGGAGACAGGTCGAGCACGACGGTCAGGTCGGGCAGCAGACCCCCGGTCGCCCAGACGGACAGCCGCCGTACTTCGGTCTCGGCGAGCGCCCGACCGGCGCCCTGGTAGGCGAGCGAGGAGTCGATGTAGCGATCGGTCACGACGATCGCGCCGCGGGCGAGCGCGGGCCGAATCACCGCAGCGACGTGCTGTGCCCGGTCTGCGGCGTAGAGCAACGCCTCAGACTCCGGGCTGATGCCGACCGAGGAGCGGTCGAGCAACACCTGGCGCAGCTTCGTGCCGATCTCGGTCGCCCCGGGCTCGAAGGTGACGACCACCTCGTGACCCGCTGCACGCAGCTTCTCCGCCAGCAGCTGAACCTGGGTCGACTTGCCGGCACCCTCACCACCTTCGAACGCGATGAACAGACCCGAGTCGGTGCCGCGGCCGAGTTGTGGTGTGTGCCGGCGAAGCACCGCGATCAGGTCGGAGCGAAGCGGGATGCCGCGCCGGTCATCCATGAGCCGGAAGCAGACGACTCCGAGCGCGATCGCGAGCAGCCCCGACGCGAACAACGTGACCGTCACACCGTCGAGCCGGATCCGCGCACCGGACACGACGACTTCGTGCTTGCCGATCAGACCGGCAGTCGCTGGTGCGATCACCACCATCGCGAGCAGCACGAGGCGCATCAGGTTGTAGATGAACGCGAAAGTTCGGCCACGGAGCTCGTCGCTGACCTCTGACCCGACCAGAGTGAGCGACACGACCCACACCAGGCCTGCCCAGAAGCCGAGCATCGCGGTGGCGAGGATCGCGAGGGCGAGGTTGGGTACGACCGCGTCGATCGTGAGCGTGATGCCACTGGCGATGATGCCAAGGCCGACGATGCGCCGGCGCGACAACGGACCCGCCAACCGCGGACCGAGGAACATCCCGCTCGCGAGCCCGACGAATACGGTGCCGAACAAGGTGCCGTAGGCAGCGGTGCCGCCACTGAAGACGGTGGCGAACGCTCTCGACAGCCCGATGACCGCAGCGCCGGCTCCAGTCGCGCCGCAGACACCGAGGACCAGGCCCTTCAGCCAGCGCTGCGCGCCAAGGAAACGAACACCCTCGGTGATCGACTTCCACAGGCTGAGTTGCTCGCCACTTTCGTGACTGACTGCGCGAGGCACTCCGGAGAGCTCACGCAGATTGATGATCGTCACCGCCGAGACCAGGAACGTCAGCGCGTCGATGTAGAGCGACAGGTCCACCGGGTTGGTCCGGAACCAGTGGAAGTTGTGGGCAAGCACGCGGTTGACGAAGGACAACGCTGCGAACAGTACGGCGGCGATGGCGCCGAACCCGTAGGTCGTCACCAGGCTGAGCTTGTTGGCGGTCTCCAACCGCTCCCGCGGGACGAGGTTCGGGATCGACGCTTCCTTGGCCGGGATCCAGAACAGGCTGTTGCACTCGATGAGGAACGTCGCGACGAACAACCACCACAGCGTCAGGTACAGCGGGATGGAAAGGAAGAGCCCGAACCGGATGAGGTCGGTGACGACCATCGTCGTACGCCGGTTGAACCGGTCCGCCCACGCGCCCGCGATCGGGCCGATGATGACTGCCGGCAGCAGCCGCACGAAGAGCACGACAGCGATCGCGTAGTTGCGGGGGCCGTAACCCGACGACAGCGCATAGGCGACAGAGGTGGTCGCGAGGAAGCCGAGCCAGTCGCCGAGGCTCGACAGCGACAGCGAGATCCAGAGCATGCGGAACGGCCGGATCGCGAGCACGGAGCGGAGCTCGTTCTCCCGCGGCGGAGCGGCGACGACCTCACCGAGGCTGCGCACATGCGCCCCGTTGCGAATCAGCCGTCGTGGTCTTGCCATAGCCCTCACACGCTATCTAGCAGCCGGCACTGTTAGCTCACGCCGAGGTTGACGAAGTTGGTCTTCTGGAGCCCCCATAAGGCCATCAACGTCGACCTCGTCGAGTGAGGAGCGCAAGGCGATCACAGCGGGAGCCGCCTCCTGGTTATTGCGGCTTTTTCTTTGCCGCCTTCTTGGCAGTCACCTTCTTGGCAGCGCTCTTCTTGGCCGGGGCCTTCTTCGCCGGCGCCCGCTTCGCGGTCTTCTTGCTCGGGGCGGCGGCGCGACGCTCGGCGAGCAGCTCGGCGCCACGCTCCGGGGTGAGCGCCTCGACGCTGTCGCCCTTCCGAAGTGAGGCATTGGTCTCGCCGTCGGTCACATACAGACCGAAGCGGCCCTCGCGCACGACCATCGGCTTGCCACTCGACGGGTCGTTGCCGAGCTCGCGAAGCGGTGGAGCGGCCGCCCGCCGGCCCCTCGTCTTGGGCTGCGCGAAGAGCGCGAGTGCCTCGTCGAGCGTGACGGTGAACAGCGCCGGCTCGGACTCGATCGACCGGGAGTCGGCACCGCGCTTCACGTACGGCCCGTACCGGCCGTTCTGTGCCGTGATCTCCTCGCCGGTGGCCGGGTCGGTGCCGAGCGAGCGTGGCAGCGACAACAACCGCACCGCGTCCTCGAGCGTCACCGACTCGACGTCCATGTCCTTGAACAGCGACGCGGTCTTGGTGTCGCCACCATCGAGCGGCTGCGTTGTGACGTACGGCCCGTAACGCCCGCTTCGAACCAGGATCGGCTCGTGCGTGTCCGGATGCTGGCCGAGCAGCCGCTCGTCGCTGGTCTTGTTGAGCAACGCCAGGGCCCGCTCGACCGTGAGCTCGTCCGGCGGCATGTCGTCGGGAATGCTCGCCCGCAGGTCACCCTTCTGGACGTACGGTCCGTAGCGACCCACCCGGGCGACGACCTGCTCGCCGTCTTCGGCCTCCCCGATCGGCAGCGAGTTGACCTCTCGGGCATCGATCTCAGCGAGGCGATCGGTCACGAGCTCCTTGAGCCCGTGCGGATCGTCATCGGTCGACGAGTCGTCACCGAAGTAGAACTTCGTCAGCCACTGCGCGGACTGCGCCGCACCGCTCGCGATCTCATCGAGGTCGTCTTCCATCGAAGCGGTGAAGCCGTAGTCGACGAGCCGCCCGAAGTGCTGCTCCAGCAGCCCGACGACCGCAAACGCGGTGAACGACGGAACCAGCGCGGTGCCGCGCTTGAAGACGTAGCCGCGGTCCTGGATCGTGCCAAGGATCGAGGCGTACGTCGACGGCCTGCCGATGCCCAGCTCCTCGAGCGCCTTCACCAGGCTCGCCTCGGTGTAGCGCGCCGGCGGCGTCGTTGCGTGCGACTGCGGCTCAACCGCGATCGCGGTCAACGGCTGCGACTCGGTGACCTGCGGCAGCCGCGTCTCGCGGTCGTCGCGCTCCGTCGAGTCGTCGTCAGTCTCCTCGACGTAGGCCCGCAGGAAGCCCGGGAACGTGATGATCTTGCCGCTCGCCGAGAACTCGACGTCCTCGCCGGCGCCACTGCCGTTCGCGGCCGCTGTCCCGCCGACCCGGACGGTGACCGACCGGCCGACCGCGTCCGCCATCTGGGAGGCGACCGTGCGCTGCCAGATCAGCTCGTAGAGCCGGTACTCGTCGTTGCCGAGCTCGGCGCGCACCGAGGCCGGCGTGCGGAACGTGTCCCCGGCGGGACGGATCGCCTCGTGCGCCTCTTGCGCGTTCTTCACCTTGCGCTCGTAGCGGCGCGGAGCGTCCGGCACGTACTCGGCGCCGTACAGCTCGCGGGCCTGCGCCCGGGCTGCCGTCAGCGCCGTCTCCGACAGCGTCGTCGAGTCGGTACGCATATAGGTGATGTAGCCGTTCTCGTACAACCGCTGTGCCAGCGACATCACAAGCCGCGCGGTGAGCCGCAGCTTGCGGCTGCCTTCCTGCTGCAGCGTGCTCGTCATGAACGGCGGGTACGGCGAGCGGCGGTAGGGCCGCTCCTCGACTCCCCGCACCGAGAAGTCGGTATCGGCCAGCCGCGCGGCAAGTGACGTGGCCGCGGCCTCGTCGAGATGCACGACCTCGCGGGTGAGCTGGCCGCTTTCATCGAAGTCACGCCCGGTCGCCACCCGCTTGCCGTCGACCGAGACAAGCGAGGCGTCGAATCTCGTCGGGTCGCCCGGCGTCGCCGGCTCCACTTCGGTGTCGAAGGTCCCCTCGAGGTCCCAGTAGTCCGCCGAGCGGAACCGGATCCGGGCACGCTCACGCTCGACCAGCAACCGGGTCGCGACCGACTGCACGCGACCGGCCGACAGCCGCGGCATGACCTTCTTCCAGAGCACCGGCGAGACGCCGTAGCCGTAGAGCCGGTCGACGATGCGCCGCGTCTCCTGCGCATCGACCAGAGCACGGTCGATCTCACGCGGGTGCTCGACCGCTTCGCGAATGGCGGCGGGAGTGATCTCGTGGAACACCATCCGGCGGACCGGGACCCGGGGCTTGAGCACCTCGAGCAGGTGCCACGCGATGGCCTCGCCCTCGCGGTCCTCATCGGTGGCGAGCAGGAGCTCGTCGACATCCTTGAGAGCCGTCTTCAGCTTCTGGACCTGCTGCTTCTTGTCCGGGTTGACGACGTACACCGGCTCGAAGCCGTTGTCGACGTCGATGCCGTAGGTCTTCCAGAGGTGCTTCTGCGCCGCCGGCATCTCCGACGCCGCACCCGGAAGGTCCCGGATATGACCGATCGAGGACTCGACGACGTAGCCGTCACCGAGGTAGCCGGCGATGGTGCGCGCCTTCGCGGGCGACTCCACGATGACGAGGCGCCGACGGCCATCACCGTCTACGCGTTCGTCAGTGTCGCTCGCCACGCTCGTCCTCTCTTGTCGCGATCACGCTTGCGGCCAGGCCTCGACCGGTACGCCGTCGGGTCGGTCCCCGATCAGCTCGAGCAACCTAACGAGCCGGCGTCGGCCCACGATGCGATACGCCGGGCCGTCAGCCCGCGGCCCGACCAGGACACCCGGGACGCCGACCGTCGACAGCGCCGAGCCAACTGCAAGCCAGGCGTGTTCGTCGTTCGCACCGAGCGCCAGGTTATACATGCCCTTGTCCGCCCAGCCCTCGGCGAGACACCACCAGCGCAGCTTCGACCCGTCCAGCGTCCACCCCTCAGGAGGGCATTTCACCGCCCCGAGACTCCACGCATCGGCGGTCGCCCGCAGCCCCGAAAGCCAGGGCGTGCCCACCGTCGTCCCGGCCTCCGCAGGCCCGATCTCGGCCGTCAGGCCGAGCATCGACTCCATCTCCCCGGCGAGCACCTGGACCCGCCATTCCTCCGCGACGACAACCGAGATCCGCGCTGAGTCGTCACGCCGAACCACCTGACCGTTGCCCGCGAGCAAGCCCTCGATGTCGGCGAGCGCGGGCTCGCGCGCCATCGCGCCGAATAACGAAAGCTGACTCATCTCGCCATCGATGATGCCTGGTGTCCCGCATTCGAGGTCGCGCCGACAAAGAAAGAAGGCGGCGAAATCGCCGCCTTCTTCCCTGCTTTCGAACGCCGGTCAGGCGGTCATGTCCACCTTGGCGCGCTTGCTGACGACGACCGCCGTGACGATGCCGCCGAGCGCGATGACGCCGACGATGATCCGCACCGCGCCGTTATGGCCGCCGTGCACGCCGTACTTCACGACCGTCGGGGCGATCAGCAGCGAGACCAGGTTCATGACCTTGATCAGCGGGTTGAGCGCCGGGCCGGCGGTGTCCTTGAACGGGTCACCGACGGTGTCACCGATGACGGTGGCGGCGTGGGCGTCCGAGCCCTTGCCGCCGTAGTTGCCGTCCTCGATCAGCTTCTTGGCGTTGTCCCACGCGCCACCGGAGTTGGCGAGCAGGATGGCCATGAGGACGCCGGCCGCGATCGCACCCGCGAGGTAGGCGCCCAGCGGCTCCCAGCCCAGCCAGAAGCCGGTGGCGATTGGCGCGAGCACCGCGAGCAGACCCGGCGTCGCGAGCTCGCGAAGCGAGTCACGCGTGCAGATGTCGACGACGCGGGCGTAGTCCGGACGCACCGTGCCGTCCATGATCCCGGGGTTGTTGCGGAACTGGTCGCGGACCTCGATCACGACTCGTCCGGCAGCGCGGGCGACCGCGTTGATGGC
>DASZYY010000244.1:0-2317 GCA_035545175.1 Mycobacteriales bacterium
CGGCGGCTCCATCGCCTTCACCGCCGCACCTACCGCCGCGACGAGCTGCGCGACCTTGTCGTCGTCCATCGGCACCGCCTGTTGTCGAGTACGGCGCCGAGTCAACCACTCACAGCCGCGGCGAATGTCGGCTCGCCGACACGGCCGGCCGCTAGCTGAGGGTGCGCGCGGTGTACGTCGCGTGCATCCCGATGACGATCGCCACAATCAGCGCGACGTACATCAGGGAAAGCCGTTGCCGCTGCCGTGGCTCGACTGCCTCGTGGTCCGCGCGCTCGGGATGCCGCACGTGCAGGTAGAGCTCGTAACCGACGAGCAACAGCAGCACGACGACGAGCGGCTTGGGACGGGCCACGAGATACCCGAGAAGGCCGATGCCGATGACCGCCCATACCCATGGGTAGGTCAGTCGCGCCACCCGGCCACCGTCCAGCGGGATGAACGGGATCAGGTTGAACAGGTTCAGCAACAGCCCGGTGAACGCGAGTGCGCGCCACAGCGACGAGCCTGACGCGTGCGCGTACCAAAGGGCTGCCAGCGCCGCGACCGTCCCGGCGATCGGGCCGGCAAGTGCGGTCTCGGCTTCCTGGTAGGGACGCCGTTCCTTCGGCTCCCACATCGTGAGCGCAGCGATGAACGGAATGAACACGAGACCGCTGGTCTTGATGCCCCGCAGCCGCAACGCGATGACGTGCCCCAGCTCGTGGACGAGCAACAGGACGACGAACCCAACGCCGTAGCGCCATCCCCACAGCTGCGCATAGGCGGCAATCGACACGAACATCGATCCGAGGAACAGCACCGACTTCAGCTTCACGACGGCCGCGAGGAACGCGGCGATCGGCGCGAGTGCCCGCTTGACGCGTGCCCACAACGAGATCTGCTGGTCAGCCGGGGGTGCTGGTGCCGGCCTCGCCTCGGACTCCTGTGGTGGCACCCAGTCGGCACCGAAGAACTCAGCGCCGCCCTCAGTGCTCACACCGTCCATCGTGCACCCGCAGCCTGAAGATCACCGACAAAGCAGAGGGTCCCCGGCGGCTCATACCCGCCGGGGACCCTCGAAGCCACGCTGTGACTAGGCGGTCGGAGCCTCGCCGTTGCTCAGCGGAGCGGCGGAGAACTGCTCCTGCGTGGCCACCGGGGAAGGCGTGGGGGCCGCGGTCGTCGGGGCCGGACCCTCGGCGGGCTCGGTCACGGCAGTTGCCTTGGCAGCAGCAGGCTTTGCGGCCGGCTTGCGGGTCGCCGGCTTCGCCGACGCCTTCTTGGTCGCAGGCTTGGTCGACGCCTTGGCCTTCGGTGCGGCGTCGCCACGGAGGCCGGCGACGACCTTCTCACCGCGCGTCGCGAACTCGGCGTACGCCGACTGCACGCGGGCGCTCAGCTCGTCGGCCTGCTTGCGCAGCGTCTCCGGCTGCGTGCGCAGGGTCGCCGGAAGCTCCTCGACCTGCTTGCGCACAGTCGCGGTCAGCTCGTCCACCTGCTTGCGCAGCGCTTCCGGCTGCTTGCGCAGCGTCGCCGGAAGCTCCTCGACCTGCTTGCGCACCGAGGTCGGGAGCTCCTCGACCTGCTTGCGCACGGTCGCGGTCAGCTCGTCCACCTGCTTGCGCAGCGCTTCCGGCTGCTTGCGCAGCGTCGCCGGGAGCTCCTCGACCTGCTTGCGCACGTCGGCGGTCAGGTCGATGCGGCGGCCCTGCGCCCGCGACGGCAGGTTCTTGACCTGGGTCTGGAGCAGGTTCGCGCGGTTACGCAGCGTCTCGACCGCGAGGTCGCCGACGCCTGCGATGGCGTAGAGCGGCTTGGCGTCAATCGTCGGAACAGTAGGCATCTCTTCGGACCTCCATAGGGCCGAGTCGGGTGTCACCTGGCGGTGACACGCGGGTCGTGAAGGCCGGCGCAGGGAACGCCGACCAGGTCTTGGTCAGGACGAGGCGGCTTGGTTCTCGTCGGTATCGGCACCGCCGGCCGCAGCCGCGCGTGGCTTCGCGCGACGAGCCGTCCGGGTGCGCGACGTCGGGGTCGGCGCTGACTCGGGGTCCGCCTTCTCGGCGGTCCCGTTCTTGGCGTCGCTTTCGCGTCGGTACGCCTCGTAAAGCTCGAGGAGCACCTGCTTCTGGCGCTCGGCCAGGTAGGCGTCGCCGAGGATCGCGGCGGGAACATCACTGTCGCCGTACCGCTCCTCGAGGATCCCGGCCTGGACGTACAGCGCCTCTGCCGAGATCCGCAGCGCTTTCGCGATCTGCTGGAGGATCTCGGCGCTCGGCTTGCGCAACCCGCGCTCGATCTGGCTGAGGTAGGGGTTGGACACGCCGGCGAGGCT
>DASZYY010000245.1:0-4439 GCA_035545175.1 Mycobacteriales bacterium
GATCCGGCCGACGCCGAGCTGCCGAGCCACCGTCTGCTGGTGCGCGCCGGGTACATCCGTCGCGTCTCGCCCGGCATCTACACCTGGCTGCCGCTCGGCAAGCAGATCGTGGAGAAGGTCGCGACGGTGGTTCGCGAAGAGATGAACGCGATCGGCGCTCAGGAGGTCCAGTTCCCGGCCCTGCTGCCGCGCGAGATCTACGAGGTCAGTGATCGCTGGACGGCGTACGGAGACACGCTTTTCCGGCTCACGGATCGAAAGGGCGCGGAGCACCTGCTCGGTCCGACCCACGAGGAGATGTTCACACTGCTCGTGAAGGGCGAATACTCCTCCTACCGCGACTATCCGGTGTCGCTCTACCAGATCCAGACGAAGTACCGGGACGAGGCGCGCCCCCGCGCTGGGCTGCTCCGCGGTCGCGAGTTCATCATGAAGGACTCCTACTCCTTCGACCTCGACCAGGACGGGCTGCAGGCGTCGTACGACGCGCACCGCGCCGCCTACCAGAAGATCTTCAGCCGGCTCGGCCTCGACTACCGCATCGCGTTCGCGGTCTCGGGCGCCATGGGCGGCTCGGCGAGCGAGGAGTTCCTCGCGCCCGCCGAGTACGGCGAGGACACCTTCGTGCAGTGCGCGAGCTGCGACTACACCGCCAACACCGAGGCGGTGGAGATCCGGACCCCCGAGGCGCAGGACCCGGCGGCCCACGGCGCCGCCGAGGTCCTCGACACCCCGGACACTCCGACCATCGAGACGCTCGTCGACCTGGTCAACGGCATGCGCGCGGAGCAGGTCACGGCGGCGGACACGCTGAAGAACGTCGTGTTGAAGACCCGCGAGCCCGGCGGCAAGTGGGAGCTGCTGATCGTCGGCGTCCCCGGCGACCGCGAGGTCGACATGAAACGGCTGTCCGGTCAGCTCGAGCCGGTCGAGGTCGAGGTCGCCGACGCCGAGCTCATCAAGACAGCGCCTGGCCTGGTTCCGGGCTACATCGGCCCGCAGCACCTTGCGGAATGGGGTGTTCGCTACCTGGTCGACCCGACCGTCGTCCCCGGAAGTGCCTGGATCACCGGCAACAACGAGGCCGGCAAGCACGCTGCCAACGTCGTGCGTGGCCGCGACTTCGAGCCGGCGGGGGAGATCGGCGCGGTCGAGATCCGCGACGGCGATCGCTGCGGCCGGTGCGGCGGCGAGCTGTCGATCGCGCGCGGCATCGAGATCGGGCACGTCTTCCAGCTCGGCAAGAAGTACGCCGACGCGTTCGGGCTCGATGCGCAGGGTCCTGACGGTGAGTCGATCCGGATCACCATGGGCTCCTACGGCATCGGGGTGAGCCGCGCGGTAGCGGCCGTCGCCGAGCAGACCCTCGACGACGCCGGACTGTGCTGGCCGGCGTCGATCGCGCCGTACGACGTCCACATCGTTCCGGTGGGCAAAGGCACCGAGCAGCTCGACGCCGCGACGAAGCTCGCTGCGGAGCTGGAGGCCGTCGGGCGCAACGTCCTGCTCGATGATCGAGACGGTTCGGCCGGCGCGAAGTTCGCTGACGCGGACCTGCTCGGCATGCCGACGATCGTCGTGGTCGGCAAGGCGCTCGCCGAGGGCAACATCGAGGTCAAGGACCGCAAGACCGGCGAGCGCCGAACCGTCGCGCTCGCGAACGCGGTGGCCGAGCTCAGCTAGCCGGCTTGCCCGGAAGCGCGGTCGACGCCGAGCCCCAGTGCCCGGCGGCGACCGCCGCGTCGGTGAGCCAGCCGACGGCGACACCGCGCGCCGGCGAGCGCGCGGCGGTCGAGGCGGCGAGGTCCCACGCGGCACCGGCTGCGCCGTCTTCCAGATGGGCGGCGAGCTGACGGGCGGTCGCGGCATCGGTGACGGGGGCGGGCAACCGGTAGGCGGGCAACGCCGCAGGCGGCACCGCTCCGGCGGCTGCGATCAGCGCCGAGATCCGGTCGCGGAGGTTCTGGTGCGTCACGAGCCGAGCGGCGGCGATCCGGCGGTCCTTGCCGGACAGGTGGGCCCCCACCACGCCGTACCCGTAGACCACGGCCTGCTCAGTCGCCAGCGCCTGCTTCAGCGCGACCAGCTCAGTCACGCGCGAAGACCTCGTGAGAGGCGGCGATGCTGGCGAGGATCGCGGCGTTGTGGCCGGCAGACGCGGCGACGGCGAGGCCGCGAAGCGACTGCGCACTTCGTCGGAGCTCTCGTCCGATGTCGTCGAACGGCGGTGCGGTCGAAGTCCCCACCGTGGGGGCGGGTGGCGGAGTGCCGCCGAGCGCCGTCAGATGAGCCGCGTGGACAGCCCGCGACGCGGCGAGCGCGTCAGCGGTGTCGCCGCTCGCGCCCGTGATCTGGCCGTCGAAGGCCGCGATCAGTGCCAGCTCGTCGGCGCGGGCGGAAGCCAGCGCGGAAAGGTCGGGATCGACGCGAGGTGCCGAAGGCGTCGAGCCGTGCTTGCACCCGGCGAGGCCGAGCGCAGCGAGGCCGAGAACGGACCGCCGGGACAGCGTTGCGGCCGATATCACCGCGCCCATCCTGCCATTCGCACTAATCTTCGGCGCTGTGACACCTAGGAGCGGAGCGGCGACCACCGCAGCATCGCTGCGCCCACTGGTTGAGCCGGTCGTCACCACGGCCGGCTACGACCTCGAGGACGTCGTCGTCAGCTCCGCCGGCCGCCGCAGCGTCGTCCGGGTGATCGTCGACCGGGACGGCGGGATCGACCTGGATGAGGTCGCAGAGGTCTCGCGCGCCGTCTCCGACGCGCTCGATGGCGCCAACGCATTCGGCGAGGCCGCCTACACACTCGAGGTCACCTCGCCCGGGGTCGACCGGCCGCTCACCGAGCCGCGCCACTGGCGCCGCAACGTCGGACGACTCGTCGAGGTCGATGGCATCAAGGGACGGATCCTCGAAGCGACCGACGGCGGCGTGGCCGTCGAGGTGGGCGGAGAAAGCCGGCACATCGCCTACGGCGACCTGGGTCCCGGCAAGATCATCGTGGAGTTCTCCCGATGAACGTCGTGCGGAGCGCGCTATGAACATCGACATGGCGGCGCTCAAGGGCCTGGTCCGCGAGAAGGACGTGTCGCTCGACACCGTCGTCGAGGCGCTCGAGTCGGCGCTGCTCGCGGCGTACGAGCGCACCGAGGGCGCCCAGCCGCGCGCCCGGGTGTCCCTCGACCGCAAGTCCGGTGAGGTCACCGTCTGGGCGCAGGAGGTCGATGAGGAAGGCCAGCTGGTCCGCGAGTACGACGACACCCCGAGCGACTTCGGGCGGATCGCGGCCATGACGGCCAAGCACGTGATCATGTCGCGGCTTCGCGACCACGCCCAGGAGACGACGTACGGGGAGTACGTCGGCAAGGAAGGCGACCTGGTCAGCGGGGTCATCCAGCACCACTCCGGGATGCGCGAGGGTGGCCCGGTCCTGGTCGACCTCGGTGACCTCGAAGGGGTCCTGCCGCCGAGTGAGCAGGTGCCGGGCGAGCGCTACGTTCACGGTGAGCGGCTGCGTTGCCTCGTGGTCAGCGTCAACCGCGGAATGCGCGGCGCGCAGGTGACGTTGTCCCGCACCCATCCGAACCTGGTCCGCAAGCTGTTCGCGATGGAGGTCCCCGAGATCGCCGACGGCACCGTGGAGATCGTCGCCATTGCACGTGAGGCGGGCCACCGCACCAAGATCGCGGTCAGGTCCAACTCGAACGCGGTCCGGGCCCGAGGCGCGTGCATCGGTCCGATGGGTGCTCGCGTCCGCGCCGTCGTGACCGAGCTGCACGGCGAGAAGATCGACATCATCGACTGGGCGGAGGACCCCGCGACGTTCGTCGGCAACGCCCTGTCGCCCGCCCAGGTCGTGAGCGTCACGGTCGTTGACGCCGCGAACAAGGCCGCGCGGGTCGTCGTACCGGACTTCCAGCTTTCCCTCGCAATCGGTAAAGAAGGACAAAATGCGCGGCTGGCCAACCGGCTGACAGGTTGGCGCATCGACATCCGTCCCGACGATCAGGGCTAGACTCGATGACGGCTCGCAGCCGGGAGCCGGTCCGAACGTGTGTCGGGTGCCGGGTCAAGGCCGCCAAGTCAGAACTACTGCGCGTCGTCGCGGTCGAGGGCACCCTGACCCCCGATCCGCGAGGCACGTCGCCGGGACGCGGGGCTCACCTGCATCCCGATCCGGCTTGCCTCGCGCTGGCGGAGCGTCGAAGAGCGTTTCCGAGGGCCTTGCGGCTCGCCGGACCGCTCGACACAGAAGTTCTGAGAACCCACTGCATGGAACTGAAAAACATGGGACGGAACGAACGATGAGCGCTCGATGAGCCAGCACCGATGAGTACGACCCTGCACTGACAACGGCTTGCGGATCTCCGTGGGCCACGAAACGGAGAGTCTGTGGCCAAGGAGCGAGTATCCGCACTCGCCAAGCAGATCGGCATGCC
>DASZYY010000246.1:0-8839 GCA_035545175.1 Mycobacteriales bacterium
GTGCCGGCGCAGGTCGTAGCGCAGCACCTCCGACAGGCCGCGCAGACCGAACTTGCTCGCGCTGTAGGCGCCGTGCCACGGCAGGCCGATCAATCCTGCGGCCGAGGAGACATTGACGAGATGTCCCCCTCGTTCGGCCTCGACCATCTTCGGCAGGAAGGACTCGATGACGTGGATCGGGCCCATCAGGTTCACGTCGATCACAGACTTCCACTGCTCGTGGCTCATCCGCTCCACCGTGCCCCAGATCGCGATGCCGGCCACGTTCATCACGATGTCGGCGGCGACGGCCTGCTCGTGCACCGCGCCGGCGAAGCCGCGAACCTCGCCGATGTCGCGGACGTCGAGCGCCCGTACGACTCCGACCCGCCCGCCCGCGGCCTTGATGTCGGCCGCGGCTTCGTCGAGCTGTGCGGCGTTGCGGTCGGTGATGTGAAGGATCGCGCCGCGGTCAGCGGCGGCAATCGCGACCGCGCGGCCGATGCCGCTCGCTGCTCCCGTGACGACGACATGCTTGCCGTCGAAGGCTGGATGCGGGTTCACGTGCTCTCCGTCATGTGGAAGGTGAACATCTTGTCGGCGATGATTCGCGCGCCGGCTGCGCCTTCATCTTGGTTGTCGTTGATCCACGCTTCGAACGACGGGCCCTGGATCGGCAGGTAGTGATCGAGCATCGCCTGCTTCAGCATCTCGCCGTGGACCGGATCGGAGAGCTCGAACAGCTCGGCGCGCCCATGGACGGTCACCTGCAGCGACTCGCCCGGAAGATGCGTCGCGCTGATCGCCGGGCGGGCGCGGAGGTGCCGCATCCGTACGGCGTCCGGGCTGGTGCTGAGGTACCACGTGCCGTGCAGGAAGTAGCCGTCGACGGCGCCGGTCAGTGGCCGGCCGTCCGCGGTTACCGTCGCGACGGTCAGCAGCCGCATGCCGGTCAGCCGGTCGCACAGTTGCGCTGCGGTCAGCCGTCGATCGGCGGTGATGATGCCTGACAGGTGCGCGCCGCCGGCGGCGGCGCTGTCGTCGAGCAGTCGCTGCAGCGCGGCAACCTCCTGCGGCGTTTCGAGCATGCGCCGGACGCTACCGAAGCCCGCCCACGGACGGGGTCAGTCGGCGGGTGCGAGCAACCCCTCGATCCGGTGGGCGTACTCGACGTCGAGGTTCGTGACCCCGCCGGCGGAGTGGGTGGACATCATGATCGTCACCTCGTCGCCGGCGATGTCGAGGTCGGGGTCGTGGTTCAACTCGCGCGCGATCCGCTCCAGCTCCTCGAGCAGCGCCGGCTGCTCACCGGCGGGAATGGTCACCGTGCGGGTGATCGCGGCCCGGTCACCATGCCAGCCGGGAAGTCCGTGCAGCGCGGTCTTGAGCGCTTCGTCATCCAGGAGCTCAGCCATGGGTCCTCCTCCGGTTGCGAGCCGTCCCCTTCGGCATAGCCTGCCACCGTGGCAAACACACGCGTTCCCGAGCAGCGCATGTTGCTCGTTCACGCGCATCCGGACGACGAGACGATCGCGACCGGAGCGACCATGGCGAAGTACGTCGCGCTGGGTGCCGGGGTCACGCTGGTCACCTGCACGCTGGGCGAGGAAGGCGAGATCCTGGTGCCCGAGCTCGCCCACCTGGCGAGCGACAAGGAAGACGGGCTCGGCGAGCATCGCATCGGCGAGCTGGCCGCGGCGATGGCCGCTCTCGGCGTGACCGATCACCGGTGGCTGGGTGGCGCCGGACGCTGGCGCGACTCCGGAATGATGGGCACTTCCACCAACGACCACCCGAGCTGCTTTTGGCGTGCCGACCTCGACGAGGCGATCGGCGAGCTGGTCAAGGTCATCCGCGAGGTACGGCCGCACGTCGTCATCGGGTACGACGACAACGGCGGGTACGGCCACCCCGACCACATCCAGGCGCATCGCGTCACGGTCGGCGCGTTCGAAGCCGCCGGCGATCCCGACCGCTATCCCGACGCCGGCGAGTCGTGGGCGCCCACCAAGCTGTACGAGACTGCGGTGCCGCGGTCCCTCCTCGAGATGGCGTACGAGGCGCTCAAGGAGATGGGCGACGAGGCGCCGTTCGGGGTGACCTCGCCCGACGAGCTCACCTTCGGCGTGCCCGACGAGCGGATCACCACCGCGATCGACGCGAGGGACTACCTGCCGGCGAAGGTCGCGGCGATGCGGGCCTACCCCACGCAGATCGAGGTCGACGGCCACTTCTTCGCGTTGTCCAACGACGTCGGCCAGGGTCTGTTCGGGCTCGAGCACTACCGGCTGGCAGCCGGGCCGGCCCGTCCCAACGGCGAGCAAGAGACGGACCTCTTCGCCGGCATCTAACCCATTTGACGTATCAGGGATGCGCTGAACGGGCGAAGTCCCTGTGCTCCGGTTTGCCTAATACCACCGCCGGATATCCCCTGACCACGGTCCTTGGTCCGCAGGGAAAGGGCCCGTCCGCTCTGCCCCTGGCGCCCGGCCCGTCGCAGTCTGTGGTCCTCGCCGGGTGGTGGCGTGGAGGTCGCGATGGCATCGGACACCTCGTTGTTCGCGAATGACGGCGGCGTCGTCGCGGCTCGGCAGGCCGACGTCGGCTATGACCGGGAACGGCTGCGCCGGCGCCGGTTGCGGCGGCTCGCCGTCTGGACCGCTGTTCCCGCGACGCTGCTGTGGTGGCGGATCGGCAACGGTCGGCCGGTCGACCTGTTCCGGGTGCCGCACATCGACTGGCTCGTCGTCGTGCCGGTGTTGTTTTTCGTGCTGCTGATCGGCGGCTACGTGGCGATGTTCGTGTGGGCCCGGCGGTCCCCACATGTCACGTTCCGCCCCGACCAGATCGACGTCCGGCTCTCCGACGTCGTGGGGATCCAGCCGGTGAAGGAAGAGGTCGTCCGCTCCATCAACCTCTTCCTGTCCGCGAGCACCTTCTCGGCCGTGATGGGCGGGCGGGCCCGGCGTGGGTTGCTCTTCGAAGGCGCCCCGGGCACCGGCAAGACCCATCTCGCCAAGGCGATGGCGGCCGAGGCCGGTGTTCCCTTCCTCTACGTGTCGGGGACGTCGTTCCAGTCGATGTTCTACGGCGCGACGGCGGGCAAGATCCGGTCGTACTTCAAGGCGCTGCGCAAGGCGGCCCTCGCGACCGGTGGCGCGATCGGGTTCATCGAGGAGATCGACGCGATCGGCGGAGTGCGTCACGGCATGGCCATGACCTCCCGCTCGGCGGTCGAGTCCGCAGTCCAGTGCTGCAGCGGCGTCACCTCGCTCCCGTCGGACTTCCTCCGCGCCGCGCCGGCGGCGCCGGTGACCAGCAGCTACATCAGTGAGGGTGTCGGCGGCGTGGTCAACGAGCTGCTCGTCCAGATGCAGTCCTTCGACGAGCCGCTCGGCATGGCGAGAGCGTGGAACGCCGTCACCAACCTGCTCAACCTGTTCCTGCCCTTCAACCGGCAGATCCATCGCGCACCCACCCGCCGCGCCAACATCCTGCTGATTGCCGCGACGAACCGCGCGGACGCGCTCGACCCCGCGTTGGTCCGTCCGGGTCGCTTCGACCGGATCCTCCACTTCGACCTGCCCGACCAGGCCGGACGCCGGCGCCTGATCGACTACTTCCTCGATCGCAAGGCGCACCACGAGGACCTTGACGACCCGGTGAACCGCGACGCGCTTGCGAGTGTGACGCAGGGCTACACCCCCGTCCGGATCGAGCAGCTCCTCGACGAGGCGCTCGTCGGCGCGGTTCGCCGAGGTGACCGGCAGATGGCCTGGCAGGACATCGCCCAGGCCAGGCTCTCGCTCGAAGTCGGACTCGGTCAGCCGGTTGGCTACACGGCGCACGAGAAGCGGCTGATCGCGACGCACGAGGCGGGGCACGCGACCGCGGCCTATCTCGCAGCGCCGACGCGGCGGCTCGACATCCTCTCGATCGTGAAGCGCCAAGAGGCACTCGGCATGCTCGCGCACGGGGACAGCGACGAGGTCTACACCCGGTCGCGCGCGGAGATGATCGCGCTCATCCAGATCGCGCTCGGTGGGCAATGCGCCGAGGAGATCTTCTTCGGTGACGTGTCGACCGGTCCTTCCGGAGACCTGCTCTACGCCACGAACGTGGCAGCCCAGATGGTCGGGGCAGCGGGGATGACCGGATCGCTGATCTCCTTCGCGGCCGTGCAGGGCAGCGCCTTCTCGGACACCAACATCGTCGGCCGGGTGCTCGGCGACGCCGCAGGAAGAGCCAAGGTCGAGGCGCTGCTGCAGGAGCAGAAGGTCGCGATCAAGGCTCGGCTGGAAGCGAACAAGCGCCTGATCGAGGCGCTGCGCGACGCCCTGCTCGACCGGGACGAGCTGATCGGTCCGGAGATCCAGGAAGTGCTCCGCGCGGCTTGAGCGGTCCGCCTAGCCTCATGGCGTGCGGCAAGGACGGTTCGAGCGCGCGCTGCTGACCGCGACCTACGTCGTGCTGCTTGCCGTCGGCGTGCTGCTGGCGACGCTCGAGGCCTTCCTCACCCCGCAGCGCCTGCCGGGCGGCTTGGAAGGCCTGTCGGGGCTGCTGGCCGTGCTCGGCAACCTGGGGGTCGGCTTCCTTGGCGGCTGGGGGACCCGGACGACGGCGGGTGCGGTGACGCCGGCGCTCGGGTGGATCGTCACGATGTTCTTTGTCGTCCTGTACGTCCCCCCTGGCGGTGACGTGGTGGTTCCGGGCACTCTTGGCACCGACCCGGGGGTGGTCGTAGTCGGTCTGGTCACGGTGGTGGGGGGACTTGTGGCGTCGATCGTCCCAATTCCATTGACTGATCGCTACACCAAGCGGGTGAACCCGCCGAAGGGAGTGACGTGAACGACTCACCGCTGCGGTCGGTCGCCGACGAGCAGGCGCAGGACGACGAGGTGGCTGCGGCTACCGACGCGATCGTCGCGCGCCTGGGCGGCGGCCGGTTCGCCGTCGAGTTGTCCAGCGTCGCCGAGGTCGGCCGCGCGCCCGGCATCACCCGGGTGCCCGGACTGCCGAAGTTCCTCGCCGGTGTCGCGAACTGGCGTGGCCGGATCCTGCCGGTGCTCGACATTCGTGGGCTGCTCGGTGCCGACACCGACCCGCTCGACGAACGCGCCCGCCTGCTCGTACTCGCCGAGGGGACGATCGTCGTCGGGCTCCTGGTCGATGCCGTCGAGGGCACGACCATGCTCGGGGACGACGTTGCGGCGTTCCCGCCGGTGAGCGCGCCCAATGGCAGCGGCTTGCTCTCCGGACAGGTTCCGCGAGACGACGGACCCATCGCCGTACTCGATGTCGCTGCGGTGCTGCGGCTGCGCGAAAGCTTGCCGCGCGGCCGCCGGACGGCGTAGCCGCAATGCAAATCAGTGTCGTGAAGGGATGACGGTGAGCACCCAAGTTCACTCGGGGGGGACGAGGCGTCACGGTGCCGCGCCGGTCGACTACAGCCGGCGGCTGACCTTGGTCGCGGCCGGCTCGACCTGGGTCGGAATCGCCCTGGCGCTGATCGGCGCCGAGGTACTGAGCCACCATCCCGCGAACGGCATCCACGTCCACCTTCGCGCCGTCTACATCTGGGAAGGCGTGGGGGCATTCAACGCGCTGTTCATGACGGTGCTGCCGGGCCTCGCCCGTAACAGCGAGCACCTTCGTCAGCGCATCACCATCTACCGGGCGCTGCTGCTGATCTCCACGATCGTGTCGGTGAGCGGCGCCGTCGCGATCACTGGCGGCCTGCGCGGCCCGTTCTGGATCCTCTACCTGCCGGCGTTGCTGTTCGCTGCGACCACCCTGCAGCAATGGCAGAGCGTGCTTCTGGGCATTGTCACCGCGGGCGCGTTGGTCGTCTCCTCCGAGATCGCGCACAGCCTCGACTCGTCGACCGTCGCCTGGATGGTGCTGGTGCTGCCGGTCTTCCCGGCGATCACCTGGTTCAACGGCGCGCTGTCGCAGTCGATCTGGGCGATGCGGGCGATGGCGCGCGCCGAGCGCGATGAGCTGCAGGCTCGGGTGGGGGACCTCTCGAAGGTGCTGTCGAAGGCCGCCGAAGGCGACCTGACGGTGCAGCTCGCCGCGGCGGACGCCGACCACGAAGCACTCGAGCTGCTGTCCAACGCGTTCGCCTACACGTTGACCAACCTGCGAAACCTCGTCACGCAGATCCGGACCGGTGGCGAGCAGATCGGTGCCGCCGCCGGCGAGCTCCTCGCGACGGCTGAGGACCACGCGGCTTCGGCCAGCCAACAGTCCTCGGCGGTGACCGAGACGACCTCGACGATCGAGGAGCTGGCGGCGACTGCTGCGCAGATCGCCGAGACGTCGGAAGCGGTCGCGCGGTACGCGGCGGAGACGCTGCGCCACGCCGACGAGGGCCGTACGGCGGTGCAGTCGAGCGTCGACGCGATGGATCAGATCGCGACCCGGGTCGACTCGATTGCGGCGCGAGCCCTCTCCCTCGGTGGCAAGAGCCAGGAGATCGGCCGGATCCTCGAGGTCATCAACGATCTCGCCGATCAGACGAACCTGCTCGCTCTGAACGCCGCCATCGAAGCGGCCCGCGCCGGCGAGCACGGCCGTGGCTTCGCCGTCGTCGCCGCAGAGGTGCGCAAGCTCGCGGAACGTGCTCAGGAGTCGACCGGGCAGATCGCGTCGATCGTCGCGGAGATCCAGGCCGAGACCAACGCGACGATCATCGCCAGCGAGGAGGGGTCCAAGGAGGTTCGCACCGGCTCCGACCTGGCGCGCGGCGTCGTGGAGGCGCTGGAGCGGATCAGCGGGATGGTCGATGAGACGACCACCGCCGCCAAGGAGATCTCGATCGCGACTCAGCAACAGCGGTCAGCGTCGGACCAGGTGGTCTCCGCGATGACCCAGGTGTCAGACGTTTCGCGGCAGTACGCCGTCGGCTCGAAGCAGGCCGCGGCATCGGCCGCCGAGCTCAACAACCTTGCCGCGGAGCTGCGGGCGTCGATCGCGGCGTTCAAGGTCGGGGCCTAGGTCGCGGGTGCTCGACAGCACGCTGGGGGCGCCGGTCCCTGACCCGCCCTCGGCGGCATCTGCGATGTCGCCCGAGATGGAGCGACGGCTGGCGCAGCTCGTCGGTGAGGAAGACCTCGAGGTCGATCCGGAGGACCCGCCCATCCCCGGGCTCTACAGCCTGCGCAGCGAGCTGCAGTTCCGCCGCCGGGTCCTGCTGGTCGCTCAGCAGGTCACCCTTGGCGGGTTGTTGCTGCTGGCGGCCTGCGCAACCGTCGCGGCGCGGGTCGACTCGAAGTCGCTCGTCGTGCATTCCATTCCGGTCATGGTGTGGGGCCTGGTGGCCGCGATCACCGCAGTGTCGATCGCCGGCATGGTCACGGACCCGACCGTCGCCACCGGGCTAAGCGCCGCGAAGCGCCGAACCTTCGGCGGCTTCCTGATGCTCACGCTGGTCGTCGCCCTCACCGGAGTGGTGTCCAACGCCGACGGCCTCGCCGGTCCCGCGTGGGTGCTGTTCCTGCCACTGGTCGTTGTCTCCGGTGCGGTGCTCGGACCCTTGCTCGGCTTGACCGTCGGGGCGCTTGCAGCCGGTGGGATCTACGCCGCAGCCGGCTTCTCGCACACCCTCAACGTCGCGGGAGTCGGGGAGCTGATCGTGATCCTCCCCGCCTGCCCGCTGTTCGGCTGGGCGGCCGGTGGCCTCGCCGGGCTGGCCCATGACGCGGTGGACACCGCGTTGCGCCAGCGCGCCGGTCTGGTGGGCGACGTCTCGCGGTTGTCCGACCTGCTCAACACCGTCGCGGAGGGTGACCTGTCGCGGGTGCCGGCGCTCGACAGCCCGGCTGACCAGGGCACGGCGGCGCTTGCCGTCGTGTTCGCCGACACGGTGCTGTCGTTGCGGCGGCTGGTGCGCCAGCTCGCCGATGTTGCCGACCAGCTGTCCGGCAACTCTGCAGACCTGGCGAGAACCGCCGAGTTGCACGTCGGCACGGTCGAGCAGCAGGCCACCGCCGTCGCCCAGACGACCAGCACGATCGAGGAGCTGGCGACGACCGCGACGACGATCGCGAGCACGGCGCTGCTCGTCGCTCGGTATGCCGGCAACGCCCGCCGCGACGTTGACCTGGGTCTCGGCTCGGTCGACAAGGTCAGCGACGCGATGGGAGTCATCCGGCGCCGCGTCGCCGAGCTGGGTTTGCGGACCAGTCGCCTGGATGAGCGGGTGAACCGGATCGCGATCACCACCCGCCTGATCGACGAGCTCGGCCGACGTACGACGATGCTCGCCGTCAACGCCTCGATCGAGGCGGCCCGGGTGGGGGACTACGGCGAGGGGTTCGCGAGCGTGGCGTTCGAGATCGCGGCGCTCGCCGCGAAGGCTCGGGCGGCGACGGCGGACATCGCGAACATCGTCGCCGAGCTCGAAGCCGAGGTGGAGGCGACTGCGATCGTCAGCCAGGAGGGCATCGCGGCGGTCGAGATCGGCCTCGTGCGCCAGGTCGAGGTGGACCACGCGCTCGGCCTGATCAGCGACCGGGTCAACGACACCGCGAACGCCGCGGACCGGATCACCGACGCGACGCGGCAGCAGCGCATCGCCAGCGACGCGGTGGTTGAGGCGATGCGCAAGGTCGCCGGCACCAGTGAAGGGGCCACGACGGCTACCCGGAGCCACGCGACCTCCGCGGCCCGGCTCCGGGACCTGATGGCGACGCTGAGACAGACGGTGGGAAGGTTCAGGCTGGAGTGATCTGCGCCGATGAGATCAAGGTGTACGGCACGAAGAGGGGGGATTGATGCCCGGTTGGGCGGATGATCCCGAGTTGCTGGCGACGTTCCGGGGTGAAGTAGAGGAACGGGTCGCCTCGCTCCAGGCTGG
>DASZYY010000247.1:0-2404 GCA_035545175.1 Mycobacteriales bacterium
GTACTGCACTTCGATCTTGAGCGGCAGGATGTGACGGACGTAGAACGCGTGCAGCTCGAGCATGCCGAAGTCGTCGAGCATCCGCTCCTCGAGGACGGTCCGGTCGTCGCGCTCGCTGTAGGCCTTCGCCTTGGCGTAGAAGTCCTCGAGCTGGTCGAGCGTCGACACCGACATCCCGTAGTGGTCGATGACGTTGGTGGACATCGGCTTGTCGTCCGCCTCGATGAACACGAACTGCCCGAACTCGTAGGCCATCATCACGAGCCGCTTGCGGTCGACGGTCTCCGTCGGCAGCTCCTGCCAGCCGAACACCTCGCCGTAGAAGTCGAGGATCGCCTTGCGGCCTTCTTCGTCGAGCAGCTCGGCCGGCACGGTCATCGCGACGTGGTTGAACCGCGGGTGGCTCTTGGTCTCAGTGTCGCTCACGGCCTCACCAGCGCTTTCGTCGGGATCTCGCCGGCCCGGAGCCGGTTCATCGTGTCGAGGAGGTCGTCCAGGCCGATATCGGTGGGGCTGAGCAGCGCGTCGATCGGCAGCCGGCCGGAGGCCAGCAGACCGAGCGCAGCATCGATGCCGCCGTCGTCATAACAGTAAGCGCCGGTGACGACGAGCTCGTTGAGCAGGATGCGGATCGCGTCCATCCGGACCGTCATTGCCCCCGTGCCGAGCAGCACCAGCGTTCCGGTCGGGCGCAGCAAGCCGATGCAGGTCGCGACGGCGCTGCCCTGCCCCGACGTCTCGATGACGGTGTGGAAGCCGTCTTGATGAGCTTCCATCGGCAGGTCGGGGACCGCCGGCAGCTCCTCCGGCGCGAGAACGGCAGTTGCGCCGACGGCAGCGGCCTGCTTGCGGCGCGCCGGCGACGGCTCTGACACGGTGACGTCGTCGGCGCCGAAGGCGCGCAGTGCGGCCGCGACGAGAAGCCCGAGCGGACCACCGCCGCTTACGAGCAGGCGCAACCCGGCAGGGTCAGCCGGAAGCTTCGCCGCGGTGATCCCGTGCAACGCCACTGCGAGCGGCTCGGCGAGGGCGGCAGTACGCAGGTCCAGGCCCGGCGGAATCGCATGCAGCGACGCGGCGCTGCTCAAGTGGTACTGGGCGAAGCCGCCGGTGTGCCCCGCGGTGGAGTTGCGCAGCGGGTCGGCCACACACAGCGCGGGCCGTCCGGCCTTGCACCACTGGCACTCGCCGCACCAAGGTGGACCCCCGACGACCGCGTCGCCCACCGACCATTGGGTCACGTCCGCTCCGACCGCGACGACCTTGCCCGACCACTCGTGGCCTTCGACGGTTCCGGGCGCCATCCATCCGTCGAGGACGCCGTGCAGATCGCTGCCGCAGATGCCGCAGTACTCGATCCGTACGACGACCTCGCGCGGCCCCGGCTCGGGGCGATCGAGCATCCGGACCGACAGCTGTCCCGGCCCGTCGATCACGGCGGCTCTCATCGTCGGTTCGAGGGCAGCAGTCATCGGTAGTCGAACGCCACCTTGATGGTGCCGGTCTCACCCTGCCGGGCGATCGCGCCGAACGCGTCGCGCCAGCGGTCCAGCGTGAACTTGTGCGTGAGCATGTCGCTGACGTCGATCCCGCCGGTCGCGGCCCAGTCGAGGTAGTGCGCAATGGCGTGCTTGCGGACGCCGCCGACCTCCTCGACGCCGAACGCGTTGGAGCCGATCAGGTTGAGCTCCTTGAAGTACCAGGGGCTCCACTCGAAGCGGCCGGCCTGGCTCACCCCCGTCATGACCATGCGACCGCGCGCCCGCAGGACCCGGACCGAGACCTCGATCGTCTCGGGTGCCGCAACGGTGTCGTAGACGATGTCGACGCCGCCGGGAAAGGTCATGGGCAACCCTTCCCAAGGCTTGTAGAGCTTGCCCTCCGACCAGTCGGCGACAGCCTCGACCAGCCCGCCCGTCGGGTCGTGGAAGAAGGCCTTGGCGCCGTGACGGGCAGCCGCGTCGGCCTGGTGCTGCCACTTCACGATCGCGCCGACCTGCACGTCGGGGTGGAGCTTCGCCAGCACGGCGAGGGTCGACAGCCCGAGTGCACCGATGCCATATACGAGTGCCCTCCCGCCGGCCGGCGGCGGATTGCGCAGCACCGAGTGCAGCGCCACCGAGAACGGGTCGGCGAGGACCGCGATCTCGTCCGGCACGTCGTCGGGGCAGGGGATCGCCATCGAGGTGTGCGCCGGGACGAGCTCGGCGAAGCCGCCGCTCGCCGTCGAAGAGTTGCCGGTGTGGATCCCGGGTGCGAGATGGCCCTCGGTGAAGTGGTGGCAGAGGTTGAAGTCGCCGGCCTGGCACGACGGGCACATCGGCGAGATTCCGCGCGGGCCGCATGACAACCAGGGGTTGAGCACGACGCGCTCGCCGACCCGGCGACCGGATGCCGACCCGGC
>DASZYY010000248.1:0-1626 GCA_035545175.1 Mycobacteriales bacterium
AAGATCGCGTGGTGCTCGGCCTCCGGGTCGACCTCACGGCGACTGTTGGGCACGTAGTTCTGGATGAAAAGACCGAACTCCATCAGGCTGCTCCGTCGTGGTCAGTGGCGCTGTTCGAGTTACATTACAACCCGTAACGTAAGTTGTCTAACGGGTCGTCAGGCTTTCCGGCGGCTATTCGGCCGGCTTCTTCTCCGGCCGCCAGAACACCACCAGCAGGCCGATCGCGCCGACCACCCCGAGCAGGCCGAGCAGCAGCCCCTTGCCGCCGTACATCCACCCTCCCAGGTTGAACGCGTTGTCCAGGGAGGCCTTACCGCCGCCGAGCGCGGCGAGGCCGAACGCGGTCATGGTGATGAACAGGACGTACTCGTAGCCCTCGCCCGGCCGGAAGATGAAGTAGCCGTTCTTGAAGTGGTTCGTGATCAGCGCGACGAGCATCACGCCGATGACCCCGGCGCACGCCAGCGGCGTCAGCAGACCGAGGAAGAGCAGCGGCGCGACCGCCAGCTCCGTGTACGTCGCGAACCGCGCGTGCAGCCAGCCCGGCTTCATCCCGAGTGACTCGAACCAGCGCCCGGTTCCCTCGAGCTTGCCGCCACCGAACATGTGGTTGTAGCCGTGCGCGAGCATCGGGATGCCCAGCGCGAAGCGCAGGAACAGCGCGGCGTAGTCGACGCCATGGACATTGGCGTAGTCGATGACGTGGACCGACTCGTACATCCGCTCAGACTCCCTCGGGTGCGGCGCCGTGCAGCGCCTCGGTGACAGCAGCAGCCGCCGCGCGCAGCCGCGCGACGGTGAATGCCAGGTTGGACAGCGGTGACTCGTCGCCGCCGAGCTCGGTGGCGCCGGTAAGCACCGCGGACAGCACCATCACGACCACCCCACCCGGCCCGAACACCGGGGTCGAGACGGTACGCGCGTCGATTGCCGATCCGCCCGGCGACTCGTAGTCCGGCGGCAGCATCCCGATCAGGTCGTGCAGCTGGGCGCTCGTCACGTCCTGGTCGGCCGTCGGGTCGGGACGCGCCATGACCTGCGCGGCCTGCTCGTGCCAGCGGTGACCGCGGCCGACCGAGTACCCCGCCTCGCGGACCTCGGCCAGCGTTCGATGCAGGGCTTCGAGCCGCTCCGGCGCGACGTTCTTGTCGAGCCGGTCCAGCCACGCCTTCTGCGCAGACGCCGGCGCCCAGGCGACGAAGGCGGTGCCGACCGGCGGCTCGAACGGGATTCGCTGCCCGACCGCGGTCGGCAGCGACCCGGTCGGCAGCTTGCCGGCGCGGGCGAGCAGCACCATGTCGGGACCGACGATCGCGCTCGCCACGCACTCGATGTCGAGCTCCGCCGCGACCGCCTCCATGTGCGGGCGCGCGAGATCGGCTGATCGCATCTGCAGCGCCAGGTCGGACTCCCACGCGGCCAGCGACAGCGAGGAGAACCGGCCGTAGCCGCCCTGGAAGAAGACGAGTGGCAACGTCGTGCCCGCCGCCTCGAGCTCGCGGACCCGGCCGATGACGATGTAGTGGTCGCCGGCCTCGTGGATCACCTCGAGGTCGCAGTCGATCCAGGCGAGCACGCCGTCGAGGATGGGCGAGCCGGATCCGGCCGCCTTCCACGTGAGGT
>DASZYY010000249.1:0-7149 GCA_035545175.1 Mycobacteriales bacterium
GTGCACTGATCGGCAGTCTCGACGACGAGCAGTGGGTGCAGCCGACCCGCTGCGAAGGCTGGGTCGTGCGCGATGTCGCCGCCCACGTCGTCGGCACCATCGCCGATGTCGCCGCCGGCCGCCTCGAGGGCCTCGGCACGCCGGAGGTCACCCAGCGCGAGGTCGACGAGCGCACGGACATGACGCCGAAGCAGCTCGCCGACGAGTGGGCCGAGGTGCGGGCGGCGGCCGCCGGCCTGTTGCCCGCCTTCGACGACGCCACCTGGGATGGTCCGGCGCCGGGTGGGTACGACGGCTCGACAGGTGAGGCTGTTGAAGCGCTTTGGTACGACGCGTACCTCCATGCCGACGACATCCGGGCGGCGCTCGGGATGCCGACGGAGATCGGTCCTGGGCTGGAGGCGGCGACGTCGCACGTCGAGCTCTTCCTCGGCAAGCTGGGATGGACCGGCGACATTCCGGCCGATGATGCGCAAGCGCACGCCTTCGTGCTCGCCGCAACGGGTCGCGCCGAGGGCGCCACGCCGAACATCTACGCCTGACCGGCATCCCGCCGTACGCCGTGCGGCGTGCCGGTTTCGCACCGTTCAGGTAACTCCGCGATCCTGTAAGGGATGACCACCACACCTCCGCCGCCCGACGGCGGCCTGCTCGACGGGCGCTATCGGCTTGGAGTCCTGCTCGGCTCCGGCGGCGTCGCGGAGGTCTACCGCGCCTTCGACGAACGCCTGCACCGCGACGTGGCGATCAAGCTGTTCCGCGGTGACGTTGCGGATCAGCTGCATCGGCACGAGGACGAGATGCGCACGCTGGCGCGGCTCGACCACCCGTCGCTGGTGACGGTGCTCGATGCGGGGGAGGACGACGCGACGCGTCGCCCCTACCTGGTCATGTCTCTGGTGGAGGGGCCGACGCTCGCCGAGGAGCTGCGGTACGGGGCGCTGCCGAGCGACCGCGTGGCGGAGATCGGCATGGCGCTGGCAGACGGCCTCGCCTACGTGCACAGCCAGGGGCTGATCCACCGTGACGTGAAGCCGGCCAACGTGCTGATGTCAGCCGATGGGCGGGTGCACCTCGCCGACTTCGGCATCGCGCGCCTCGTCGACTCGAGTCACATCACCAACGCCGGTGAAGTCGTCGGCACTCCGGCGTACTTCGCCCCGGAGCAGGTCGCCGGCGAGCCGGTCGGGCCACCGGTGGACGTCTATGCCCTCGGCCTGGTGCTGCTCGAGTGCCTGACCGGGCGCCGCGAGTACGAAGGCCCGGCGATGGAAGTCGCCATGGCACGGCTCAGCCGCCCGCCGGTCATTCCGGCGTCGCTGCCGGTTCCGTGGCGCGACCTGCTCGGCGGGATGACTGCGCGGCTGCCCAACGCGCGGCTGTCGGCCGCGCAGGTCGGCGACCGGCTGCGGCGGCTGTCCGGTCTCGCGACCGACTCGACCGTCGCCATGGGCGTGCCGCCCGCGGCCCCGCCGACCGTCGCGATGTCGGCGCCGACCGCGGTGATGCCTGCGGCGACCACAGGCGTCGAGCCCCGACCGGCTCCCGTCGCGGAGCGGCGGTTGTGGCCGTGGGTGGTCGGCCTGCTGATCCTCGCTGCGGTGGTCGCGGCGATCGTCGCGCTTCTCGTGCACAACGAGTCACCGACCAACAACAACCGCGACATCGCCAGCTGCCAGAACCTGCCGAGTCTCAACGGGCGAGTCGGCGACGACTTCACCACGCTCAGCAGCCTGGTGTGCCAACCGCCGACCTCCCCGGCGGCGTCGCGCGCGCTCGCGCCGTACCTCGGGCAGCTGGCCTCGGCGGTGAAGTCGAAGGACGTCGGGCAGCTGGGGGCGGTCGACTCGAACATGAGCGCCCGCATCAGCGAGGAGCAGACGGGCGGGCACCTCGGCCTGCAGCGGGCGAACACCATCGCCAATGCGCTGACTGCGTTCTACAGCGACGCCAAGAACCGGCTGCTCAAGCCGACCGAGAGCCCGACGCCGACCGACAGCGGTACGCCGTCGTCGTCGCCGTCACAGACGCCGAGCGAGACACCAACGCCGACGCCATCGGCTTCCACCACTCCGCCGGCAACGCCGACGCCGTCGGGGAGCCCGACCTCGACCTTCTCGCTGAAGTTCTAGCGACTAGCTCGGCGGCAGGAGCTTCCCGGGATTCAGGACGCCGGCAGGGTCAAGCGCTTCCTTGACCGCGCGAAGTGCGGCGATGCCCACTCCGCTGTCGCCGCCGAGGTCCGGCGTCACCGCATCGCGGTGTGCGGTGCCGACCGCGTGGTGGTGGCTGACGGTGCCGCGCGCGTCCACGATCGCGCGGTTCGCGGCCTCCTTGGCGGCCGCCCACTGCTCGATCTCGCCGCCGGGTCGCGCCGCGGCGAGCACGGTGAAGTACAGCGACGCGCCCGCGGGGTAGACGTGGGAGATGTGACAGCCGATCAGCGGTGGCCGTCCGTCGCGTGACAGCGACGAGGACAGCGCAGCGCGGACGGCGTCGTACAGGCCCGGCAGCTGCGACCAGGTCGTCGCGGTTTCGAGGGTCTCGGCGAGGACGCCCTCGTCGAGCAGCGTGTCCCGTAGGTACGGCCCGGAGAACCGGTTGTGCTCCCATGACCGGCCAGCACCGGATCCGAGTGGCGCGGCCTTCTCCGCGCGAAGTACCCGCCGTACGCCGCGCCGACGGTGACGTACCTCGGCGGCGGTTCCCTCGAAGCCGATGACGACGAGGCAGCCGCCCTGGATGCCGCGCAGCCGGAGCCAGGCATCCATCGCACGCTTCTTCGCGCCGGTGGTCCCGGACATCGCAAGCGAGACCTTGGTCTCGTCTTCGTCGGACAGACGCAAGACGTCCGGCTTCGGGCCGTCCTGCGCGAGCCGGCGCATGATGCGCGAGCCGACTTCCCAACTCGGTGCGACCCAGGCCTCGTAGTGGGTCGTTGCGGGAATCGGGCGAACCCGCACCGTCACCTCGGTGACGACTCCCAGGGTTCCTTCGGAGCCGAGAACGAGGCGGCGCAGGTCAGGACCGGCGGCGCTTCCCGGCATCGCGTTGAGGACGAGCTCGCCGCGCGGTGTCGCCATGCGCAGACCCAGGACCATGTCGTCGATCCGGCCGCGGCCGCTGGAGGCCTGACCGGATGAGCGCGTCACGACGTAGCCGCCGAGCGAGGCGCGTTCGAAGCTCTGCGGGATGTGCCCGAGGGACAGCCCGTGCGCCGCGAGCGCGGCCTCGGCGGCCGGCGTGCGGATGCCGGGCTGGAAGGTTGCCGTCCGTGAGACGTGGTCGACGCTGATGAGCTGGTCCAGGCGGCTGAGGTCGATCGCAACCGCCGCGGCGCACCCGCCGGTGAGCGGCGTCAAGCCGCCGACGACGCTGGTGCCGCCACCCCACGGGACGACCGCGATCCGATGGTCGCTGCAGACCCGCAGCACCTCGGCCACCTCTTGCGCGGAGCCGGGTACGACGACCGCGTCCGGCGCCTCCGAGGTATCGCCGTGACGGCGGCGGATGATGTCGGCGTAGGACTGGCCGCCGGCGTGCTCGGCCCGGCTGATCTGGTCGTCGCGGACCGACGGCTCACCGACGGCGGCGACCAGTGCCTCACGCGCGTCGGCGCTCAGACGAGTGGGAGCGAGCTTCGCGTCCTCGATCGCCGTCGCCTGCTGCGGGGTGAGGTCGCCGAGCGCCTCGCCCAGCAGACCGCGCGCCGTGCGGTTCAGCTCGGGCCGCGTGGCGCCCCACGAGGTCCAGGTCGCGTCGTTGTCCATGTCCTCACCTTGTCGCTTTCGCGCCGGTTCTGTCAGCCCGAGGAAGTGTTACAGTGTGACAGATGACGAACCAACGTCACAACCCCTCGAGTGACTCGCCGCGCCGCGGGGTGCCTGCCGTGCTGCCGGCCGGGGTGGCAGAGGCGGTTCGCGAGTCCGTCCTGGCCGTGGGTGTCCGGCGTACGACGCTGACCGATGTCGCCCGCCGGGCGGGCGTCAGCCGGATGACGCTCTACCGGATGGTGCCGGACGTCGAAGCGCTGATCCTGTCGGTGATGACCAACGACTTCGCCGCGCTGCTGATGGACGCCGAGGCGACCGCGTCCCGCAAACGATCCGCGCGCGGAAGGCTGGTCGCGATGACGGCGGACGTGGCACGCCGGCTCCCCGACGAGCCACTGTTCCGGCGGGTGATCGATGTCGATCCCGATCTGCTGCTGCCGTACCTGACCGAACGCATCGGCTCGACGCAACGGCTCGCGATCGCTCACGTGGAGCGGGTCATCGCCGAGGGCCAGGCCGACGGCTCCATCCGTGGCGGGAACCCGGAGGTGATGGCGACCGCCGTGCTGATGGCGGTGGTGCCGTACGTCGTGTCGGCGCGGCTGCTCGAGGGGATCGGGCGCGACGCCGTCCTCGAGGAGATGGCTCGCGGCCTCGAGGGATGGCTGAAGCCATGACGCCGGCGCCATCCGACACCTACCTCACCGCAGAGCGCCGGCAGCGCGATCTCGAGGCGCTCGAGCGGGAGCCGGTCGACGTACTCGTGGTCGGCGGCGGTGTCACGGGCGCCGGGGTCGCGCTCGACGCGGCGAGCCGAGGGCTGTCGGTCGCGCTGGTCGAACGGCGCGACCTGGCCGCAGGAACGAGCCGGTGGTCGAGCAAGCTCGCCCACGGCGGTCTGCGCTACATCGCGGCGGGTCAGATCGGTGTGGCGTGGGAGTCGGCGGTCGAACGCAACCGGCTCGCCACCGCGATCGCGCCGCACCTGATCCAGCCGGTGTCGTTCCTGATGCCGTTCTATCCGTCGTACCCCCGTGGCGGTCGCGCCGTCTCACGCTTCCTGTTCGGAATCGCCGATGGGCTGCGCGCAGCCTCGCGCACCCCTGCGTGGATGCCGCGGACGACCTGGATCGGCGAGGCCGAGACCAAGCGCATGGTGCCGGCCATCGGCAAGGTGCGCGGCTCTTACGTGCACGTCGACGGCGCGTTGGAGGACGATGCGCGCCTCGTGGTCGCGATCGCGCGAACCGCCGCCGGCTTCGGCGCCCGAATCGTCACGCACTGCAGCGCCGTCGATGTGGCGCGCGATGGCGCGACGATCCGAGACGAGCTGACCGGCGCGACCGTTGCGGTCCGGGCCCGCTCGGTGATCGTTGCGGCGGGCGTCTGGTCCGGCGGGCTGGTCGACGACGTGCCGTTACGGCCGAGCAAGGGCGCCCACCTCGTGCTGCCGGGCGAGGCGCTCGGCAACCCGACTGCCGCCTTCAACGTCCTGCTGCCCGGCAGTATCAACCGCTTCGTGTTCGGGTGCCCGCGTCCGGACGGGACGGTGCTGGTCGGTCTCACCGACGACGCGGTCGACACCATCGAGGACGAGCCGACGGTGACGGCCGAAGACGAGAGGTTCTTGCTCGAGACGTTGTCGACCGGGCTCGACCGCCCAGTCGCCAGCGATGATGTGATCGGCCGCTACGCCGGGCTGCGTCCGTTGTTGGGGGGCGGTGACGGCGACGCGTCCGCGGACATCTCGCGCCGTCACGCCTTGCTCGACCGCGACGGAGTGCTGGTCATCGTCGGCGGCAAGCTCACGACGTACCGACGCATGGCACAGGACGCGGTCGACCGCGCGGTCAAGCTGCTGGGCAGCGATGCCGCCTGCCGCACCCAGGCGCTGCCGCTCGTCGGCGCGACGAGCAGGCCAGGCGTCGGAGCGCCGAGACTGTCGCGACGGTTCGGCGCCGAGGCGGCCGAGGTTGCGGTCGCGGGTCCGGCCGAGCCGATCGCTACCGGCGTGCCGGCGCTGCGCAGCGAGGTCGCGTGGGCGGTCCGGGCGGAGGGGGCGGTGACGGCCGAGGACGTCCTCGACCGCCGGCTCCGGCTCGACCTGGCGCCGGCCTGGCGCGAAGCCGCGCAGCCCTACGTTCAAGAAGTCCTCGCCCGGGAATAAAAAACTTGCAACTTGGCTTGCAACTTATGTACATTGCGGGTGTCGAGTAGGTGCGGCGTCGCCCGCGCCGGGCGCGCCCGGAGTCTTGGAGGTGTGCAGATGTTGCTGGAACGCTTTGACCCCTTCCTCGCCGAGTTCGACCGACTGGCTCAGCGGACCCTTGGCACCGCCGACGGCGTCGGCATGCCGATGGACATCGTTCGAAGTGGCGACGACCTCGTGGTCCGCATGGACCTGCCTGGTGTGAAGGCCGAGGAGGTCAAGATCACCCTGGAGAACCGCACGCTGACGATCAGCGCGCAGCGCCGGACCACCTGGAGCGAAGGCGACCAGGTACTCGTCCAGGAGCGCTTCGACGGTGAGATCAGCCGCCGGGTCCGCGTACCCGAGTGGGTAGACGCGGAGGCGGTCGCTGCCGAGTACGTCGACGGCGTCCTGACCGTCCGGCTGCCGCTTGCCGAGCGCGCGAAGCCGCGCGTGATCGCCGTCAACGGCACGAACACCACAGCGCAGATCGCGAGCTGAGCCATGGCCACGGGTGAGCAGCGGCCGTACGACGACCGGGAACGGCCGCTGTTCACCGTCGGCCAGGTCGCAGAGATGCTGGACGTGCAGCAGGCGTTCTTGCGCCGACTCGACCAGCAGGACCTGGTCTCGCCGGCTCGCTCCGATGGCTTCCAGCGTCGCTATTCGATGGTCGACGTCGACCGGGTCACCGAGATCCGTGGCCTCATCGGCGAAGGCCTGACGCTTCCCGGGGTGCGAAGAGTCCTCGAGCTGCAGGCCGAGGTCGCCGCATTGCAGGCGCAGGTGGAGGCGTTGCGCGCCGCGTCGCGTCGTCGCAGCTAGATCTGAGAGCCTTGGCCGCGTGATGCGGACCGCGCTCGTGATGCTTGTCTCGGCGTTCGCCACGCTCGCCGTTCCCGCATCGGCGCCCGCCGGCCCGTCGCAGACCCAGGTCGTGATGACGGCGCCGGTGGATGGCAGTGGTCACCTGCAGCCCGGTTACCGCGTGGTGAAGCACATCCCGGGCGCCAAGTGCGCGCCGCACTCAGTGGTGACCGGCAACGCCTACAAGTGCGTGTCGCACTTCACCTATGACCCTTGCTGGCTGTCGGGCAATCACGGCTATGTCGACTGCATCCCGTCGCCCTACTCACGCAAGGTCACTCGACTGCATGTGACGCGCGGCTATCACAACAAGGGCGG
>DASZYY010000250.1:0-7175 GCA_035545175.1 Mycobacteriales bacterium
GCCTGTACGCCGAGGGTTGCGAAGGTCCGGCCCGACTGGTGGACGGTGACGTCGTACGTCATGGGAAGCGCGACGTCGCCTTCCCGCGGGAACTGTTGCCAGAGTGACTTGAGGGACTTCCCGTCCGACCTCTGGCGCAGCGCCTCGATCGTCTGGGCGAGGATCTGCCCGCCGAAGACGCGCCGGTAGTCGAGGTCCAGGTTGTCGCCCTCGAAGCGGTTCTCGCCCGCTTCGCGAAGGTTCATCCGGTCGATCAGATTCGCTAGGTCGAAGGCCACGGGCGGCAACCGTAGCAAGGTCGCCGAGCAGCGGTAGCAAGGTGCCCGGGTGGGTGGTAACGTCCTTCTCATAGTTGGCAATAGCCACTCTTGCCTGTTCTTAGAGCCCCGCATTTGAGGGAGAGTCGCCGTGCCGTCCCGCGAGCTGCCGTTTCCGGTCTTCGACGCTGACAACCACCTGTACGAGCCCCGCGAGGCGCTGACCAAGTTCCTCCCGGACCACGCGAAGAACGCGATCGACTACGTCGAGGTCAAGGGCCGGACGAAGATCGTCGTCCGCGGCGTGATCAGCGACTACATCCCGAACCCGACGTTCGACGTCGTCGCTCGGCCGGGCGCGCAGGAGGAGTACTTCCGCGTCGGCAACCCGGAGGGAAAGAGCTTCCGCGAGGTCATGGGCGAGCCGATGAAGGCGATCCCAGCCTTCCGCGAGCCGGCCGCCCGCCTCGAGGTGATGGACGACCTCGGCCTCGACTACTGCCTGATGTTCCCGACCCTCGCCAGCCTGGTCGAGGAGCGGATGAAGGACGACCCGGACCTGATCCACGACGTCATCCACGCGCTCAACGAGTGGATGTACGAGCAGTGGCAGTTCGACTACCAGGGCCGCATCTTCTCCACCCCGGTCGTGACGCTGCCGAACGTCGACCGCGCGATCGAGGAGCTCAACTGGGTGGTCGAGCGAGGCGCGAAGACCGTGCTCGTCCGGCCGGCCGCCGTCCCCGGCTACCGCGGTTCGCGGTCGTTCGGCCTTCCGGAGTTCGACCCGTTCTGGCAGGAGTGCATCAAGCTCGGCATCCCGGTGTCGATGCACGCGTCGGACTCCGGCTATGCCGACTTCACCAACGCGTGGGAGCCGGCGAAGGAGTTCCTGCCGTTCCGCCCGACCGCGTTCCGCATGGCGCTCACCGGCCACCGGCCGATCGAGGACGCGATGACCGCGCTCGTCTGCCACGGCGCGCTGTCGCGCAACCCGGAGCTTCGCATCCTGTCGATCGAGAACGGCGCCTCCTGGGTGCCGGGCCTGTTCGACAACCTCACCAGCGTCTACAAGAAGATGCCGCAGGAGTTCCTCGAGGACCCGGTCGCGGCGTTCAAGCGCTGCATCTACATCTCCCCGTTCTGGGAGGACAACTTCGTCGACATCGTGAAGCTCGTCGGCGCGGACCGCGTGGTGTTCGGCTCGGATTGGCCGCACCCCGAGGGTCTGTCGGACCCGATCAGCTACGTCGATGACCTCGAGGGTCTGTCGCAGGACGAGATCGCCCAGATCATGGGCGGCAACATGATCGACCTCTTCAAGCTCAAGGTGCCCGCCACCGTCTGAGCCTCGCACCACTTTTCTCACTAGGGGAGCACCACGTTGCTGAACGACGTCCTGGCCGGGGTCAAGGTTGTCGAGGTCGCGGCTTGGACATTCGTCCCGGCTGCCGGGGCGGTGCTCGCCGAGTGGGGTGCCGACGTCATCAAGGTCGAGCCGAAGGACGGCGGCGACCCGCAGCGCGGTCTGATCACGATGGGCTTGGTGCCGGCCGGCAAGGGCGGCGTCAACTACATGATCGAGATGCCGAACCGCGGCAAGAAGTCGATCGGCATCGACCTCACCACCGACGGCGGCAAGGAAGTCCTCTACAAGCTCGTCGAGACCGCCGACGTCTTCGTCACGAACTACCTGCCCTCGGTGCGCAAGAAGCTCGGCCTCGACCTCGAGGACATCCGCAAGATCAACCCCAACGTCATCTACGTGCGTGGCTCGGCGTATGGCCCGAACGGCCCCGGCGCCGACAAGCCCGGGTACGACGGCGTCTCGTACTGGTCGCGCGGCGGCGTCGGCCACCAGCTGACGCTGAGCGTTCCCAACGCGGAGTCCATCGTCGCCGCGCGGCCGGCGTTCGGTGACGTGATGGGTGGCATGACGATCGCCGGCGGCATCGTGGCGGCGCTGTTCAAGAAGCTGCGCACGGGCGAGCCGTCGGTCGTGGACGTGTCGCTGCTCGGTCTCGCTGCATGGAACCTCAGCCCCGACGTCACGAGCTCGAAGCTCTACGACAAGGACCCGATCCCGAAGTTCGACCGCAGCAACGCGCCGAACGCCCTCGTCGGTAACTACAAGACGAAGGACGGCCGCTTCATCACCCTGATGATGCTGCAGGGCGACCGGTTCTTCGCCGAGTTCTGCAACGTCATCGGCCGGCCGGACATCATCACCGACCCGCGCTGGGCAGAGCCCATGGACCGGTTCAACAATCGTGCCGAGCTGATCAAGACCCTCGACGAGGAGTTCGCCGGCAAGACGCTCGAGGAGTGGAAGACCGTCCTCGAGCCGCTGACCGGCGCGTGGGGCCCGGTGCAGTCGGCATACGAGCTGCACGACGACCCCGACGTCATCGCCAACGGCTACATCCCGCAGATCACCTCGATGCAGGGCGCGAAGTTCGCGATGCCAGTGAACCCCGTGCAGTTCGACGGCATCCAGGTCGTGCCGCCGGGATGCCCCGAGCACGGCCAGCACACCGAGGAGATCCTCCTCGATGCCGGCGTGGAGTGGGAGCAGATCGAGAAGTACAAGGAAGCGGGCGCGATTCTGTGACCCAGACCGCTGCGCCGCACGCCTCGGGCCCGGTCGAGTTCGACCCGTTCTCCGACGACTTCTACAACGCGCCGTGGCAGACCTATCGGCGGATGCGTGACGAGGCGCCGGTCTACTACAACGCCAAGTACGACTTCTACGCGATCACGCGGCACGAGGACGTCCTCGCGGCGTACCGCGACACCGAGACGTTCTCCTCGGCGCGGGGCATCGACCTCGGCATGGTGCTGTCGGGTGAGACGTCACCGGTCCCGCTGGTGATCCTCATGGACCCGCCCGAGCACCGCACGATGCGCAGCCTGGTCAACCGGGTCTTCACGCCGAAGGCGGTCGCGAAGCTCGAGCCGATGGTGGCGGAGACGATCGCGCGCTTCCTGTCGAGCTGCGATCCGGCCGGCTTCGACGTCGTGCAGGACTTCTCCGCGCTGTTCCCGGTCGAGATCATCACGACGATGCTGGGCGTGCCTGCCGAGCATCGCCAGCAGATCCGGCACTGGATCGACAAGAGCCTCGAGCGCGAGCCCGGCCAGCTCGACATGTCGCCGGAGGGCATGGAGGCGCAGATCGCCTCGGGCATGCTGTATTTCGAGCTGATCCAGCAGCGGCGCCTCGAGCCGCAGGACGACATGATCAGCGCGCTGATCGCGGCGACCGTGCAGCGCGACGACGGCAGCGAGATGGCGCTCGACGACGCTGAGATCGCCGGCTTCTGCAGCTTGCTCGGTGGCGCGGGTGCGGAGACGGTCACCAAGCTGATCGGCAACGCAGCGGTCGTCCTCGCCGACCACCCGGAGGTGTGGGAGCGGCTCAAGGCGGATCGCTCGCTCATCCCGCAGACGGTCGAGGAGCTGCTTCGTTACGAGGCGCCCGCGCAGTACATGGTGCGGTGGACCGAGCGGGAGATCACGCTGCACGGGGTGACGATCCCCAAGGACAAGGCAGTGATGATCGTGCCGGGCGCGGCGAACCGAGACGAGCGCGCCTTCCCGGAGCCCGACAAGTTCGACATCGACCGGCCGGCCGGTCAGGCGGTCAACGTCGGCTTCGGCTACGGCATTCACAGTTGCCTCGGTGCCGCGCTCGCCCGCATGGAAAGCAGAATCGCGCTCGACATGCTGCTCGACTTCATGCCGAACTACGAGGTGGACCGCGCAGGTCTTGCGCGGGTTGCAATGACGAACGTTTCCGGTTGGCACAACGTCCCTGTGAAGGTCCTGTCCCCGTAAAGGTGATCAATCAAATGGCAGATCAGATCGGCGAGCGCCGGCTCTACATCGACGGCGAGCTGCGCGAGGCATCGAACGGCGCCACGTTCGACAACATCAACCCGGCGACCGAGGAGATCCTCGGCGTCGTCGCCGACGGCACCGCGGAGGACATGGACGCGGCGATCGCCGCCGCGCGTCGTACCTTCGACGAGTCCAGCTGGGCCACGGACCATGCGTTTCGCGCGAAGTGCCTGCGCCAGCTCCACGAGGCGCTCGTTGCCGAGCAGGAGGACATCCGGCAGGAGCTGATCGCCGAGGTCGGCACGCCGCTGCTGATCACCTACGGTCCGCAGCTCGACGCGCCGCTGCAGGACGGTCTGCTGTGGCCGGCCAACCGTGCGGAGACCTTCGAGTGGGAGCGCGACCTCGGCGTGGCCGAGGTCTTCGGGTCGAAGTCGCGTCGCTGGGTGTCCAAGGAGCCGGTCGGCGTCGTCGGCGCGATCACACCGTGGAACTTCCCGTTCGAGATCACGATCAACAAGATCGGCCAGGCGCTCGCGACCGGCAACACGGTCGTCCTGAAGCCCGCGCCCGACACCCCGTGGAGCGGCACCCGGTGGGGTCGCGTCATCGCCGAGAAGACCGACATCCCGGCCGGTGTCGTCAACGTCGTGACGTCGAGCGACCACCTGCTCGGCGAGCAGCTGGTGACCGACCCCCGGGTCGACCTGATCTCCTTCACCGGCTCGACCGCGACCGGCAAGCGGATCATGGAGAAGGGTGCCGCGACGATGAAGCGGCTCTTCCTGGAGCTCGGCGGCAAGAGCGCCAACATCATGCTCGACGACGCTGACTTCGCGGCGAACCTCGCGATGGCCTCGCTCACCGTCTGCACCCACGCCGGTCAGGGCTGTGCGATGCCGACCCGCATGCTGCTGCCGCGCTCCCGCTACGAAGAGGGTCTCGCGCTGGTCGAGGAGAGCTTCAAGACGATCGGCTACGGCGACCCGACCGACGCCAACAACTTCATGGGTCCGCAGATCAGCGAGAAGCAGCGGGAGCGCGTCCTCGGGCTGATCGAGACCGGCGTGAAGGAAGGCGCTCGCCTCGTCCTCGGCGGCGGCAAGCCCGCGCACCTGCCGAAGGGCTGGTTCGTCGAGCCGACGGTGTTCGCCGACGTCGACAACTCGATGACGATCGCGCAGCAGGAGATCTTCGGCCCGGTCCTGGTCGTCATCCCGTTCGAGGACGACGACGACGCCGTCCGGATCGCCAACGACAGCCAGTACGGCCTGTCCGGCATGGTCACCTCCGCCGACGAGGGCCGCGCGATCAACGTCGCCAAGCGGATCCGCACCGGCACCGTCACGATCAACGGCGGCATCTGGTACGGCGCGGACACGCCCTTCGGTGGCTTCAAGAGCAGCGGGATCGGCCGGCAGAACGGTGAAGAGGGCTTCCAGCAGTACCTCGAGACCAAGTCGTACGCCGTCCCCGCCAACTGATGACGGAGACGGTTCTCGAGGCCAAGCGGCCTCGGCCTGAGGTCTCGCCCTGGAACAAGCCGTACTGGACCGGCGGCGAGGTCGGCGAGCTGCGGTTGCCGAAGTGCGACAACGACGGCACGCTGCTGCACCCGTCCCAGGTGATCTGCCCGAGCTGCCACGGCGATTCGTTGACGTGGACCGCGGTCAGCGGCAAGGCGACGGTCGTCGGCGTGACCATGAACCACCAGATGTTCATGCCGAACTTCGCACCCCCGTACCCGATCGCGGTGGTGATCGTCGACGAGGCGCCGCACGTCCGCTTCACGACGAACCTGGTCGGCGTCGCTGAGGAAGACCTGCGGGTCGGCATGCGGGTGAAGGTGCGCTTCCTCGAGCAGGAGGGCATCTGGTTCCCGCTGTTCGAGCCGATCGACGAGCCGGACGCGCCGGTCGCGGATCTCGTGCCGCCGCCGGTTGTCGTCACGCGCCCGCCGGTGTCGAGCGAGCGCTACGAGCACAAGGTCGCGATCACCGGCATCGGGATGTCGCAAGTCGGCCGGCGGCTCATGCGCCCGCCGGTCAGCCTCACCGTCGAAGCGTGCAAGGCCGCGATCGCCGATGCCGGTCTGTCGTTCTCCGACATCGACGGCCTGGCCACCTGGCCGGGTGGGATGCCGGGCGGCGGCGGGATCAGCGAGGGCGGCGTACCGGTGGTCGAGGAAGCGCTCGGCATCCATCCGACGTGGCACAACGGTGGTCTGGAGCAGTCGGCGCAGACCGGTGCGATCGTCAACGCGATGCTGGCCGTCGCGAACGGCCTCTGCAAGCACGTGCTGTGCTTCCGCACAGTCTGGGAGGCGACGAACACCGAGCTGCTGCGCACCGGCGGGCTGCCGCTGCCGAAGGGCGGTTCGGTCGGCGGGGACTTCCAGTGGCGGATCCCGTACGGCGCATCGAGCGCGGGCAACTGGATCGCGATGCAGGCGTCGCAGTACTTCGCGAAGTTCGGCGCCGACCGCGAGATGCTCGGCCGGATCGCCATCAACAACCGGCGCAACGCGGGCCTGAACCCGGTCGCCGTCTATCGCGACCCGATGACGATGGACGACTACATGTCGGCACGGATGATCTCCACGCCGCTCGGCCTGTTCGACTGCGACGTGCCATGCGACGGCTCGATCGCGATCATCGTCTCGGCCCGCGACACCGCGAAAGACCTGAAGCAGACGCCGATCTTCTGTGACGCGGCCGGCACGCAGATCACCGAGCGGCAGTCCTGGGACCAGGGCACGATGACCCACCTGCCCAACGCGTGGGGCCCGGCTGCGCACCTGTGGAGCCGGGCGTCGGTGAAGCGCGAGGACGTCGACGTGGCGCTGCTGTACGACGGTTTCAGCTTCAACACCATCGCCTGGCTTGAGGGTCTCGGCTTCTGCGGGCTCGGCGAGGCCAAGGACTTCCTCGAGGGCGGCAAGCGGATCGCGCTCGACGGCGATCTCCCGGTCAACCCGCACGGCGGTCAGCTGTCAGCCGGCCGTACCCATGGGTTCGGCTTCGTCTACGAGGCGGTGACCCAGCTGCGCGGCGACGCGGGGGAGCGCCAGATCTCCGG
>DASZYY010000251.1:0-7063 GCA_035545175.1 Mycobacteriales bacterium
GTTCCCCACACCTGCGGCGAGTACGCCGTCCAGCCGAGGTGCGCCCGCTCGTTCGCCACATCGATGTCACCGAGGCTGGTCGTGCCGACGATCGGTCCACCGTTCGCGTTGTCACCGGCGATCCGCCGCACGACGTACATCACGCGGTTGTCGTTGACGGCCTGCTCGATCTTCTGCCGCCAGTCCTCGGCCGACCGCGGCCGAGGCGAGGATGCCGCGTAACCCATCTCCCAGACGCGATCGTCGTCGAGCACGTCGAACAGCACCTCGGCGTCATGACCGGCGGCCGGATCGAGACGTACCGTTCGCCCGACCAGCGGACGACCGTCCGGGGCTGTCGCCAACGCGGGTCGCTAGATGAGCGGCCGGAGGACGATCGTCTGCTCGCGTCCCGGGCCGACGCCGACCACCGAGATCCGCGCTCCCGACATCGCCTCGAGTGCCTCGACGTAGGCCTGGGCCTGCTTCGGCAGATCGTCGAGCGAGCGGGCACCGGTGATGTCCTCGGTCCAGCCCGGGAACATCTCGTAGACCGGTTCGGCGTGGTGGTACTCCGTCTGCGTCATCGGCATCTCGTCGACGACTCGGTCCCCGATCCGGTAGCCGGTGCAGACCGGGATCTGCTCCCACCCGGTGAGGACGTCGAGCTTGGTGAGGACGAAGTCCGTCACGCCGTTGATGCGCGCCGCATACCGCGCAACGACCGCGTCGTACCAACCACAGCGGCGCGGCCGACCGGTCGTGACGCCGAACTCGCCGCCGATCGTGCGCAGCTTCTCGCCGTCCTCGTCCAGCAGCTCGGTCGGCATCGGCCCGGAGCCGACGCGGGTGGCGTACGCCTTCACCACGGCCGCGACGCGATCGATGCGCGTCGGTGGGATGCCTGATCCGGTGCACGCGCCACCGGCGGTCGCGCTCGACGACGTGACGAACGGATACGTGCCGTGGTCGACATCGAGCATCGTGGCCTGCCCGGCTTCGAGCAGCACGACCTTGCCTTCGTCGAGCGCCTTCGCCAGCAACAGCGAGGTGTCGGCCACCATCGGTCGCAGCCGCTCGACGTAACCGAGCAGCTCATCGACGACCTCGTCGATCGAGACGGCTTTGCGGTTGTAGACCTTCACGAGGACCTGGTTCTTGCCGGCGAGTGCGCCCTCGACCTTCTGCCGGAGGATCTTCTCGTCGAGCAGATCCTGGATCCGCACCCCGACGCGAGACATCTTGTCGGCGTACGCCGGACCGATGCCCCGCCCCGTCGTGCCGATCTTGGAGTTACCGAGGAACCGCTCGGCGACCTTGTCCATGAGGACGTGGTACGGCGTGATGACGTGCGCGTTGGCGGAGACGACGAGCTTCGAGCAGTCGACCCCGCGCGCGCTGATCGCGTCGATCTCGCCGAACAGCACCCCGAGGTCGACGACGACGCCGTTTCCGATCACCGGCGTGACGCCGGGCGTCAGCACCCCGGCCGGCAACAGGTGCAGTGCGTAGGTCTCGCCCTCGACCACGATGGTGTGGCCGGCGTTGTTGCCGCCGTTGAACTTGACGACGAAGTCGACCTGCTCGCCGAGCAGGTCGGTGGCCTTGCCCTTGCCCTCGTCGCCCCACTGGGCGCCGAGCAGCGCAATCGCCGGCATCGAGTCCGTCCCTTCAGGTGCCGGTCCGGGGCCTGGAAAGAGGGAAAGGCCCCGGTCGCAAGTGACCGGAGCCTCTTGCGAAAAAAGGCTACCGGAAATCTGCCGGCGCGCCGCCGATCCGTCAGCCGAGGATGTCGGCCGCCGTCGGGTCGCTGTCGTCGAGGAACTGCTTACAGCGCGCAGCTTCGTCGGACTCGCCGATCGCTGCCGCTGCTCGTCCGAGCGCGTGCAGGCAACGCAGGAAGCCTTGGTTCGGCTCGTGCGACCAGGGAACCGGGCCGTGGCCCTTCCATCCGGCTCGACGCAGCGAGTCGAGCCCGCGGTGGTAGCCCACCCGGGCGTAGGCGTAGGACTCGATGACCGAGCCGGCGGCGAAGGCACGGTCGGCGAGGGCCGCCCACGCCCCGGAGTAGGTGGGGAAGGCGGCGGCGACCTCAGCCGGATCGTCGCCGCGGTCGAGCGAGTCGCGGGGCGCGGGGTTGTCGGGCAGCAGTGTCGCGGGCGGTTCGCCGAGCAGGTTGTGCGAGTGCGTCATGCGCTCAGCGGTAGATCCACACCGGCGTACCCACGGTGAGGACCTTGTAGTAGTAGCGGAGTACCGCGCTGTTGCTGATCCGCACGCAACCGTGGCTCGCGGGGTAGGGCGGAACCTCGCTGCCGGCGTTCGTGTCGCCCTCGCCGTGGATCGCGAACCCGGTCGTCGTGAAGTACGACGGGTAGTACAGCTCGCCGAGCTTGGACTTGCGCCACCCGGTCTCCTTGTACCGAACCGTGTAGTGGCCGGTCGGCGTGATCGCCACCGCGGGCTGGCCGTTGGACCCGGTGTAGCTGTAGCCACCCCCGGTGGAGGTGTCGATGATCCGCCACACCTTGCCGTGCTTGGCGATCGTCAGGACCTGCTTGGTGAGGTTGACCTCGACCTCGGTGCTGCCACTGTTCGGGTGACGCAGGTGGACCGACTTCGGATGGGCGAGCGCCTTCCACACGTCGGTCTCGGCGATCCCGTCGCGGTGCAGACCCTGCACCTTCTGGAACGCCGTGACGGCGTGCACCATGTCCCAGCCGTAGAACGACGACCTCGAGCCGACGTCGTAGTGAAGCGCGCGAAGTCGCGACTGCAGGATTCGCACGTCCGGGCCGCTGGCGCCGTAGCGGAGGACCCGGTTGACGACCTCGATGTTGAGAGTCCGGCTGGTCCCCACCGCGTGGATCGCGTCAGCCGGCCGGGCGATTCGGTAGTGGATCACCGAGTACGCCTCGGGCGAGACGGTGAAGCTGAACCGACCGTGGCTGGGCGTCGTCTTCTTGATCCCGTGCCACGAGCCGCCGCGGCGCTTGTCGAGATAGACCGGACCGACGTTGCGGGGCTGGATGTGACCGACGATGCGGGTCGGCGTCCCGGCTGGGGCGGTCTTGATCTTGCGGACCGTCAGATGCGGCCGCACCGCCATGGCCAGCGGGGTGCTGGTCGAGGCGCCGTACGCCGGAGTGGGTGCGAACTGCACGCGGTACTGCCCGTTGCGAGAAGGCTGGATCGTCCAGCGAACCCGGCCGTTCGTGCCGGTCTGCTTCGCCGAGGTGTGCGGCGCGGTGTGCCACGCACCGGTGCTCGACGCACGGTGCTGCAGCGTCGCCGATGCGCCGGCAACCGGGCCGCTCACGGCACCCGCCGTCGACAGCGCGGCGCTCACCATCGCCTGGTGGCCGTAGGTGATGACCGCGGGGGTGAGCGACGCCGTCCACGTCGTGGGCTGCTGGAGGGTGAAGGTCGGACCGGCGTAGGTCGTGTCCGAGGCAACGACATCGACCGGACCGGTCGTCGCGCCGCTGGGAACCACGACCGAGAGCTGGGTCGGCGAGACCGAGTCGACGCTCGTCGCCGCGACGTCCTGGTTGAACGTCACGGATGCCGAGCCGTCAGTCGGGAAGGTCGTCGTGCCCGCGGCGGTCAGCGTCACGGTCTGGCCGACCTGACCGTACGGCGGGTCGACGGTGAAGGAGCTCGACGAGGAGTCGTCGGCGTACGCCGGCGCAGCGAGCAGCCCGGAACTGCACAGCAGTGCCGTACAGCCGGCCACTGCCGCGGCTCGAAGCCAGCGCGCCATGCTCCGGCTCTCCCCCATCAAGTGAGTTTTCAGTCCTCCCACGATACGGGTGAGAGCCGGATTTCGCGCGTTATGTCAGTTTCGTCCCGGCGCTGCGCAGGTCCTGACAGCCCTGTACGACGCGCTGCGCCATCGCCGCCTCGGCCGCCCGGCCCCACGATCGGGGGTCGTACATCTTCTTGTTGCCGACCTCGCCGTCAATCTTCAGCACGCCGGAGTAGTTCGTGAACATGTGATCGGCCACCGGACGGGTGTAGGCGTACTGGGTGTCGGTGTCGATGTTCATCTTCACCACGCCGTACTTCAGCGTCTCGTGGATCTCCTCGAGCTCCGATCCGGAGCCGCCGTGGAAGACCAGGTCGAACGGCCGGTCGACGCCGAGCTTCGCGCCGACGTGGTCCTGGCCCTCCTTGAGGATCGACGGACGGAGCTTGACGGCGCCCGGCTTGTACACGCCGTGCACGTTCCCGAAGACCGCGGCCAGCAGGTAGCGGCCTCGCTCGCCCGGGGCTCCCAGCACCTCCACGACCCGCTCCATGTCCTTGGGCGAGGTGTAGAGCTTCTCGTTCATCTCGTTCGAGATTCCGTCCTCTTCACCGCCGACGACGCCGATCTCGAGCTCGAGGATCGTGCGTGCCTCGATCGACATCGCGAACAGCTCGTCCGCGGTCTTGAGGTTGTCCTCGAGGTCGATGCCCGAGCCGTCCCACATGTGAGAGGTGAAGATCGGCTCCTGGCCGCCCTTCACCCGCTCGATCGAGCGCTCCAGCAACGGCCGCATGAAGCCGGCGAGCTTCTCCGGCGGGCAGTGGTCGGTGTGCAAGCCGATCGTCACCGGGTAGTTCTTCGCGACCTCGCGAGCGAAGTCGGCGAGCGCGATCGCGCCGGTGACCATGTCCTTGACCGAGGCGCCGGAAGCGAACTCGGCGCCGCCCCACGAAATCTGCAGGATGCCGTCGCTCTCCGCCTCGGCGAAGCCCCGAAGGGCGGCGTTGACGGTGCCGGAGGACGTGACGTTGATCGCCGGGTAGGCAAACCCACCGGCCTTCGCCCGGTCGAACATCTCGGCGTAGACCTCGGGGCTGGCTACCGGCATCTCACTCGTCTCCTCAACCTGATCCTTCGATGAACCTGTTCCCAAGTATGGGCCGATACCCTCTGGCGGTGCACCAGCAGTTGGCGGTCAACCTGCTCAGTGCGAGCTCGTTGATCAGCAGCTTCGGCACGCTGGGCATTGCGATCATCCTCTTCGCCGAAACCGGTCTGCTGATCGGGCTGTTCCTGCCGGGGGACACGCTGTTGTTCACCGCCGGCGTCCTGACGACAACCTCGTCGAACGCGACGGTTCACCTCCAGCTCGGGTGGGTCCTGATCGCGGTCGTCGTCGGGGCGCTAACCGGTTCGCAGACCGGCTTCCTGCTGGGCCGCAGCGCCGGACCGAGATGGTTCACCGACCGCCGGCCGAGGATCGCTGCGGCTCAGGCGAAGACCGCGGAGTTCATCGAGCACTACGGCGTACGCAAGGCCATCGTGCTGTCGCGCTTCGTACCAATCGTGCGCACTGCGATGAGCCCGCTGCTCGGAAGCCTTCAGGTGCCGACGGGCACCTTCACGGTCTGGCAGACGGTGAGCGGGGTGATCTGGACGATCGGCATCACCCTGGCCGGCTGGGGCGTCGGGTCACACATCAGCAACATCGACCACTACCTGCTGCCGATCGTTGCCGTGATCGTCGCGATCTCACTGCTTCCGGTCGCGCTCGAGTTCCGCAAGAGCCGCCGGACTCCCACCGGCCCGGCCTAGACCACTCAGCCGGCGTCGACCCTTGACGACAGCGCACGTACCAGCTGGTGCGGCAGCGCGTTGACCAGACCGCTCGCGGCTCGGTAGTGCAGTCCCGGCACCGAGATGAGCCGTCCTCGCTCCACCGCGTCGAGGGACGCCTTGGCGACGGCGTCCGGCGTCAGCCAGAACCGGCCGGCGAGTGACGAAGGGTCCGGGCCGTCAGGGTTCATCTCGGTGTAGACGTACCCGGGCTTCAGCAACGTCACATGAACGCCGCTGCCACGGAGCTCGGCAGCCAGCCCCTCGGTGAAGCTCGAGACGAACGCCTTGGTCGCGGCGTAGGTCACGAAGCCGCGAAGCGGCTGGTCACCGGCCAGCGACGAGACGTTGAGGATGCCGCCCTTGCCGGCTGCCACCATCGGCTCGACCACCGCGCGGGTCAGCCGCACGAGCGCGAGCACGTTGAGGCGGACCATCCCCGCCTCCTGCTCCGGCGGCCGGGACGTGAAGGCTCCGCCGCCGCCGTCGGCGCCGGCGTTGTTGACGAGCAGCTCCACCGGTGAGTCCTTGAGCCGCTGCTCGACGGCGGCCACGCCTTCCTCGCTGCAGAGGTCAGCGGTGACGACGTTGACCTTGACGTTCTTGATCCCTTTGGCGAGCTCGTGAAGCCGCTCGGTGCGGCGGGCGACGACGGTCAGCTCTGCGCCACGTCTCGCCAGCTCCTGCGCGTACTCCCACCCGATGCCGCTCGATGCGCCGGTGACCAGCGCGGACTTGAACTGATAACGCGGCATCAGGCAATCCCGTCTATTCGAGACCGAGATCGGCCAGCGAGTACGCCGTGCGGTACTCCAGACCCGCCGCCGCGACGGCATCCGCCGCACCGCGCTCGACAATGACCGCGACGCCGACGACTTCGGCGCCGGCTTCGCGCAGCGCCTCGACGGCGGTCAGCACCGAGCCGCCCGTCGTCGAGGTGTCCTCGACTGCCAGCACTCGGCGCCCCGCGACATCCGGGCCCTCGATCCGCCGCTGCAGGCCGTGCGCCTTGCCTTCCTTGCGTACGACGAACGCGTCGAGCTTCTCGCCCTCGGCGGCTGCGGCATGAAGCATCGCCGTCGCGACCGGGTCCGCGCCGAGCGTCAGGCCACCGACCGCGTCGTAACCGAGGTCGCGGGTCAGCTCGCGCATCACCCGGCCGACCAGCGGCGCCGCCTGACCGGACAACGTGACCCGGCGCAGGTCGACGTAGTAGTCGGCCTCGCGGCCTGAGGACAAGGTGACCTTGCCGTGCACGACGGCGTCGGACTTGATCAGGGCAAGCAGGTCATCGCGGTCGGAGGTCACGGCGGTGAGGCTAGCGGCAGCAGACTTAAGGACCGAAGGTCCCGGTCGATCTCGACGAAAGTCCCTGCCGTTCTCCGGGAAGCGCCAAACACGGTGAGGTGTGCGCCTCAGCCGACTGGTCGCCGTGTGCGGCACGGCCGCCCTCTTCGCGGTGGTGGCGAACCTGCCTTCGTCACGCGGTACCGGCGC
>DASZYY010000252.1:0-4729 GCA_035545175.1 Mycobacteriales bacterium
AGGCTGCGACGCAGCCGGCCGATCCGGAGGTTGGCGGCGAGTCCCGCGACCAGCGCGACGAACGCGCCACCGGCAGCGCCCAGGGTGATCTCGTCGAGCAACGGGCGATCGAGCGGGAGCACGGAGGTGGAGCCTACCGTCGCGACGTCGACCATCCGCCAAGGAATAGCGTGACCGAATGGACCAGGGCGAGCTGCGGCGGCTGCTGGAGGACGTCGCCGCCGGGGCCACGAGCGTCGAGGAGGCGGCCCACACCCTCGGCGACGCGCCGCTCGCCGGGTTCGCCGACCTCGGCTTCGCCCGCCTCGACAGCAACCGGGGGCTGCGTACCGGGGACCCCGAGGTGGTGTACGCCGCCGGCAAGACTCCCGACCAGGTCGTCGCTCTGCTCGGCGCGTTGCGCCAGCGGTCGGCCGACCGGCCCGCGGTCGCGACCCGGCTCACTGAGCAGGCAACGGCCGCCGTCCGCGCCGCCTTCCCCGACGCCACGATCGACGACACCGCCCGGTGCGCTGCCATCGGCAGCTTCCCGCCACCGGTCGGCGAGGTCGCCGTCGTCTCAGCCGGGACCAGCGACGAGCCCGTTGCCGCTGAGGCGGCCTTCGTCACCGCTGCCTTCGGCGCGGGGGTACGGCGAATCTGCGACGTCGGAGTCGCCGGGCTGCACCGCGTGCTGGCCGAGCGCGCCGCACTCGCCACCGCGGACTGCCTGATCGTCGTCGCCGGGATGGAAGGCGCGCTGCCGAGCGTGGTGGGCGGCCTCGTCGGCACGCCGATCGTCGCGGTGCCGACCAGCGTCGGGTACGGCGCATCGTTCGGCGGCATCGCCGCACTGCTCGGCATGCTCAACTCCTGCGCCGCCGGCGTCACGGTCGTCAACATCGACAACGGCTTCGGTGCAGGGGTGTTCGCTGCGCGAGTGGCTCGGCGGGCTGCCGGCGGATGACGCGCATCGGCTGGGTCGACTGCAGCTCGGGAGTCAGCGGCGACATGCTGCTCGGCGCCCTCAGCAGCGTCGGCGCCCTCGACGCGCTGCCGGACCTCGTCGCGTCGCTCTCCGACCTCGGCGTCACGGTGGACATCGCGACGACCGACCGAGGCGGACTGCACGCCACGTCGGTCACGGTGACCGCAGTTGCCGACCAGCCGCATCGAACGCTGCAGCAGGTTCGCGAGATCGTGGACGGTGCGGCGGTCCCCGAGCCGGTGAAGTCACGAGCCCTCGCCGTCTTCGATCGGCTGGCAGTGGCCGAGGCGGGCGTCCACGGCACGTCGATCGACGAGGTGGAGTTCCACGAGGTCGGCGCGGTCGACTCGATCGTCGACGTGCTCGGCGCGTGCCTCGGAATTCACGCACTCGGTCTGGACCGACTCCTCGTCTCGCCGATCGCGCTGGGCGGCGGCACCGCCGACTCGGGTCACGGGAAGGTGCCGGTACCGACCCCGGCCGCACTCGCGTTGCTCGCCGGCACGAGTCTCATCGCCGCTGGTGGTGGCGAGGTCGAGCTGGCAACGCCGACCGGCATCGCGCTGCTGGCCGAGTGGGCCACCGACAGCGGGTGGATGCCGCAGATGCGGGTCCGGGCAGTCGGCGCCGGGGCCGGCGGTCGTGACCTGCCCGACCAGCCCAACGTCGTACGGTTCGTCGTCGGTGAGACCGCCGCCGACGGCGGCGACGAACAGTGGCTGGTCGTCGAGACCAACGTCGACGATCTGGACCCGCGGCTGTGGCCCGGCGTCCTTGCCGCCCTCCTCGAAGCCGGAGCCGCCGACGCCTGGCTGACGCCGATCCTCATGAAGAAGGGCCGCCCGGCGCACACCCTGAGCGCGCTTGTCGCGGCCACCGGGGTCGAGGCGATCCAACAGGCGATGTTCCTGCAGACCTCGACGATCGGCCTGCGGTGGCACACGGTCGGCAAGCACGCGCTCGAGCGCACTGTCATCACCGTCGACATCGACGGCCTCGAGGTACGGGTCAAGGTCGCGTTCGCCGACGGCCGGGTCGTGAGCGCGACACCGGAGTTCGACGACATCGCGGCTGCCGCCGCATCACTCGGTGCGCCGACGAAGGAGGTGCTCGCCGCCGCGATCGCGGCGGTGCGCGGCGCCGTCAACAATCCGGCGTGAGGACCCCACGATGAGCATCGGGGTGCTCTTGACCGTCTTCGCGCTGATCCTGCCGGCCGAGCTGCCCGACAAGACGATGGTCGCAACCCTCGTCCTGGCGACTCGCTTCCCCGCGGTTCCGGTCATGATCGGGGTGGCGCTCGGCTTCGTCGCGCAGGCAGGGATCGCCGTCGCTGCGGGCAGCGCGATCGCCGCGCTTCCGGCCACCCCGGTGAAGGCGGTCAGCGCCGCCATCTTCCTGCTCGGGGCGATCCTCACGCTGCGTTCCTCGGAGGACCCGGAGAAGGAGGAAGAGGAGGTCGAGCAGGAGATCGCCGGTACGTCGCCGAAGGCCGGTGCGTGGCGGGTGATCGGGACGAGCTTCCTGATCCTGTTCCTCGCCGAGTGGGGCGACCTGACACAGCTCCTGACGGCGTCGCTGTCGGCGAAGTACGACGACCCGCTCGCCGTGTTTGCCGGGTCCTCCGCGGGGTTGATCACCGCCGGGCTGATTGCGGTGACAGGCGGCAAGGCCCTGCTGCGGGTCCTTCCGATGCACTGGATCCGCCGCATCGCCGCGACCGCGTTCGCCGTGGTCGCAGTGCTCACCGGACTCGAAGCCGCGGGCGCGCTCTGACGCGAACGTCCCGCCACGCGACCTTGCTGACGGTGCTCGGGCTGCTCGTCGCTTTCCCCGGCACCGCTCGGGCAGCAGACGGCGACCAGCCCGCGAGTGCGCCTTCCGCCGCGCCGCAGATCGTGACCACGAGCGGCTGGTACGCCCCCGACGCTCCTGCCGACACCATCACGACGTTCGAGCCGGCGGGACCGGGGCCGTACCCGGCGGTGGTCTTCGTGCACGGTGGTGCGTGGGGACGGTCACAGCCCAACGCCTACGAGCTGGATTGGGCGAAGGACCTGGCCGAGCAGCAGAGCTGGCTGGTCGCGGTCATCGGTTACCCGACCAAGGTGCGGAACGAGCACGTGGTGGAGCCACGCGCGATCAGCCTGGCGATCCGCGAAGTCGCGAGTCGGGCAGACGTCGAGGCAGGTTCCGTCGCGGTGTGGGGCGAGTCGGCCGGCGGGCAGCTTGCGCTGCTCGCCGCGTATCGGGACGCCGTACGCGCCGATCCCGTGGTCAACGCCGTCGTATCGATCAGCGGACCGACCGACATGCGGACGGAGTACAAGTCGTTCGCGGAGCTGTGGCTGTACGCCGTCACGCATTTCGAAGGCATGTCGCCGCAAGCCGCACAGGGCATGGGCTCCAAGCGCTACGCCATGACCTCGCCCGTCGACATCGCCTGCCGACACGTTCCACCGACCTTCCAGGCGATCAGCCGGTTCGACCCGCTCGTACCGGCAAACCAGGTGAAGGTGCTCACCCAGCGGCTCGCAAGCCTGTACGTGCTGCACCGCTCCGTGTGGATCCGAGGCGACGGCCACTCGAGTGCGATCGAGAACCAGTACCCGCCAGACAGCAGCTACACCGTCGAACAGCTCGCCGTCTCGTTCATCAAGGAGGCGGTGACGGCGCGACACCCATGGTCTGACCCGCGCTAGTCGCCGCTGCGTGCTCCTACGCTGACCTCGTGGCGGTCACGGCGCACGGGTCGAACAGCGAGGTCGGGCGGCTGCGGACGGTCGTGCTGCATCGTCCCGGCCCCGAGATCAAGCGGCTGACGCCCCGTAACTCCGCCGACCTGCTCTTCGACGCGATCCCGTGGGTGGAGAAGGCGCAGGAGGAGCACGACGCGTTCGCCCAGACGCTGCTCGACAACGGGGTCGAGGTCCTCGCGATGCGCGACCTGCTGATCGGCGCGCTGGACGTGACAGCCGCGCGCGACGAGCTGCTCGAACGAACCCTCGCCGACCGCCGGCTCGGTACGACGCTGCGCAGCGCGCTGGCCTCCCACCTGGCCGGACTGTCCGTCGTCGAGCTGGCCGACACCTTGATCGCCGGTCTGTCGCACGGCGAGCTCGGTGCCGGCGACGGCCTCGTCGCGCGGTTGCTGGAGCCCGGGGAGTTCGTCGTACCGCCGCTGCCGAACCTGATGTTCACGCGCGACTCGGCGGTGTGGATCGGCGAGGAAGTCGCCGTGACCAGCTTGAGCCTGAAGGCGCGGCGGCGCGAGTCCTGGCTCACCAACGCGATCTACCGGCACCATCCACGCTTCGCCGGGACCGCACTGCTCTACGACCCCACCGACGAGTGGCTCGAGGGTGGCGACGTCCTGCTGCTCGGTTCCGGCGTGATCGCGGTGGGCGTCGGGCAGCGCACTCGCCCCGAAGCCGTCGAGACGCTGGCGCGCCGGGCGTTCAGCCGCGGCCTCGCGCACTCCGTCCTGGCAGTGCCGATCGCGCAGGAGCGCGCGACGATGCACCTCGACACGATCTGCACCATGGTCGACGTCGACGCGGTGGTCATGTACCCGGCGGTCGCGCACTCACTGACCGCCATCGTCGTCACCTCGCGTGCCGACGGCTCGCTGGTTGCCAGCGACCCGCAACCATTTCTCACGGCTGCGGCCGCGGCCATGCGCATCGACCAGCTGCACGTCATCGATACCGGGCTGGACCCGGTCACGGCGGAGCGTGAGCAGTGGGACGACGGCAACAACAC
>DASZYY010000253.1:0-7247 GCA_035545175.1 Mycobacteriales bacterium
CCATCGGCTTCGGGTTCGCGCCCGCGTAAGGAGAAGGCAATGGCTAGCGGAGACGTCTGGATCCTCGGGATCACGATGACCAAGTTCGGCAAGCACCCCGACATCGACTCGGTCGGGCTTGCCGCACAGGCGGCGCGGGGCGCCCTCAAGGACGGCGGTGTCTCGATGCGAGACATCGGCGTGCTTGCTGCCGGCAACCTGATGGGCGGCGGTGCGCTCGGCCAGCAGCTGCAGAAGCAGATCGGCCAGACCGGCATCCCCGTCTACAACGTCGCGAACGCTTGCGCGACCGGCGCGACCGCGCTGCGCACCGCGATCATGGCGATCAAGGCCGGCGAGGTCGAGATGGGTCTCGCGGTCGGGGTCGAGAAGCTTTCCGGCGCCGGACTGCTCGGTGTCGGGGGCCCGAAGAAGCAGGGCGACACGTGGGAGCCGTCCGGCCGAGTCGGCGCGATCATGGGCCTCGACGGCCGGGTCGGCACCGAGAACATGCCCGGCACCTTCGCCCAGATCGGGATGGAGTACGGCCACAAGTACGGCGGGGTGAGCTTCGAGCTGTTCGCGCGGATCAGCGAGAAGAACCACATGCACTCGACGCTGAACCCACTGGCCGCCTACAACAAGGCGATGTCGGTCGAGCAGATCATGGGCGACATGATGATCGCCTACCCGAACACGCGGCCGATGTGCTCGGCCAACTGCGACGGCGCGGCAGCGGCGGTGGTCGTGAGCGACGAGAAGCTCAAGACGCTGTCGGACGACCAGCGCAAGCGCGCGATCCGGGTCGCGGCATCGGTGCTCACCACCGACCCGTACGAGAAGGGCTGCCAGATCCTGCCGAACGTCAACACGCTGACCCGCAACGCGGCCAAGCAGGCCTACGAGAAGGCGGGCGTCGGTCCGGAGGACCTCGACCTGGTCGAGCTGCACGACTGCTTCGCGACGGCGGAGCTCGTGCACTACGACAACCTGATGCTGTGCAGCGAAGGCAACGCGGTCGACTTCTTCGAGTCGGGCGCGGCGCACCGGACCGGTTCCACGCCGGTCAACGTCTCCGGCGGTCTGCAGTCGAAGGGCCACCCGATCGCCGCCACCGGGATTGCGAACGTCTGGGAGATCTGCCATCACCTGCGCGGTGAGGCGGGGGATCGTCAGATCGAGGGCGCCAAGATCGGCCTGGCCCACGTGATCGGGCTCGGGTCGGCGTGCGGCGTGCACATCCTCGAGAAGGCTGCGGCGTAAGACCGCTCCATGGAGCTTGCGCTTACGCCGGCGGATCTCGCCTTCCGGCAGGCGGCGCGGGACTGGCTGAACGAGAACTACCCCCGCGAGCCGCGACCGAACGACGGTCAGGCGATGCGGGAGTTCGATCTCGAGTGGCAACGCCGGCAGTGGGCCGGCGGCTGGGCCGGCGTGTCCTGGCCGAAGGAGTACGACGGGCTCGGCCTGCCGTTGCTGCATCAGCTGATCTGGCTCGAGGAGTGCGCGCGGATCGGCGCCCCTGACATCGACAGCCGGTTCGTGGCGATCAACCACGCGGGGCCGACGTTGATCGCCAACGGCACTGAGGAGCAGAAGGCCTTCCACCTGCCGAAGATCCTGCGCGGTGAGGCGTTGTGGTGTCAGGGATTCTCGGAGCCACAGGCCGGCTCGGACCTCGCGTCGTTGCGGACCGTCGGCGTGCTCGACGGCGAGGACCTGGTCGTCACCGGCCAGAAGCTGTGGACCAGCTTCGCCGACCTCGCCGAGTACCAGGAGCTTCTCGTCCGCACCGACCCGAGCGTTCCGAAGCACAAGGGCCTGACCTGGGTGATCTGCGACATGCGGCTGCCCGGCATCACGATCCGCCCGATCAAGACCCTCGACGGCCTCAGTCACTTCTGCGAGGTGTTCTACGACGAGGTCCGAATCCCGATCAGCAACGTCGTCGGCGCGATCAACGACGGCTGGCGGGTGGCGATGTCGACGCTGTCCTTCGAGCGAGGCACGGCGTTCACCCACGGTCAGGTCCAGCTTGCCTCCATCGCGGAGCGGCTTGCGGCTTACCTCCAGCAGACCGGTACCGCGGCGTACCGCCCGGAGCTCATCGAGTCGCTCGCCACCGCCCGGGCCGAGATCGCGGCGCTGCGGGCACTGACCTACGTCAACGCGATGCGGAACGCGGACCAGGCGGTGCCGGGTCCCGAGGGCTCGCTGGTGAAGCTGGCCTACACCGAGCTGCGGCAGCGCCTGATGCGCCTGGCGCTGGAGATCGTGGGCCCCGGCTCCGAGCTGCCCGGCGTCACGACCGCGACGTGGGACGAGGACTACCTCTTCTCCTACACCGAGACGATCGCCGGCGGGACTTCGGACATCCAGCGCAACATCATCGGCGAGCGCGTGCTCGGACTGCCGAGGGCGTAGCGATGGACCTTCTGCTCTCCGACGACCAGCGCACGATCGTGTCGTCAGTTGCCGAGGTGCTCGACGACCTGATGCCGGTCGCGAACGTTCGCAAGGTGCTCGACGGCGACTCCGCGCCGCTCGACGCGCTGTGGCGGTCGGCGGGCGAGCTCGGCTGGTTCGGGCTAGGTCTCGCCGAGGAGCGCGGCGGGACCGGCTTCGACCTCGTCGACGAGGCGCTGCTGTTCGTCGAGCTCGGCCGCCGCGTCACACCCGGGCCGTTCCTGGCGACCACGCTCGCGGCACGCCTTGCGGCTCTTGGCGGCGCGCCGGATGCGGCGGCGGCTCTGCTGTCGGGGGAGGCCCGAGCCGGGCTCGCCGCCCGGCCGGCTGCCGGCCCGGCAGTGCTGTACGACGCGGCCGACGCGACGTACCTCGTCGTGTTCGGGCCGGACGGTGTGGACCTCATCCCGGCAGCGATGGCCTCGGGGCGCGCCGAACAGCCGGGTCTCGACCCGCTGCTGCGCCGCGAGACGGCGAACATCTCCGCCGAACCGCTCGCGTCGCTGCCGCCTGGAGAGCCGCTCGGTGCGCGGGGGTCGGTTCTGGTCAGCGCCATGCTGTCGGGAATCGCGGCGGCGGCGCGTGACATGTCGGTGGGCTACGCGAAGACCCGCGAGCAGTTCGGGTCGCCGATCGGCGCGTTTCAGGCGGTGAAGCACCGCTGCGCCGACATGGCAGTCGGTGCCGCCTTGGCTGACGCGCAGCTCGTGTTCGCGGCGCTGAGTGTCTGCGAGCGCGCGGCGGACGCCGACTTCCAGGTCGCCGCGGCGCGGGTGGTCGCCGAACATGCGGCACTGTCCAATGTCCGAGAGGCGATCCAGATCTACGGCGGCATCGGCGTGACCTGGGAGTGTGACGCCCACATCTATCTCAAGCGGGTCCACGCCCTGCGGGAGCTCTTCGGCGGCGAGCCCGCGCAGCGAGGCGCATTGCTGGGCAGCGCCGACTCCGGAGGATGATGTGCGAATGCGGCGCTGGGGGTTGTTGGTAGCTCCGCTGATGGTTGTCCTGCTCGGCACGTCGTACGCGATCGGCAATGCCGTGGTGAGTCCGTGGGGACGCCATTTTCCTGGCGGCGCCGGCGAAGGCATGCACGCCGATGTCGGCGTGACTCGCGTCTACAGTCTGCCGCTCGAAGCGTCGCACCTAAGACTCTCACCGCACCTGACGAGAGTGAGCGCGGTCGGTGACACCAGGGGTCTGCGGGTTCGCTATGTCACGACGACCGTTCGGACCGCGGTGCTCGGGGTCGGCATTCCGTTGCGCTGCACGGCGGATGGGCTCCGTCCGGCCGCGGGCACGAAACTGTCGGCGGCTCCGGACATCACCGAACTCGGAGTCCTCATCACGCCGCTCCGCCCAGGCACTTTTCACCTGCGGGGCCTCGACTTGCACTGGCGTGCCGGCATTTTCCACGGCACGACGTTTGCGCCGCTGTCGGTGACCATCTGGGCACAAGTCGCGCATCGCAACGACGGGTGCGGGTGACGTCGGACTACCGCGCCGGATTCATCGCGGTCTGAGGTGTTCCGGTGCTGCCAGCCGGCTGGTGATGTCCGGCTTGTGGCGCTTGTCCTGCCGAAAGACCCTGCCACCGCGACTACGCCGGCGGTAAGGATCGAGTGAGGCGCTGAGGGTTCGGACGAGCCCCCGGCGCTTGTCGACTCGAAGCGCTGGAGGGTTCTGTCGATGGGTGCTCTCGCGGCGAGCTCAAGCCAAGACCCGGCAGCCGTACGGGCCGATCTCGGCGCCGAGTGGCGCGCGCTGCGCACCCTGGTCGACCACGTCCCGGCGATGATCGCCTACTGGGACCGTGACCTGATCAATGTCGTCGCCAACGCGGCGTACCTGCAGTGGTTCGGCAAGTCGCCGGAACAGGTGCGGGGCCGCCACATCGTCGAGCTCCTCGGCGAGGAGCTCTACGAACGCAACCTGCCCTACATCCGAGGTGCGCTGGAGGGGAAGCGGCAGGTCTTCGACCGAGTGCTCGTGGACACGAACGGAGAAACTCGCTACACGCAGGCCGAGTACGTTCCGGACATCGGCGCCGACGGGCAGGTGCGCGGCTTCTGTGCCCAGGTCACGGATGTCACAGACCGGACCAAGGCGCACCAGGAGCTCGACGCCGCGCTCGCGTTTCGTGACGCGGTGCTCAGCACGAGCCCGGACGTGATCTCGATCTTCGACCTCGAGTCGAATCAGACGGTCTGGGCCTCGCGCTCGCTGCCCGCGGTGCTCGGGTACGACATCGGGCAGCTCCGCGAGTTCCAGGCTCGCGGCCTGGAGACGATCCTGGATCCCGAGTCCGCGGCGCGGTTCGCAGCCTCGATGGTGGCGGTCAGGCACGTCGAGGACGGCGGATTCGTCGAGGGCGTGGCGCGGATCCGGCATGCCGACGGATCGTGGCGGGTGATCTCACGACGGAGCACGCCGTTCCGTCGCAGCGCGGACGGGCAGGTGATCCAGGTCCTGAACGCGACGCGCGATGTCACGACAGAAACCGAGCAGCGCGAGGAGCTGCGCCGCGCCGTCGCGTTCCAAGACGCGGTGATCGCCACCGCGCCGGATCTGATCGTGGTCATCGAAGTCGACTCCGGGCGTCTGTCGTGGACGTCGCGCCCACTTGCGCAGCTCCTCGGTTGGTCGAACGACGAGGTCGCCGAGATGGGCGACCGGCCACTCGAGAGTCTTGCGCACTGGGATGACGTCGAGGAGCTGCGTGCAGTGCAGCAAGCGATTCGGCTGGCGCCGGACGCGACGCCGGTGCACCTGCGGTACCGCAGCCTGACCGCATATCGAGGCTGGCGCTGGCTGCAGCTGGCGATGACACCGTTCGAGCGGTCCGCCGATAGTGAGGTCACCTCGATCGTGGCCGCCGCCCGCGACGTGACGGAGCTGGTCGAGGCGGAGGAGCAGCTCGCCCATGCCGCTCTGCATGACCCGCTTACCGGTCTGCCGAACCGCCGCCTGATCGTGGATCGGCTCGAGATGGCGATCGCCGGCCTGCCGCGGTCAGGTGCGGTCGGGATCCTGTTCATCGACCTGGACGGCTTCAAGCGGATCAACGACGCGCACGGTCACGCGGCCGGCGACGCCGTGCTCAAGGCAACGGCCGAGCGCCTGTGCGGTGCAGTGCGTCCCGCCGACACGGTGGGTCGTATGGGCGGCGACGAGTTCGTCGTCATCGCGCCGGCGCTTCCGGACGAAGACGCCCACGCGGTCGCCTCTCAGCTCGCCGACCGGATCCGGAAGGACGTGGCGGAGCCAGTTGCGTGGGAGGGGCAGGAGCATCGCGTGACCGCGAGCATCGGCCTCGTGCTGGCGGGCGCGGACAGCGATGCGCAAAGCCTGCTCCGCGACGCGGACAGCGCGATGTACCTCGCGAAGAAGCGCGGCAAGGACACCATCGCCGGCTACGAGCCGGCATTGCACACCGAAGCGATGCAGCGCGCCGCGACCGAGCAGGCGATCCGGCGCGCGCTGGCGACGTCGAGCGTCGAGGTGCTGTTCCAGCCGATCATCCGGCTCAGCGACCGCCGGGTCGAGTCCGTGGAGGCGCTGCTGCGGATCCGCGACGAGCGCGGCGACTTCCTTGACACCCAGCACGTCGTCGACGTCGCCGAGGCGACCGGCTTGATCACGGAGCTGGGTCCGGCCGTTCTTCGGATCGCTGCGGAGAAGGCGTTGCGCTGGGAAGGTGCGCCGCGCGTCGCAGTGAACCTGAGCGCGCGTGAGATCGGCGGCGCCGAGTTCTACGACCGGGTCCGATCGGTCATCGATGACGTCGGGCTTCCGCCGTCACGGCTGGTGCTCGAGCTCACCGAGACGGCTTTGCTCGAGGCCGCGTACGCGACGATGCAAGACCTCGACCAGCTGCGCGAGGACGGGGTGGGCATCGCGATCGACGACTTCGGCACCGGCTACGCGTCTCTGCGGTACCTCACCGCGTTGCCCGTGACCGGGATCAAGATCGATCGGTCGTTCACCACCGGCCTGGGCCACGACCACGTCGACGAGAGCATCGTCGCCGCCTGCCTGCAGCTCACCCGCGACCTCGACATCGAGTGCGTGGTCGAGGGCGTCGAGTCGCGACAGCAGCTCGAGCGGCTCTCCGCGCACCCCCACGTGTACGTGCAGGGCTACCTGATCGGCCGGCCGGAGCCGGCCGCCGCGGCCTGACCGCGTCTCAGCTTCGCTGCCGAGCGTCTCAGCGCGACCTTCTCCAGGTACGGCAACTGCTCCGGAATGACTAGTCGAAATCCTTCCAGATCGCCATGTTCGGGAAGATGTCCGTCAAAGCACGATGGATTCATGTTCCTGCGTCACCCCCGTCGAATCAGGCTGCCCGCGATTCGGACGTTCGCCGTGGCCGCGATCGCCTCCCTGACCACGACGTGCGTGGTTGCGGTCGCAGCGCCGGCGCGCGCCGACGGCGCGCTCACCGCGCCGTCGCTGTCAGTCGTCGGCTCAACCCACCTCTTGTGGACCGTGACCTTGCCGGCCGATCCCGATCTGACGGCGGTCCACCTGCGCTACAACGTCGGCTCGGTGGCGCCATCCAGCCCGGCTGACGGCACCGCCCTTGCCGACTACGCCACGCCTGGCTACTCGCCTGGCCAGTCGGTGACTGACTCGTTGATGCAAGGCATCGACCCGAATCTCACCTACACCATCGTCGCGTTCGCGGAGGACAGCTCCGACAACGTGACGTCCACGGAAGTCGTTCGTCCGGCAGCCACGGAATCTGAAGGTGCGCCGGTCAGCAACGTCGGCTACCAGGCGCTCGGCGACGGGACCACCGA
>DASZYY010000254.1:0-22383 GCA_035545175.1 Mycobacteriales bacterium
CCGCTGTGGCCGGACTACCTGCACGAGGGCATCCAGGTGCTGGACGGTCAGACGGTGACGCTGGGCGACCGCACGTTCGGCTTCGTCGGTGGTGGGCTGCAGACGCCGATGCGGACGCCGTACGAGATCAGTGACGAGGACTACGCGGCGAAGGTCGCCGCCGTTGGTGCCGTCGACGTGCTGTGCTGCCACATTCCCCCCGACGTACCGGAGCTGCTGTACGACGTCGTCGCCCGTCGGATGGAGCGGGGCAGCAGCGCGGTGCTAGACGCCATTCGCGACACGCAGCCCGACGTCGCGCTGTTCGGGCACGTGCACCAGCCGCTCGCGGCCCGCACCCGGATCGGACGCACCGAGTGCATCAACGTGGGGCACTTCCGCGGGACCGGCACGCCCTTCGCCCTGACCTGGTGAACCGGCTGAGCGGGTAAGGTCCCTGGCCAGAGCCTGAGGAGGCGGCGATGGCAGACGAGGCCAGCTCGAGCATTGTCATCTCGGCATCGCCGAGCGAGATCATGGCGGTGATCGCCGACCTCGCGGCGTATCCCGACTGGTCGACCGGCATCAAGTCGGCGACCGTCGACGAGACCGGCCCTGACGGGCGCCCGGCGAAAGGCACGTTCGTTCTCGACGCAGGCGTCATCAAGGACACCTACACGCTGGCCTACGAGTGGACCGGCGACGACCGTGTCGACTGGAAGCTCGTAGGTGGTGGCGCGATGCTGAAGTCGCAGCAGGGTTCCTACACGCTCACCCCCAAGGGCAGCGACACCGAGGCGACCTACCGGCTCACCGTGGAGCTGAAGGTCCCGATGCTCGGCATGTTCAAGCGCAAGGCAGAGAAGGTGATCATCGACACCGCCCTGAAGGGCCTGAAGAAGCGCGTCGAGAAGGGCTGATCCGCGCCTGTTTTGTCGCAAGTAGCCTTGCCGGGTGCGCGTGCTGCTCTTCACCGGCAAGGGAGGCGTCGGCAAGACGACCACCTCGGCCGCGACGGCAGCGTTCGCGGCGGCGCGTGGCCAGAAGACCCTGGTGCTGTCGACCGACCCCGCGCACTCGCTGGCTGACGCGTTCGGCACGTCGCTGGGCGGCGACCCGACGGAGATCGACGACGGGCTCTACGGCCAGCAGGTGGATGCGCAGCGCGCCTTCGAGGCGAGCTGGCGCACCGTCCAGGACTATCTGCGTGAGGTGCTCGAGCAGGGCGGCATCGACCCGCTCGAGGCCGAGGAGCTCACGGTGCTGCCGGGGGCCGAGGAGGTTCTCGCTCTGCTCGAGCTCCGCGCTCAGGTCGCCAGCGGTCGCTGGGACGTCGTCGTCGTCGACTGTGCGCCGACCGGCGAGACGCTGCGGCTGCTCGCGCTTCCCGAAGCACTGCGGTGGTGGATGCACCGCGTGTATCCGACCGACCGTCGCGTCATGCGCACGGTACGGCCGGTGCTCTCGCACCTGGCCGGCTTGCCGTTCCCGCCTGACTCCGTCTTCGCCGCCGCGCAGCGCCTCACTGACGAGCTCACCGAGGTGCGCGAGCTGCTGATCGACCCGGCGACCACGTCGGTGCGCCTGGTGCTCACCCCGGAGGCGATGGTTGTCGCCGAGGCGCGCCGGACGCTGACCTCGCTGTCCCTCTACGGCTACCGGGTCGACGGTGTGGTCGCGAACCGCGTCTTTCCCGACGGCGACGCCGACCCCTGGCGCGAGGGCTGGGTGGCGAGCCAGCGGGCACGGTTGGCGGACGTTCGCGCGTCGTTCGCGGGCGTGCCGGTGTGGGAAGCCTCCTACGCCGCGGCGGAGCCGATCGGTCTCGATGCGCTCGGTGCCTTCGCGACCTCGACGTACGGCGGCGACGGCAGCGGCACCGATCCGTTGGAGGTCACCGCAACGCTCGACCCGCTGACCGTCGATCGGGTGAGCAACGACGAGTTCGTGATGTCGATCAGCCTTCCGCACGCCGACCGCGACGAGGTCGGTCTGGTCCGCAAGGGCGACGACCTCGTGATCACCGTCGGCCGTTATCGGCGGGTACTAGCGCTGCCGAGCGTGCTGCGGCGCTGCCACGTCGACGGCGCGGCGCTGCGCGACGGTGCGCTGCGGGTGCGCTTCAGCGCCGACCTCGACGCGTGGAGCCGCACGTGAGCGCGTCATCGCCCGGCCCGTTGGCGGAAGAGGCCGCGCGGCTCGTCGAGGCGATCGGCGAGTGGGCGCGGGGCGCCGTCGGGGACGGCCCGCTGTCGGCGATGGGTGAGGGCGCCGACTGCCAGATCTGCCCGCTCTGTCAGGTGATCGCGCTGGTGCGCCGTACCCAACCGGAGACCTACGCGCACCTAGTGGATGCCGCCACCTCGATGGCTGCGGCGCTGCGCAGCGTCATCGACCGTCACGACCACGGCGGTGGACCGTCCCGGGTCGAGCGGATCGATCTCGAGTGACGGCGCTTGCGATCGGCATCGACATCGGCGGGACCAAGGTTGCCGCCGGCGTGGTCGATGAGGATGGTCAGCTGCTCGCAACATCGCGTCGCCCGACGCCGAGCCACGACTCGGCGCAGCTGATGCAGCTCGTCGCTGACATGGTGATCGAGCTTCGCACCGAGCATGACGTCGTCGCCGTGGGCGTGGGCGCCGCCGGCTGGGTCGACGCGTCTCGCACCACAGTGCTGTTCGCTCCCAACCTCGCGTGGCGCAACACCCCGCTGCACGCCGACTTGTCGCGCCTCGTCGATCTGCCCGTTGACATCGAGAACGACGCCAATGCGGCAGCCTGGGGCGAGCACCGGTTCGGTGCGGGGGAGCGGGAGCCCGACACGATCGTCCTGACCATCGGCACCGGGATCGGAGGCGGGCTGATCATCGACGGGGAGCTGCGGCGCGGTCGGTTCGGGATAGCCGGCGAGCCCGGTCACTACCGGGTGGTCCCCGGTGGCCGGCTGTGCGGGTGCGGCAACCGAGGCTGTCTCGAGCAGTACTGCAGCGGCACTGCTTTGGTTCGAGCCGCGCGTGAGATCGCGCGCGAGCGGCCGGCCGACGCGGCACGACTGATCGAGCTTGCCGGTGGCCATCCCGACGCGATCGACGGCCCGAGCATCACCCAGGCGGCCCAGGAAGGCGATCCGGCCGCGATCGACTGCTTCTCCGAGGTCGGACGGTGGCTGGGGCAGGGCATGGCCGACCTCACTTCGATCCTCGACCCCGGGCGGTTCGTGATCGGTGGCGGAGTGGTGGCCGCGGGCGACCTCTTGCTCGGCCCGGCGCGGGAGACCTATGCGGCTGTGGTGTCCGGGCACGGGTACCGCCCGCTCGCCGACATCGTGCCGGCGCGGCTCGGCGCCGACGCCGGCATGATCGGCGCCGCTGACCTGGCGAGGCAGCTGCTGTGACGTCAGAGCTGCGGGTGATGTCGCTCGACGCGCGCGCGGTGGCGCGTGACCCCGACGCGGTCCGCGCGGCGGTCGCATCGCGCGGCGTCGATGTCGTCGCCTTCCACGAGGCACCGCGCTACCTGCGCTGGCGGTCCAAGCGGGCGAAGCTCGCCCGGCAGCTGGGGATGGTGGTCGTCACCGCCGACCGGCCGGGTGGCATGTTCGTCGTCACGTCGTTGCGAGCGGATGTGCTCGACCAGACGTTCACGATGTCGTCCTCGTCTGCCGGCTCGAGCCCGGCGGTCGTGATTGCGACGCTCGAGGTCCGCGGCGGGAAGTGGCGAGTGGTCGTCGCGGCGACCGGCGGCGCGCCCGACATCCCGGACAGCGAGATCCCCGCGGTCATCGTCGGTGGCTCGGGCACGATCGGCGTCTCGTCGTCGCTGACGGTCGTGTCCTGCGACCCGGTCGACCTAGCCGGCAGTGCCGACCTGGCGACCCCGATGTTCGCCGTCGTCCGCCAGTAGCCCGGCCGTCCGTCACGGCGGCCGGCGGCTCAGACGCGCTGGTAGCCCGGTACGAGCTCGTGGGCAAGCTGTTCGAGGAACAGCCCGATGTCGGTGACGATGCCGACTGCCTGCGCACTGCCGCGGTCCGCCAGCTTCGTGACGGTGGCCGGGTTGATGTCGACCGCGATCAGCGGGACTGACGCCGGCAGGATGTTTCCGGTCGCGATCGAGTGCAGCATCGTCGCGACCATGATCGCGAAGCCGACGCCGGGCAGCTGAGCGCGCATCGCCCGCTGGCCTTCGACCACGTCCGTGTGCACGTCGGGCAGCGGCCCGTCGTCGCGTACCGACCCGACCAGGACGAACGGGCGGTCCGCCTTCACCATGGCGTGCATCACGCCGCTGGTGAGGACGCCGTCATCGACCGCCCGTTTGATCGAGCCGGCCGCGCGGATCGTGTTGATGGCCCGGATGTGGTGCTCGTGCCCGTGGGCGACCCCGATCCCGGCCGTGAGGTCGATCCCCAGCGAGGTACCGAACAGCGAGGACTCGATGTCGTGCGTGGCGAGTGCGTTGCCGCTGAAGAGGACGTCGACCCAGCCCTGCTCGACGAGGGCGACCATCGGCGTCGCGGCACCGGTGTGTACGACGGCGGGGCCCGCTACCCACAGAATGCGGCCGCCGTCACTCTTCACCTCCCGCATGCGGGCCGCGATCTGCTTGACCAGCAGCGCCTGCGGCTTCTCGCTGGAGACGGTCGATGCCATGAACTCGAAGTGACCGTGGCCTTCGACCGCTTTGTGGTCCCGTGGCGGCAGGACCACCTTGATCCCGCTTGCGCCACAGACGATCTCGTCACCGGCGCGCACGTCGCTCACCGGGACCGTGCGGACTCGCCCGCCGACAACGACCAGACCGCAGTCCATCTCCGGTTGCTCGACGGGCACCCACTGCCCGCCCAGCCGCACCACCGTCTCGAGGTTGGTGGTCGAGTAGAAGCCCTCGGGAAAGACCCCGTCGGCTGGTGCCGCGACGGTGGTGGCCTCACCCGGGTCGACCTGGTTGACGCCGTGGACCTGCAGCCGCATCAGGATCCGGTCGAGCTGCTCGGGGGTCTGCGCGCCGACGACGATCACGGCGTGTGACTCGTCCTCGTGCGCCTTGCCGAGGGTGATCCGGTCGACGGTGTAGTCACCGCCGTAGTCGAGAACGTCATCGAGAACCCTGGCGAGCACCCCCGAGTCCATCAGGTGACCGGTGATCTCCACGGTCTCGCTGACCTGCACGGGCTCACCCTATGCAGCCCGGTTCGGGAGGAGGCAAGACGCCGCCGTCAGACGACCGCGCCGTCATCCCAACCGGAGTCGGCCGGTGGGCCGCTCTTGACGTTCCAGACCAGCGCGAATCCGCCGCCCAGGATGGCAAGAATTCCCAGCCACACGAAGTCGCCGCCGCCGAAGTTCGTCACGATCAGCGCGATCCCGGCGGCGATCGAGAGCAGGGATGCGATCGTCACGGTCCGGAGCCGCGGCAGCGGCGGCGCGGGCGGCGGGACGAAGTGCTCCTCTTCAAGATTGACCTGGTCGAGGTTGCTCAGGAGGTCGAACTCCGGCCCGTCGAGCGGCATGTCGTCGAGGTGGGCGGGCCGGCTGCTTTCCGAGACGTTCTCCCGATTCGGCCAGGTGGCCGTCGTGGTCGGCGTCTTCAGCGAGGTGAGGAGCTGCTGCCAGGCCGCGTCGACGTCGACCTCCGTTCCCGGAGCCGGCGCCGCCGGAGCTGCCGGTTCGGCCTCCGCCTGCTCGATCCCGACGAGCTCCGCGGCCCGCTCGGACTTCGTCGAGTCGACGTAGAGCCGGTCGGTCATCCGAGCCGGTAGGCGCAGCTCGAGGTTGGCGCCCTTCGCCGCAGGTGTCGGCGCGGCGTAGGCCGCGATGCCCTCCGTGCGCAGCGTGTCGAGCATCGCATCGGCAACCCGCGGGTCGAGGTCGCCGACTGCGACGTAGCCGGCGCAGCGCAGGCCGTTGTCGCGAGAGCCGGAGGTAGGGCCGGTGCCGAAGTCGGTCACGGTGCCGCGGTCGTCGTCGAGTGCGCGCGCACGAAGGCGAGTGACTCCTCGACGATGCGCGGAAAGTCGTTGTCGAGGGTCGCGACGTGGAAGCTGTCCTCGAGCCAGATGTGCGTCTTGTCCGTGGCGCCGGCACCGGCAATCAACCGCTCGGAGTTGGCCGGCTCGACGACGTGGTCGTTGCGGCTGGTCATGACGAGCATGGGTGTGGTCAGCCGCGACAGGTCGGCGTTGGCGAGCTTCCAGAGCTCCGAGAGCTGGTAGGCCGCCTTCACCGGCAGCTTCGGATAGGCAGGCTCGGTCACGCCTGGCTTCTTGATGTCGTTGCCCACCGGCGGCAGCGAGGGGACGACGTGTCGAAGAAGCGGCAGCAGCTTCGCGTCCTTGCGCGTGGTGAACAGCGACGGGTTCACGAGTACGACGCCCGCGAGGTCCGCACTGCGCTGCTCGGCCAGCCGGACCGTCAGCGTGCCACCCATCGACAGGCCCATCACGAAGGTCGCGTCGCAGCGGGAGCGCACGTCGTCGACGGCGGATTCGAGCGTGGCGTACCAGTCCTGCCACCGCACCTTGTTCGCGTCCTGCCACCGGGTGCCGTGTCCGGGCAGCAGCGGTACGCGCACGGTGAGCCCCTGCTGGGCGAGCGCCTCACCCCACGGGCGCATGCTCCCCGGCATGCCGGTCAGACCGTGACAGAGCACGGCGCCGACCCGGCCGCCGTCGGCGGCGAACGCGGCGGCGTCCGCAGGTGAAAACGAGGTGGTCACCCTTCGATCGTTGCATGACCGGCGAGTAACTTCTGCGCTCGATAAGATCAGCCGGACAAGTCCGGCATTGCTCTTCCCGTGTCGGCCTGCTTAGGGTCTGTTCAGGGAGGGCATCCAGAGTTGATCCGGCAGGCGCGAACAGCGGAGGGAGGGCTGGGGCGGTGTTCTACTGGATCCTGAAGCACATCATTCTCGGCCCGATCCTCAAGACGCTGTTCCGGCCGTGGGTCGAGGGCGCCGAGAACCTTCCTCAATCGGGCGGGGCGATCCTCGCGAGCAACCACCTGTCCTTCTCCGACTCGTTCTTCCTGCCGCTCGAGGTCGAGCGCCGGGTCACCTTCCTGGCGAAGGGCGACTACTTCACGGGCAAGGGCATCAAGGGCAAGCTCACCGCCGCCTTCTTCCGGGGCATCAACCAGGTGCCGGTCGACCGCAGCGGCGGGCGTGCCAGCGAGGCGGCGCTGAACAAGGGTGTCGAGATCCTCAACCGCGGTGAGCTGCTCGGCATCTACCCCGAGGGCACCCGTTCGCCGGACGGCCGGCTGTACCGCGGGAAGACCGGCATCGCGCGCATGGCACTCGAGGCCGGGGTTCCGGTGATCCCGGTCGCGATGATCAACACCTTCGACATCCAGCCGCCCGGGCAGGTCGTCCCGCGGATCATGCGGGTCGGCATCAAGATCGGCAAGCCGCTCGACTTCTCCCGCTACGCGGGCATGGAGGACGACCGCTTCGTGTTGCGGTCGATCACCGACGAGATCATGTACGAGCTCATGCAGCTGTCCGGTCAGGAGTACGTCGACACCTACGCCGCCAAGGCGAAGGAAGAGATCGCCGAGGCTCGGGCCGCTGCCCACGAGGCGCTCGTCGCGGACGCGCCCGAGTACGCCAAAGCCTCGTAGCTCGCCCGCGACGCCGATCGGTTAAGTAGCGTCCGGCCCGTGACGGTACGGCGCGCGCTCTCCCGTGCTGTCGCGGCGTACCGGCTGCTGACGCTCGTCTACGCGGCGGTCCTGGTGATTGCCGACCACTCGCAGTACCAGCGCCCCAACCTGGGGTGGGCACTGCTGGGTGTGATGGCCGGGTGGACGCTCGTGGCATCGGGCGGATACGCCCAGGCCCCGCGCCGCGTGCCGGTGCTCCTCGTCGCCGACGTTGCGGTGGCCGCCGGAATGGTCCTGGCGACGCTGGCCGTGCAGACCAGCGCGCGGATTGATGCCGGCGCCCCGACGCTGCCCGCGGCCTGGGCCGCGGCGAGCGTCCTGGCGTGCGCGGTCGAGGCCGGGCCGTGGGGCGGCGCGCTGGCCGGCGCTGCCATCAGTGCCGCCGACATCGCAGAGCGCGGGACGATCACCGCGCACACGTTCAACGGCGTGATCCTGCTGCTGCTCGCGGGCGGTGTCGGCGGCTACCTCGTGCGCCTCGCCCTCGCCGCGGAGGCGTCGGTCGCCGAAGCCTCGCGGGCGATCGCCGCGGTCGGGGAGCGGGAGCGGCTCGCGCGCGAGATTCACGACTCGACCCTGCAGGTGCTGGCGCTGCTGGCCCGTCGCGGCAGGGAGATCGGTGGCGAGACGGCCGAGCTGGCGGAGCTCGCCGCTGCGCAGGAGACGAGCCTGCGGGCGCTCGTGTCGTCCGGTCCGTCGGCGTCGTACGGCGCGCACACCGATCTTCGGCCGGGCCTGAGTGCGCTCGGCTCGGCGCGGGTGAGCATCGCCTTGCCCGGCGATCCGCTTGAGCTCTCTGCTGCGGCGAGTGACGCGGTAGTGGCGGCGGTCGGGGAGGCGCTGGTCAACGTCGAGCGTCATGCCGGGGCGAATGCAAGCGCGTGGGTCTTCGCGGAGGCTGATGGCGAGGCGGTCACGGTCACCGTGCGCGACGACGGCGCTGGAATCGCGGCAGGCAGACTCGACGCGGCGAAGACCGCCGGGCGGCTCGGCGTGGTGCAGAGCATCATCGGGCGGATTGAATCGGTCGGTGGGACCGTGACGATCGAGTCGCGTCCGGGCCAGGGAACGGAGGTCGAGATTCGTGTGCCCCGCTGAGCCCGTGCTGCAGGTCATGGTGGTCGACGACCACCCGATCTGGCGTGAGGCCGTCGCACGCGACCTAGAGGCGGCTGGGCTTGCGGTCTGCGGCGTCGCATCCGACGTCGCACAGGCGGTGCGCGTCGCGACGGCCACTCAGCCCGACGTCGTGGTGCTCGACCTGCAGCTCCCGGACGGCTCAGGCGTCGACGTGGCCCGCAAGCTCGCGACATTCGAGCTCCCGCCGAAAGTGCTTGTGCTGTCGGCGAGCGGCGAGCAGCCCGACGTGCTCGGCGCGGTGGAGGCCGGCGCGACCGGCTATCTCGTGAAGTCCGCAAGCGCCGCGGAGCTGGTCCACGCGGTGCGGGCGACCGCGCGCGGCGAGGCGGTGTTCACCCCGGGGCTCGCGGCGTTGTTGCTGGGGGAGTACCAGCGGCTGTCGGCGGGCGGTGCCAGCGGCAGCCCGGCGTTGACGCCGCGGGAGACGGAGATCCTGCGGCTGGTTGCGAAGGGATACACCTACCAGCAGATCGCGGACAAGCTCGTGCTGTCGCTACGCACCGTGCAGAACCACGTCCAGAACACGCTGACCAAACTGCAGATGAACAACAAGGCGCAGCTGGTGCGCTACGCCATCGAGCAGGGCCTCGACGACGCCGACTAGCTCGGCCTGCCCGAAGTCATCGTTCGGCGGATTGCGTCCTGCCACCTCGCGTAGCTCGCGTCGTCGCGTGGCTGCGGTTGGAAGCGCTTGTCGAGCTGCCAGGTGGCGCGGAGCTCGTCGCGAGACGACCAGACACCGGTGGCGAGGCCGGCGAGGAAGGCGGCTCCCAGAGCCGTCGTCTCTGCCACCTTCGGCCGTCGCACTGGCACCTGTAGTTGCGTTGCCTGCAGCTGACACAGCAGGTCGTTGGCGGAGGCGCCGCCGTCCACCGACAGCTCCGGCATCGTGACGCCGGCGTCGCGCACCATCACGTCGACCACGTCCCGGACCTCGTAGGCGATCGCTTCTAGCGTCGCGCGGACGAGGTGTGCGCGGGTGGTTCCGCGCGTGATGCCGGTGATCGTCCCGCGGGCGTCCGGGTCCCAGTGGGGGGCGCCGAGGCCGGTGAGCGCGGGCACGAAGACGACTCCACCGGAGTCGGGGACGCTGCCTGCCACGGCCTCCGTCTCCGCCGCGGTGCTGATGATGCCGAGCCCGTCACGCAGCCACTGGACGGCGGCACCGGTCACGAAGATCGCGCCTTCCAGTGCGTAGACCAAGCCGTCGCCGACGTCCCACGCGACCGTCGTCAGCAGGCCGGCGTCGGATCGCACCGGCGTCGTCCCGGTGTTCACGAGGATGAACGAGCCGGTGCCGTAGGTGCACTTGCTCTCCCCGTCGTCGAAGCACGCCTGCCCGAACAGTGCTGCCTGCTGGTCGCCCGCAATGCCTGCGATCGGCAGGTCGAGGCCGAGGAACGCCGCGGGATTCGTGCGACCGAACTCACCACTGGAACGGCGTACCGCGGGCAGCGCCGAGGCCGGGACCCGCAGCAGCTCGCACAGCTCGTCGCTCCACGAGCCAGCCGCGATGTCATAGAGCAGCGTCCGGCTGGCGTTGCTCGGATCGGTCACGTGTTCCGCGCCGGCGGTGAGCCGTGCCACGAGGTAGGAGTCAACGGTTCCGATGACGACCTCGCCCGCAGTGACGCCGGCCCAAACTGGATCGTTCTCAGCGAGCCACGCCAGCTTGGTGCCGGTGAAGTACGGGTCGAGCCGAAGGCCGGTCAGCTCGGCAACGCGTGACTCGTGGCCGGCATCGCGCAGCTGCTCGCACAACGCCGCGGTACGCCGGTCCTGCCAGACGATCGCGCGTCGTGGCGCTGCCAGCGTGCGCCGGTCCCACAGCACGGCGGTCTCGCGCTGGTTCGTGATGCCGATCGCAGTCGGAGTTGTGTCGGTGCCGGCCAGAGCGGCGCGGCAGGCGGCGAGTGTCGCTTGCCAGATCTCCTCCGGCTCGTGCTCCACCCAGCCGGGCTCCGGGAAGTGCTGCGGGAACTCCTGGTAGCCGCGCGCCCCGATCCGGCCGTCCTCGGTGACGATGAGTGCGGTGACCCCGGTGGTCCCGGCGTCGATGGCGAGAACGGTCATGACAGCTTCCGGAGCTGCTCGAGCACCACGGGGTCGATCTTGCCGGGAATCAGCCGCTCTTCGTAGTTCTCGATCCCGGCCCAGCTCGCGAGCGCCGCGTCGAGGTCAAGGTCGTCGTGCCCGAGCCGACCGAGCCGGTCACGGACTTCCTCGGCGAGGGATCCGTCGAGCGCCAACGCCGATGCCGGATCCGGTTTCGTGAAGTAGATGTCGTGCAGGTCGAGCAACCGCCGCAGCTCCGGCACGGGTGCCGGGTGATCGTCGACGCGCAGGTCGGCGTACACGTCGCTCCCGCCGCCGTATCCACCGGCCGGCGTGACGACCAGCAACGCGGCGCTCTGCCGGCCGCGCCGATCGCCGCCGGCCTCGTCGCCGGCGAGCAACGCGGCGAGCAGGCGTCGGCCGAGCGGCGCCGTCACGTCACTGGCAAGCCACGCCGTCTTCATCGCGGCGACGACCTCAGGGCCGGTGAGGATGTTGCCCTGGATCGCGTAGCCCTCACCGGCAATGCCGCCGGCCCAGTCGTGGCACTCGCTGCCGGTGAACGTCGCTGCGCGTCCTGCGGCGTCGACGACTCCCGCTTGCCGGTGCTCACTCTGCTCGTCAGCCGCGGTGAGTGCCGCCAGCGCCGCCTGGGCAGACTTGCCGTCACTCAGCAGTGCGAGCCCGGCCGGCCGGTAGGCGAGGTTTGCCAACGCCTGCGTTGCGACTGCCCCGACCCCGGCCCGCGCCGCGGGAACCGCAGCTCCGACGGCGAGGAACTTCGATGCGACCGCAACGCCCCACGCGTCACCGTCGGTCGCGACGATCGAGAACGTCATGTCGCCGGAGCATAGGGTGCGATTCATGAGGATTGGAGTGCTGACCGGCGGCGGCGACTGTCCTGGGCTCAACGCGGTGATTCGCGCCGCGGTTCGCAAGGGCTCGCAGACCTACGGTCATGACTTCGTCGGGTTCCGTGACGGCTGGAAGGGCCCGCTCGAGGGTCTGACGATGCCGCTCGATGTCGAGGCAACCCGCGGGATCCTGCCGCGCGGCGGCACGATCCTCGGCTCCTCTCGTACCAACCCGCTCAAGGTCGATGGCGGTATCGAGAAGATCCGTACGAACCTGGCAGCCGCCGGCGTCGACGCGCTCATCGCCATCGGTGGTGAGGACACCCTCGGTGTGGCCACGGCGCTGGCCGCCGAAGGCCTGACGGTCGTCGGTGTTCCCAAGACGATCGACAACGATCTGGGCGCTACCGACTACACGTTCGGGTTCGACACGGCGGTGCAGATCGCGGTCGATGCGATCGACCGGCTGCACACGACCGCGGAGTCGCATCACCGGGTGCTCATCGTTGAGGTCATGGGTCGCCACGCCGGCTGGATTGCCCTTCACTCCGGCCTTGCCGGCGGAGCCAACGTGATCCTGATTCCGGAACGGCCATTCGACATCGAGCAGGTCTGCGCCTACATCGAGCAGCGCTTCGCGTCCCACTACTCACCGATCGTCGTGGTTGCCGAAGGTGCGGTGCCCGCCGAGGGAACCATGGCCTTGCAGGACCAGGGGATCGATGCGTTCGGTCATGTGCGGCTCGGAGGTATCGGCGCGCTGCTGGAGCGAGAGATCTCCAACCGCACGGGCAAGGAGGCGCGCGCGACCGTCCTCGGTCACGTCCAGCGGGGCGGCACCCCCACGGCGTACGACCGGGTGCTCGCGACGCGATTCGGGCTGCACGCGATCGACGCGGTGCACGACGGCGACTCCGGGGTGATGGTGGCGCTGCACGGCACCGACATCGTCCGCGTGCCGCTTGCCGAAGCGACCCGCGAGCTCAAGACGGTCTCGCTGGAACGCTACGCAGAGGTTGAGGTCTTCTTCGGCTAGCGGCGCGATCTACAGCTGTTGCATGAAGGTTGCGCTGGCGGACTGCTCGCCGTTGCTTGCCAGGACTTTCCGGTTGCCGGGCAACACCGAGTTGGCGACGACGTACACCGAGAAGGTTCCCTCGGAGCTGACTCGCGCGCCGGTTTGCGGTTTGCCGGCGTAGGACACCGTTACGCGGCTGCCCGGAACCCAGCCGCTCCCCGTGACCAGGATGTTCGTGCCGGAGCGGCCTGACGTGGGGGAGAGGGCAAGCTCCGCTCGTGACGGAGCGGAGGTCGACAGCGTCGGAATAGGGGTCGGCGACGTCGTGGTGGCAGTGGTTGACGGTGAGGCGGACGGCGAGGCGCTGCGGTGGCGCTTGGGCGAGGCGGACACCGAGAACGACGGGGTGACGGGCGCGAGCGTCGGCCCGCTGCTCGGCGCCACTGGCCCGAGCGAGCTGTTGGCGCGACTCACGGCGCCGACGCCGATGCCCAGCGCGATGGCCAGTACGACGGCGATGACCGCGATGACCGGGGAGACCGGGGGACCCGGGTCGTGGTCCTCGTCGACCGCGCGGAGCACAGCCTCGTGACTGGGAAGGGTGGCGGCGGCGTCCTCGGAGATCCGCTCGATCATCGCCTCGCGCGCGTCGTCATCCATCGCGATGATCGGTAGCCCGGCGGCGAGCCGGCGTCCGCGCGCCAGCGTCTCGAGCATCTCCTCGCACGCTGCGCAGTTCGCAACGTGGCGACGCAGCGGCGAGGCGTGCGGCGCGTCGAGGGTGTCATCCGCCAGCCGGCTGAGCGACGTGACGTTCACCGTGGTGCGTCCGGTGTGCGCCTCGAGGGTCGGAACCGGTCGCTCGTCGTACAGCGCGACGAGCGCGAGCCGGCCGCGCGCGGTGAGTCCCGCGGCGGTGTCCGAGCCGCGTCGCAGCGCCACCCCGACCGCCTGCGGAGGCAGGTCGTAGCCGTCGCGAAGGATGACCGCGTCACGCTGCGCGTCGTCCAGGCTCGTCAGCGCGGCGCGGACTCGTGCCTCACTCTCGGTGCCGGCGAGCATGCTGGTGGTCTCGTCGTCGCCGGCGGCAGCCTTCCGGCGGGCCGACGACGTGGTTTCGACGGCCCGGGCGAACCACCAGCCGGCGAGATCGATGACGGTCTCGGGCGCGTTGACCACTGCGTCGAGCAGGGCGAGTGCGTGCGTCTCGAGCACGTCGATGGCTTCCAGCGGCGGGATCCCGCGGCGGCGCAGCAGGTCGTTGACGCGGTCGGCGTACACCCGGATCGCGCTGACGAAGTCGTCGGCGGAGACGAGAGCGACGACGTCGCGTGACATCCGGTTACCTTATGGCTGCTGGCGAGCCTGAGTCGGGAGGCAACACGCGTGGCGTACATCGGCGAAGGCCGCTCGAACGTCGTCGACCTGCGCAGCGACACCGTGACGCGGCCGACCGCGGCGATGCGGGAGGCGATGGCGCAGGCCGAGGTCGGCGACGACGTGTACGGCGAGGACCCGTCGATCAACGCGCTGGAGGCCGAGGTCGCCGCGATGTTCGGTCATGGAGCTGCGGTGTTCGTGCCCAGCGGGACGATGGGCAACCTGATCTCGCTGCGGCTGCTCTGCAAACCGGGTGACGAGCTGATCTGTGACGCCGACGCGCACATCGTCAGCTACGAGGCGGGCGCCGCCGCGGCGCACGGCGGGATCCAGACCCGTACACCGGTCGTGCCGCGAGGCCTGCTCTCATCGGAGGTTGTGGAGCCCCAGGTGAGGGTGGCGGGCTACCACGCGGTGCCGACCACCGCGATCGCGGTCGAGCAGACGCACACCCGAGGCGGCGGCGCGGTCTATCCGATCGAGACGCTGCGCGGACTGAAGGACCTCGTCGACGACCACGCGCTCACGATGCACTGCGACGGCGCCCGGATCTGGAACGCACACATCGCCACCGGCATCCCACTCGCCGAATACGGCGCGCTCTTCGACACGATGTCGGTCTGCCTCAGCAAGGGCCTCGGCGCGCCGGTGGGGTCGTTGGTCCTGATGCGCGACTCCGCCCGGGTCGAGCGGGCCCGCGAGCTGAGACATCGCCTCGGCGGTGCGATGCGGCAGGCGGGCGTGCTCGCGGCGGCTGGCCTGCATGCGGTGCGGCATCACGTCGCGCGGCTCGCTGACGACCACGCCCGCGCGCGGCGCCTTGCGGAAGGCATTGCCGAAGCGGCGCCGGGTGTGGCCGACGCAGACGCGGTCGAGACCAACATGGTGTTCCTCGATCTCGCGAAGGCGCCTGTCGACTCAGCCGGCCTCGCAGCCGCCTGCGCCGCCGACGGCGTACTCGTGTCGGTAATCGCGCCGCGGACGGTCCGGCTGGTGACGCACCTCGACGTCGACGACGAGGGCATCGAACGCGCCCTCGCGGCCATCCGCGGAGCGCTTGCCTAGCGCGAATGGCACATCCACCCCACTCCGGTGGGGTGGATGGCACATCCGCTCTAGCCGTTGGTGGTGACGACCCGCCGTCCGAGCATCGGCGGCATCTCGCGCACTGCCCTCGTCAGCTCGGCCAGGTCGACGTCCACGAGTGCCTGCGGGCCGTCGCACAGGGCGGCGCCGGGCTCCGGGTGCAGGTCGACCATGATCGCGTCCGCGCCGACGGCGATCGCGGCGCGCGACAGCGGTACGACGAGCTCGCGCTTGCCGCCCGCGTGCGACGGGTCGATCATCACCGGCAGGTGCGACAGCGAGTGCACGATCGGCACGGCGCTGACGTCGAGGGTGTTGCGGTAGGCCGTCTCGAAGGTGCGGATGCCGCGCTCGCAGAGCACGATGTCGAGGTTGCCGCGCTGCGCGATGTACTCCGCAGCCATGAGCCACTCCTCGATGGTCGCGTTGAGGCCGCGCTTGAGCATCACCGGCTTGCCGGCACTGCCGACAGCCTGCAGAAGCGCGAAGTTCTGCATGTTGCGGGTGCCGATCTGCAGCATGTCGGCGTACTCGGCCACCAGCGACACGTCGGCGGCATCGACGACCTCGGTCACGACCGGCAGGCCGGTCTTCTCACGCGCCGTGGCGAGAATCTTCAGGCCGGCTTCGCCGAGACCCTGGAAGGCGTACGGCGAAGTGCGTGGCTTGTACGCGCCACCGCGCAGCAGCACCGCACCCGCTGCCTTGGCCATTTCGGCGGCCGCAAGCGTCTGCTCCTCGGTTTCCACCGCGCACGGTCCGGCGATGAGGGTGAACGTGTCGGGCCCGATGGGCACGCCGGCGACCTTCACCGTGGAGGTCTCCGGGTGGTTCTCCCGGCTGACCAGCTTGTAGGCGGAGGAGATCCGCACGACGTCGCTGACGCCGGGCAGGCCGGCGAGGTTGAGCGACTCGAAACGCTCGACGTCCCCGACGAGACCGACGATCGTGCGGTGCACGCCGCGGCTGACGAACGCGTCGCCGCCGGCTGCCTTGACCGTGTCGACCACGGCCTCGACCTCCTCGGCTGTCGCGCCAGATGCCATCACCACCACCATCGCCTGTCCTTCCAAGCCATGAGTTCAACAAAAAAGCCCCGGGCGGTCGCCCGGGGCTCGTCTAAGCGGAGTAGGCGCTACTCCACCCGATCGAGCATCAGCCCGGACCCGGTGAAATAGCCAAACCAGCGCGTCACAGCGACCACCTTACTCGAAACGTTCGAAGCGCGCATCCTCAGCCTTCCGAGGGCCGAGCTCGACGGTGTACATCGCGGTGAGGACCAGCAGCGCGCCGGTGACCACCCGCACGCTCACCGGGTCCCCGCCGAACGCGACTCCGAACAGCCCGGCGAACACCGGCTCCATGGTCATCACAACCGCCGCGCGGGTCGGATCGAGGTGGGCCTGCGCCCAGGTCTGGACGAAGAAGGCGACCGCAGTCGCGGCGATCGCGGTGAGCAGGACCGCGCCCCACGCCTTGGCGTCCGGGGGCGGGGCGAGTGAGTCCGGTGCGGCGGCAACGATCGAGATGACAGCGACCGTCGAGAGCTGGACGACGGCGAGACCCGCCGCGTCGTGGGCGGCGGACCACTCGCCGAGCCCGACGATGTGCAACGCGAACGCGATCGCGCAGAGCAGCGTAATGCCGGCGCCGCTGCCGATCGCGACCCCGTGCAGCGACAGCAGCGCGAGGCCGCCGGTTGCGAGCGCGACACCGATCCAGGTCGCCCGGTCCACCCGCTTGCGCAGCAGCGCCGCGGAGCACAGCGGCGTGAACACCACGAACAGGCCGGTGATGAAGCCCGACACCGACGCCGGCGTGTGTTGCAGGCCGAAGGTCTGCGTGACGTAGCCGGCCCCGAGTGCCAGGCCGAGCACGACCCCGCGCCGGCGGCCCACCGCGTCGAGCTGTCCGACCGAGCGGGGTCGCACCGCGAGCATGACAAGTGTCGCGATGGCGAACCGCCAGGCCAGGAAGTCCATGACGGGCATCCGCGCCACAGCGTCCTTGACCACGACGAAAGTTGCCCCCCATACGGAGGTGACCGCTACAAGCGCTGTGATAGCGGCAACTTCGTGGCTGGTCAGGCCGTGCGCGCGTCTCGTCATGACGGTGCCGACGGTAGTCAAGACGACGGAGCCTGATGGCGCGCGGATGTATGGGCTATGACTTTCGTCCACCAGAGGCGCGTAAATCAGTGCTGGCCTCCGGCACCGTGTCTAGTCTTCGTTTGTGGCGGCGATCTTTAGACATCGGGTCTCGCAGATCTGTGGGCCGGATGACGTCGCGCCGATCCTCGCCGTCGCGAAGCGCGCGAGAAGTAGCGGGGCGTTGACCCTCGACTTGTCAGCCACGGGCAAGGTCTTCCCAAACGGCGCCGTTCCGCTCGCGACCGCCTTGCAGTACTTCAAGCGGGAGGGGCCACAAGTCCGGACCGGTGAGATCTCGGAGCAGGTCAGGCGCACACATCTGCTCGATCCGTTGAACGCCACGCCCGAAGCCCTCGCTACGGGGCCATTGACGAATGTTGTTTGGCGGTACAGAGACGAGCGAGAAGCGATCGACTTGTGCAATCGCTTCGTTGACGTGCTCGAGGAAAACGTCGAGTGCGAGCAAGGCGTGATCGAGGCGCTCAACTGGTGTCTCTTTGAGGTGCTCGACAACGTCTTCCAGCACAGCCATGCCAGCTGTGGGTACGCGATGATGCAGGTTCACCGGAAGAACCGCTGGTGTGCGGTAGCGGTATCCGATGATGGGATTGGCATCCATCGCTCGTTCGTCGACAACAACGTGCACAGCGCGAAGGACGCCTATGAGGCGATCATGTTGGCGATTCAAGAGCGGGTGACTAGCAAGGCAAAGAACATGGGCAACGGGCTCTACGGTTTGATGAGGGTCGTTGGCCTGAACATGGGCGAACTCGAGATTCGTTCCGGTCGTGGGTTCCTCGCCTACAGGGCTGGCAAGCTATCTGGGTCCGTGAGCAACTCTTGGCCGCTACTCGATGCAGCTGATCACCAAGGCACCACCGTTGATTGGCAACTCGACCTCGCGCGGCGCGTGAGCCTCGCCGAGGCGCTCAATGTCACGGGGATGGCGGACCTACGGATCGAGGACCTAGAGGACTCGACAGGCCAACACGTCGTGCGGGTCGCCGATTTCGAAGAAGGCCTCGGTACACGACGTTCGGCCGAGCAAGTCCGAACCAAGCTTTCCAACCTTCTCAATGAAGGCGTCCCCGTCCTCGCGCTGGACTTTGACGGGGTCAATGTCGTGTCGTCAAGCTTCGCAGACGAGGTACTAGGCAAGCTGGCGCTCGAAATGGGTGTGGTCAACTTCTTCGCGCGTTTCCGACTGGTCCATATGTCTGAGACTGTCCACGCGCTCGTAAACCGCGCGATCGAGCAGCGCGTTGCCGAGGGTGACCTGAACTTTCCCGGAACTGCGCGCAACTGAGCCGGCCGCGCTCGGTCAGACAGGCTGCATGTCGCCTAAGCCGCTGCGACTAGCCCTTCGTCCTCTACGTACTTCTCGCCGGGCCGCAAGATTGTGACTGTGTCGCCGCTGAGATGAATGAAGTTCTTGGCGTCCAAAGCCTCAAGGGTGCGTCGCAGATTGGTGCGCATCTTTGGCCTGACCCATTCGCGCAGTTGCTGGAATGTGGACCCGCCGGCACCGCGCCACGTAAGAAGCACGAGAACATAGTCAGACGCCTTCAGCTCTCGAAGTACCCTCGGGAAGCCATCGACCTCTTGAATCACGGGGACGTCCTTGGCGACCAGGTCGTTGATGATCTGCTGCGCTTGGTTCGCGGAGACGTTGTGATACAGCCGCACAAGCTCGGCAAGCACCCAATCCATGTTGCGTATGACCAACGTGGCATCTTGGAAGTTCGGATCAATGCCATCCGCGAGGTGTGCGGCGTCCCGCTTGTTTCGAACGTCGTAAATCAGTCGCAGTGTTCTTGGGATGTGTAGGCGAACGCTGTCATTCCCTGTCGCAGAGTTGCGGAGGGTCTCCAACAGCTTGTCGACGGTAGGCAGCGTCTTACCTACCGGCGTGAAGGCGCCGGTTGTCGCCCATTGAAGGACACGGAAGACCGCCTCCGAGAAGCGTCCTCCCTCGACAGCTTGAGGCCGCAAGTCGTTTGAATGAAAGCGGCGCTTCGCCTCCGCGAAGGCATCGAGGAGTTCGTTGACTAGGAGGTCGGGAATCCCAGCCGCGATGAATCCACCTCGCACGCGGTCCTCGAGCTCACTCATCGTCCTGGCTTTGTTCTGCTCCGGTGAGTTCGCGAACGCGCCGTTCAAACTCGACCACGCCAGGCGGCCTAACCCGCAGCACCTTCGCATCGCGCGAGCCCGTGTACACGATGCCGGTCAACTTGCCGAGGTAAAGGTTGATGTTCTTGTCGTCCAGACACTTCAACCGCGAGCACTCCTCGCGCACGACGCGGGTTGAGGTCTCGATTTCGTCGAGTCCGTAATGGCGGGCCACCGGGAGCAGCTGCGCGACCATCTCCTGGCGGGCCTTCATGTTCGCGCCTAGGCGCCGGGCCGGAAGGTTGAGGCGAGGCACACCTTTGTCGAGGTAAAGGACAAGTTCGAGGGCGCCCCGATCGACGCCCGTCTCGCGCTCGATCTTGTCGAAGAACTCGTCTTCGTCGATTGGATTCGCGTCGTTGGCTGACACCTCGGCAGCGGAACTCCCCGAACGAGTCCGCGTCGCCGCCTGCGCCCGCTTTGCGGGCCTGCGGTCGGCCGGTCGCTCCTGGCGTGCAGGCTTACCTTCACCGGATAGCAGTCGTACCGCCTCTTTGAAGGCGGTCTCTCGCAATGGCTCAGGTAGGCCCGCCGCCTCGACGCTGGCCCACGCCTTCGCGAGCACCTCGCTCACGTCCATCGCTACTTCCTCCTAGAGTGCACCGAGAATGGTGCGCAGGTGATCCTCGCCGCTGCGCGAGACCTTGTAGCGGCTTCCGATCTTGAAGACTTTCTTGGCGGCGATGTTGTTCTTGAGCGACTGTGAAGGATTGCTCAGTTTTATGCCCTGCTCGACCAGCAAGCTCGCCGCTTCGGTTGTTGAGAACGATGCGTCGGGACTCGACGCTTGTGTGAACCAGCCCGCAACGAGAATGAGGTCCGTTCCTGAGGCCTTACCTGAGATTGAGGCAAGGACTTCGCCAAACTGCGCAGGCACCTGACCGCCCGAAGCAGCGGCTCCGTTCGTAGCGGCCGCGTGTTGATTAGGAGGCGGTCCGGAAAAGTCGTTGCGCGTCGCAAGCCGCTCAAGCATCCGCTGGATGTCATTCTTGTATTGCTCAACGAACTCGCTCGTGCCCTCGACCTCTAGCTCACCCACCGCGAGTGAGATTCGGATCCGTCCCTGGGCGGACATGGTGCCTCCTGTGATGTGATCCCCATGATCCATGAGGCCTCATGCAGGGTCCACCTCCCTGCCATGCCTGTCAAGGGTAAACCAGCGCCTGCCGTGCTGAACATACGTTCAGAACGGTCCTGAGCAGCGCGCTTCGCCTAGTCACAATGCGGCGTGCGATCAGACAGTATCGGAGGCTGGAGGCTCGCGGGCGACCATATGCTGCTCTGACCTGCAGAAATACCGCGAACAGCCATCCGCATCCAAACCCGATAGCGTTCGATCCGTTGCCGCGTCATGCCTAACCGTCGACTTGCGGGGCCGTTCGGTCGGTGCGCGCGGCGAACGAGGCTTGCGGCCGGGCGGGAGGCGCGGTTACTTCTTCGGAGGCCTGACGGCCAAATCGAACGCTTCGAGCCAAAGGGCACGGATTTCGCGCTCCGACATGTGCTTCCGGCTCCAACCCCAGCCAGCCGGTAGTTGCGCGCGTTCCAGGCCGGACACCAGCTCGTCGCGTTCGGTGCGGAGGTCCTGGATTCGCCGCGCCAGGGCTACCCGACGGCGGTGAAGACGCTTCATCTGCTCACCCAGTTTGGCCAGGCTCAGATTGAGCTCCTCGATGGTGGAGCTCTCCTCCTCGAGGGATGCGCGGCCGCGGAGACTTTCACTCATCGCGGCACGGAGACCCGCTCGCAAGCAGATCTCCATGGACCCACGGACCCGCGCATCGGCGCTCGCCAAGCCGGCTTCGTACTCGGCGCGCTCGAGAAACACAGTTGACTTATAGTCTATCGACCCGCAGGATTCCTCCTACCTAGCGTCGTCGTGTGCCTGTAGGTCGAGACCCAGCGGATGTGCTGGTCGCCTTTGGGCATACGGTGCGCGCCGCGCGAGAGGAAAGGGGTTTGTCACAGGCTGCCCTCGCAGACGCCGCTGGGATTCATCCGACGTATCTCTCGGGCATCGAGAGAGGACGCAGAAACGTCGCACTCCGCAACGTACGCGCGATTGCCGATGCTCTCGGGGTGGAGGTCAGGGACCTGTTCGCCTGATGTCTCCACTGTTGTATTTATCGGACGAGGATCAACGTCGAGCCCCAGACAGCCGTGACGGCAACCAGCGCGGCAACGGCAACGGCTTGGCGGGACAGCTTCATGATCAAAGGCACGCTACGGGGCGAGCGCGGTGGACGTCGCGACGAACGTGCGTACGGCGAAGGTTCCTAGACGGCGCGGGTGATGGAGTCGGTGATCGAGTCGCGTTGCCTGGGCAGCATCGCCGGGTGGGGGAGCAGGAGCTTCGCGGGCTGCGGCCGGCCGATCGCGTAACCCTGGGCATAGGTCACGCCGATCTCATCGAGGACTGCCAGCGTTCGCTCCTGCTCGACGAACTCCGCCACGGTCTCCAGGCCGAGCGCGTCGGCGATCTGCACCAGGGCGCGTACGACGTGCTGGTCGTGCGCCGAGTCGGCGATCTTGCGGATGAACTCACCGTCGATCTTCAACGAGTCGAACGGCAGGTGCTTGAGGTAGTAGAACGACCCGAACCCGGCGCCGAAGTCGTCGAGGGAAAGGCCGCACCCATAGCCCCGCGCCATGCCGCCGAAGCACTGCGCCTGGGCCATGTCGGCGATCGCGCTGGTCTCCGTCACCTCGAACGTGAGGCACTCGCCGGGTACGTCGCCGATCGCGAGCTCGTTGCGAACGACGTCGAAGATCTTGGGGTCCGCGACGGACGCCCCGGAGACGTTGACCTGCATGTTGCAGTGCACCCCGGCGGCCAGGTGCGCGCGCACCAGACCGAACGCCGCGTGGATCACCCAGGTGTCGAT
>DASZYY010000255.1:0-13041 GCA_035545175.1 Mycobacteriales bacterium
CCGTTCTCGACGTCTTGGAAGATGACCTGCGAGGCGATCTCGGTGCGCGGAAGGTTGCCCGAGATCAGCACGACCGAGCCGAACTCGCCGAGCGCGCGGGCGAACGCAAGCGCTGCGCCGGTCAGCGTGGCAGGTGCGATCGCCGGCAGGATGATCCGGCGAAAGATCGTCCACGGCCTCGCGCCGAGGCACGCAGCCGCATCCTCGGCGTCCCGCTCGAGTGTGAGCAGCACGGGCTGGACCGCGCGGGTGACGAACGGCAGCGTCACGAACAGCAGGGCGAAGAGGACTGCGATCCGCGTGCCGGCGACGTTCACCCCGAGCGGGCTGCTCGGCCCGTACAGGCTGAGCAGCACCAGGCCGGCGACGATTGTGGGAAGTGCAAACGGCAGGTCGATCAGCGCGTTGACGATGCGCTTGCCGGGGAAGTCGTCGCGCACGAGGACCCACGCCAGCGCGACACCGGTGACCGCGTCGACCAAGGCCGCCGCGAACGCGACGCCGATCGTGAACTCGAGTACCGAGACGGTGTGCGACGCCGAGATCGTCGACCAGAACGAGTGATGCGCGGACTGGCTGACGACCGCCGCGACCGGAAGCCCGACGAGCAGCGACAGATAGACGATGGACAAGCCGGGGCCCGCCCCCGCCGCAAGTGGCCGCAACAAGTGCGACCCCGCAGATTTTCGCGCAGAGCGATGCGGTGAGCGGCGGCGGGCGGGCCGGCCGGCGAGGGCTGCGTCAGCCACTGGCACCATGACCGAGGTCGTTGAGGATCTTGGTGATCGAGCCGTTGGTCGCGTCGAAGAACTCCGAGTTGACCTTCGACCAGCCGCCGAGCGAGTCGATCGTGAACAGCCCGGACGGAGTCGGGAACTCCTTGTTGTCCAGGTCCGCCGTGACCACCGGGCGGTAGCCGTGGGCGGCGAAGATCTTCTGACCGGCGTCGGAGTACAGGTAGTCGACGAACGCCTTGTCCAGGGTCGGGTCGCTGGCGTCCTTGGTCACGGCGACCGGGTTCTCGATCAGGATCGTGTCCTTCGGCGTGACGTAGTCGACCGCGTCGCCGGCCTGCTGCGCGCTGATCGCCTCGTTCTCGTAGCCGATCAGGACGTTGCCGGTGCCCCCGACGAACGCCGCAGTGGCGTCGGAGCCGCTGTCCGGAAGCGAGACGGTGTGCTGTAGCAGCTGCTTGACGAAGGCGAGTGCCTGCGCGGCGCTCTTGCCTTCCTTCAACTCAGCCCCGTACGCGGCCATCAGGTTCCAGCAGGCGCTGCCGGAGCTGAGCGGGTTCGGCGTGACGACCTGCACACCGGGCTTGACCAGGTCGTCCCACGTCTGGATGTGCAGCGGGTTGCCCTTGCGCACGATCAGCGTCGCGACGGAGTCGGTGACGATGCCCTTGTACTGGCCGGTGTTCCAGCCCGAGTCGACGATGCCCGCGGCGACCAGCTTGTCCATGTCGGAAGAGCGGGAGAACTCGACGACGTCGGCGGACTGTCCGGCCTCGACCTGGCGCTCCTGGGTGCCCGAGGGGCCGTAGGAGCCCTTCACCGAGCTGCCGGCGCCGGCGGAGGTGGCGGCGAAGGCAGGGCCGAGCTCGTCGTAGGCCTTCTGGGGGGTGGAGAACGCGACCAGGTTGATCGTGCCGCCGCTGCCGCTGCTCGGCGACCCGTCGCTCGGGGGGTTGCCACCGGAGGATGAGCTGCTGCAGGCAGCGCTGAGCGCCAACAGGGCGGCCGCTCCGGCTCCGGCGATGATCCGCTTGTTCCTGGCCACGTGAGTTCCTCGCACCTTCCGTAGTCCCATTACCGATTGGGCTGACTTACTAAACACAACCATCTTTATCAAGTTAAGTGGTGCTGTCAAATCGCGACGCGCCGGATACTGGCTCCCGTCATGCGTTGTCGCTCTTGGGTCGCCGTCGTTGCCTTGTCCGCCGCTGTGACCGGGGTGGCGTCACAGGCTCCGGCCGCCGCGCGCGCGAAGGCCGAACCCCAGGCCTCCACGCGCCTGCTGACCGGGAGGCAGCTGGTTGGGCTCGCGAACGTGTTCGCGGGAACCGACACCAACCTCGCTGACAAGGGCACCGGCGGCAGCGCCGGCAACATGAGCCCGGCCGCGAACGCGCCGTTCGGCATGTTGTCGTGGGGCCCGCGGACCAGCCCTGACTCCGTCGCGTTCGGCGCGGGCTACACCTACTCCGACCACACGATCAGCGGATTCGACCTCACCCGCTTCCAGGGCGGTGGGTGTGCCGCCTTCGGTGACGTGCCGATCATGCCGACGACAGCGGCGTTCACGAAGAGCCCGGTGACGGCGTTCAGCGCGAGCAGCATCCCGTCGTTGCTGGCATCGTTCGACCACCGGCACGAGTCGGCGTCGCCGGGCCGGTACGCCGTGACGTTGAACCCCGGTACGACGAAGCCGATCGGCGTCGAACTCGCGGCTGCGCCGCGGGCCGGCGTCGGGCGGTTCACGTTCCCGCGCGGCTCCGGCGTCGGCAGCGTGGTCGTCAACGCCGGGGGCAGCCAGAACCCGGACACGCTTGCCGCAGTCGAGGTGTTCCCGCGTCGTCACGAGGTTGACGTCACGACGACCAGCGGCCGGTTCTGCGAGCAACCGGCCGGTTACACGCTGCACGTCGCGATGCGTTTCGACCGATCCTTCACCAGTCACGCGGTGTGGCAGCGGCAGTCGTTTCGCGAAGGCGGCGACTACGCCAGAAGCACTGCGGTGACCGGACTCGGGTGGGAACCGGGAGCCGGCATCCCGGCCCCGCCCAATGACCTGAGCGCGACGGCCCAGGCGGGCGCGGTGCTTCGCTTCGCGACCGGTCGCGACCGGACGGTGGGCATGCGCGTCGGTCTGTCCTACGTCAGCGTCGCGGGTGCCCGCGCGGCACTCGACCGGGAAGTCGGCCATCGGTCCGTCGCCGTGGTCCAGCGATACGTCGCGGACGACTGGGCGTACCTGATGGGCCATCTGCGGGTAGCGGGTGGCACGCCACAAGACCGCCGGATGTTCGCGACCTCGCTGTACCAGTCGTTGCTGTCGCCGCAGCTGATCAGCGATGTCGATGGCCGCTATCCGGGTCTCGACGGGCGGACTCATCGCGCCCAAGGCTGGTCGGCGTACAGCCAGATGAGCTTGTGGGACGAGTACCGCACCCACGGCCAGCTGCTGGCGATGATCGCGCCGAAGCAGGCCAGCAGCATGGCTCGCACGCTGCTCGCCGACGAGCGACAGGCGGGCTTCATGCCGCGCTGGCCGGTCGTCGGGGCGAGTCCTGACGTCATGGTCGGCGACCCGGCGACGCCGTTCCTCGCCGACATCGAAGCGTTCGGAGCGAACGGCTTCAGCGCTCGCGCCGCGCTGCAAGCCGCGGTGCACGGCGCCGCGAGCAACGGGGTGGACGACGAGTCGCCGGCGATGCTCGCCAACGCCGCGGCGCCGCAGACGCAGGGCGGTGGCTACTACGTCGAGCGGCCCGGCAACCCCGCGTACCTCGCCCTGCACTACCTCCCGACCGAGCTCGACGCGTCGACCAACCTGACTGGCGGCGAGGAGCTGCTCGTCAGCCCGGATCTGGTGTGGGGGAGCGTGTCGACGTCGTTGGAGTACGCGACGGCGGACTTCGCCGTGTCGCGGCTTGCCGCGCAGGTGTGTGACCGTACGACCGCCCGGGAGTTCCTCGGAAGATCCGCGTGGTGGCGGATGAACCTGAACACTGCCGACGGGTACGTCGAGCCGCGCAGCGTGACCGGTGCTTTCGTGCCGGTCTCCAAGACCGGGCCGGGGCACGGCTTCGTCGAGGGTGACGGCAGCCAGTACACCTTCATGGTCCCGTTCGATGTCGCCGGTCTCGCCGACGCGCTCGGTGGCAGGCAGGCGCTCGTCGCCCGCCTGAACACGTTGTTCACGAAGCTCAACGACGGGCCGTCCTCGCAGTTCGCGTTTCTCGGCAACGAGCCCCAGCTCGACACGCCGTACGACTACCTGTGGGCAGGTCGGCCCGATCGCACCGAGGACGTCGTGCACCGCGCGATGGACGAGATGTATTCGCCGACACCCGAGGGCTATCCCGGGAACACCGACGGCGGGACGATGACCGCGTGGTGGCTGTTCAACGCGATCGGCCTCTACCCCGCGATCCCGGGCGATGACGTCCTGACCGTCGGAGCCCCGAGGTTCAGCCGCGTCGTCGTCTCGCTGCCGAGCGGTCGCGAGCTGCGCATCGACGCGCCAGGAGCGACCCGCGCAACGCCGTTCGTCCGGTCCGCGTCGGTGAACGGCCGGACGTTGCCCAAGGCGTGGCTGCGCTTCTCGCGGCTGCAGCACGGCGGCGCGCTTGTGCTGCGGACCGGGCGAGCCGCAGGGGAATGGGCACGCGACGCTGCCACGCCACCGTCGTACCCGGCGACAAGTGGCGCGACCTGCGGCTAGGAGATGCGGGCCCGCTTCAGCGTGATGGGCTTGCCCCGGATCTTGCGGAGCGTCACCAGGTCGCGCTGGCCGCGGTCAGAAGTGACGAGCCTTCCCCACGCGGTGGTGACGGCAAGCGGGTCGAAGCGCAGCTTTGACTTCTTCGTGGTGCCGCTGGTCGTCATCAGTCCCAGTTGCCCGCGCTCGCACATGTGCTGCGTGATCACGACGTTCCACGCGACCTGCGATCCCCAGACGGCGAGCTGGTTGGCGCAGCGGTTGCCGCCGAGTGCGCGGGTCTTCCCGTCGAGCGCGATCAGCTCGACGAACCGCTTCAGCCCACTTCCCACGACACAGGCGGCGTAGCTGGACGACACGCTGTCGCAGCGAACGTCCTTGCCGCCGGGCGCGAGCAGCGTGCGATGGACCGAGGGGTGTGCCCACGGGGTGTACGTGACCTCGCCGTTGCTGTTCTGGAAGTTGTCCGCGTACGCGACGAAGCCATTGGGACCGACTGCGACACCGAAGTCGACCCCTGGAGTCAGCGGAGTGCCGTAGTCGGTGATCCCGCCGGAGTCGGCGCGCGCCACCACGTGGGTGCCGTCGGTGAATCCCTTGTCCTTGGCGATCCAGCCGTCCGGGGTCGCGCCCACGACGTCCTCGTTCGTCCCGATCGCGCTGTGGGCACCGCTGCCGAGATCGAATGACCGCACCCGCTCGTGGTGCTTGAACGGGTTGACGATCACGACGTGCGACCGTGACAGCGAGATGAGCTGAGGCGATGCCGCGGCCTTCCCGAGGTGGATCGGCTTGCCCGTCTTGCCGAGCGCGTAGATGTCGTCGGCAGCGCCGAGCGTCACGGGATCGAGACGATGGCTGCGCACCGCCTCCGCGTAGACGACGTAGTGGCTGTCACCCGTGATGACGACGTAGTGGGCCCGCGCTGCGCTCGCGGCTGCCGCCGGCTCCGAGACGTCGACAGCGAAGGGCACGAAGGCTGCGGCGAGCATCGCCGAGCCGATCAGACGGATTCGCACGGGTGTGGTCTATCACCCGGAGCGTGAGTACCGCAGGTAGAGCAGGTCGTTGCGTTGCAGCACGTGGCGCAGGGTCAGCCGGGTGGGTGCCACGAGCGCCGAAGTCGGCTGCGGAGTGGTCGGCTGCGACCCGGCGAGATACGGCGTGACCGTGAGGCACATGTCGTCGACCAGGTCCGCGTCGACGAGGGTCGAGAGCAGGTACGGACCGCCCTCGCACAGCACCCGGCCGAGGCCGAGGTCGCGCAGTGCTCGAAGCATCGAAGCCGGATCGATGACGGAGTCACCGGCGACGACCACGTCGCCCAGTTCGGCAAGCCGCGGTTGGTCGGCAGCTGTGCGCGCGGTGGTGACGATAAGCGGGCGTTGCTCGGCGTCGCCGAAGATCCGAAGGTCGGGGGAGAGGGCGCCGCGGGCGGTGACGACCGCCAACCGCGGCAGCGCGGCGAGCCCCGCCTCGGTTCGCCGGGCACGCAGGTCCTCGCGCAGGCGCACCGGGCCGTACTGTTCCGCGCTCACCGTGGCCGACCCGGCCAGCACCACATCACTGGCGGAGCGAAGGAAGGCCAGCAGGGCCTGGTCCGCGGTGTCGGTGATGGCCTTGGTCCGCCCGGCGAAGGCGGCCGCCCCATCGAGCGCGGTGATCATGTTCGCCCGTACCCCGACCGGTTGCTCGCCGTAGTACGCGGCGAGCTCGTCGAGGTCCTCCGGCAACAGGGGCAGTTCGGCGACACTCACCGGCACAGTCTGCCCCGACCACCGTCGCGCTATCAGCGGTCGAGGCGGTCGGCCAGCTCCTGCCACAGCTCGCGGTATGCCGCGGTCGCGGGCGAGCTCGGCGCGAACGCCTCGACCGGCCGCCGCCGCTGACCCATGCGCTCGATCGTCGCGCTCATCGGGATCACGGTCTGCGCCACGTCTCGGTAGCTGCCGTGCACCAGCTCGATCACGTCGCGGTGCAGTGCGCGGCGGCGGTCGACCATCGACAGGAACGCCAGAATGCCGGCTTCGCTGCCGCAGCCGGAGACGAGGTCGGCGACCTGGTCCAGCGTGCGCATCGACAACGGCGACGGGACGATCGGAGTCAGGACGAGATCCGCGGCGCGAACGACGTTGGTTGCGAGCAGGTTCAAGCCGGGCGGGCTGTCGACCACCGCGATGTCGTAGTCGTCCGCGACCTCCGCGAGCACGCGGCTCACCCGGTCCTCGCTCTTCTTCACTGCGGCGAGGTCGAGCTCGGTGTCGGCGTACGACGTACTGGCCGGCAGCACGTCCAGCCGTTCGTCCGCCGTCGCGCGAATCGCGGCCGAGACTTCCGTCTTGCCCTGCAGCAGCTTGCGGCTGCCCCCCTTCACCTTGGCCTTGGTGCGCAGCAGATAGGTCGCTGCGGCCTGTGGGTCGAGGTCCCACAGCAAGGTGCGGGCGCCGCTTTGCGCGGCCAGCCAGGCAAGGTTGACTGCGGCCGAGGTCTTTCCCACCCCGCCCTTGACCGAGTAGCACGCGATCACCTTCATGGCGGGCGCCATCGTGGCAGACGAAAGTTAACGAGCAACCGGCGGTGCGAAGGCGACGCTCGTCGGAGCGGTCCGCCCGCTCACTAGGCTCGGCACAGCCTGATGGACACCATGCCGGCCGAGAGCGCCAACGCCCCCGCCGCGGCGGCTGAGCCGTACCGCCTGCGCTGGGTCGTTGCCTGGGTTGTGTTGGCGGTCAACCTCATGGACGTGCTCGACGCGACGATCGTCAACGTCGCTGCGCCGGCGATTCATCGCGACCTGGGCGGCGGTCCGAACACCATCCAATGGCTCAGCGCCGGCTACACCCTCGCCTTCGCGGTCCTGCTGATCGCGGGCGCACGGCTCGGGGACATCTACGGTCGCCGCCGGATGTTCCTGCTCGGCTCCGCCGGGTTCACGCTGTTCTCGGCGGCCTGCGCCGTCGCGCCGGCGATCGGTGTTCTGGTCGGCTTCCGCGTGCTGCAGGGTGCCTTCGGCGCGCTGATGATTCCGCAGGGCTTCGGACTGATGAAGCAGGTCTTCGATGAGTCGGAGCTCACGAAGGCGATGGGGATGTTCGGCCCGGCGACGGGTCTTCCGATGCTCGCGGCGCCGATCCTGGCCGGCGCCCTGATCGATGCCGACCTCTGGGGCTTCGGATGGCGGCTCGTTTTCCTCATCAACGTGCCGATCGGGGTCCTCGCGCTGCCCGCGGCGATTCGGTCGCTGCCGGGTGGCGCTACGCATCCCGACGTGAAGCTCGACCTGGGCGGCGTCTCGATCATCGGGCTGGCGTTGTTTGCGATCATCTACCCGCTGATCCAAGGCCAGTCGCACGGCTGGCCCGCCTGGTGTTTCGTGCTCTTGGCGGTCGGTGCGGTGCTGCTGGTCGGCTTCGTCTTCTACGAGCGTCGTCCCGACGGTCACCCGCTCATCGAGCCGACGTTGCTGGGGAACCGGACGTACCTGTCCGGCGTCGCGGTCATCCTCGCGCTGTTCGGCGCGTTCGGCGGGCTGCTGCTCTGCGTCTCGCTGTACGGCCAGCTCGGCGAAGGCTGGTCACCGATCCACGCGGGACTGACCCTGACGCCGATGATCGTCGGGATGGTGATCGGGATGATCGGATCGACCGCGTTGGTGGGACGGCTCGGCCGTCACATGCTGCATGTCGGTGTGGTGCTGATCGCGGCGGGGACAGTCGGACTGGCGGTGACGCTCGGCTTCCAGCACCACGCGACGACCTGGGACCTGGTTCCCGGGTTGTTCTTCGTCGGGATGGGGCTGGGGGCGAGCTTCGGGCAGCTGTTCCAGTTCGTCCTCACCAGCGTGAGCATGGAAGAGGTGGGATCAGCGTCCGGCGTGATGGAAGCGGCCCAGCAGCTCTCGACGTCGCTCGGCGTCGCCGTACTCGGCACGATCTTCTTCTCGATCTTCGGCCATCACCTGCCGGCAGAGGCGCTGCGCGTCACGGCGTGGACCTGCCTGGTGCCGCTGGCGGCCGCCTTCCTGCTGGTGTTCCGGCTGCCCATGCACGCCCGTGAGGAACCGACCGAGTAGCCGACCGGCTCGCCCCGTGACGCTCGCCGGTGATCCGTTTGAGAGGGTTTCGCCGTGGCCACCGACCCCGATGACGTCCTCGCCCGCGCCCGCACCCAGGTTCTGGAACAAGGTGTAGGCCTCGGCGAGGCCGACGTGCTCGCCTGCCTGCAGCTGCCCGACGACCGGATCCCCGAGCTGCTCGAGCTCGCGCACGAAGTCAGGCTGCGCTGGTGCGGCGACGAGGTCGAGGTGGAGGGCATCGTCAGCGTCAAGACCGGCGGCTGCCCTGAGGACTGCCACTTCTGCTCGCAGTCCGGCCAGTTCGCCTCGCCGGTTCGCGCCGCCCGCCTCGACGTCGAGGAGATGGTGCGAGCGGCCCGCGAGACCCGCGAGACCGGCGCCACCGAGTTCTGCATCGTTGCCGCGGTGCGGGGGCCCGATGAGCGACTGCTTTCGGAGGTCGCGGAGGTGGTCGCCGCGATTCGGGCCGACGGCAACGACGTCCAGATCGCCTGCTCGCTCGGCATCCTGACCCGCGAGGACGCGCAACGGCTCGTCGAGATCGGCGTGCACCGCTACAACCACAACCTCGAGGCAGCGCGCTCCTACTTCCCGTCGGTCGTCACCACCCACACCTGGGAGGAGCGGCGCGACACCCTTGAGCTCGTCCGCGAGATGGGCATGGAGGTCTGCTGCGGGGCGGTCGTCGGGATGGGAGAGACGCTCGAGCAGCGCGCGGAGCTTGCGGCTCAGCTGGCGGACGTCCGCCCGCACGAGGTTCCGCTGAACTTCCTCGACCCGCGGCCCGGCACTCCCTTCGCCGACCTTCCGGTGCTCTCACCCGCGGACGCGTTGCGTGCGGTTGGCGCGTTCCGGTTGGCGATGCCCTCGACCATCCTGCGCTTCGCCGGCGGCCGCGAGGTCACGCTCGGCGACCTGGGCACTCGAGACGGTCTGCTCGGCGGTGTGAACGCCGTGATCGTCGGGAACTATCTGACGACGCTCGGCCGTCCCCCGGCCGAGGACCTCGAGCTGCTCGACGAGCTCCGCATGCCGATCAAGACGCTGTCGTCGGCCATCTGAATCGGACAATCGCTCGGGATGGAGCACTGCACCGGTTGCGGCCGGCCGGCCGGCGAGGGTGGCCACGAGGTGTGCGTTCGGCGCCGGGCGTACGAACCGCCTCGGTTCTGTGCGCAATGCGGTCGGCGGATGGTCGTGAAGGTGACCCCGGCGTCGTACGTCGCGACGTGCAGCCGCCACGGCGACGTCCGCTCCCCGTAGACGGCACGAGAGCAACGATCCCCGACATTCGCGCCCTCGCGTGACATCATTTCGCCACGTCGCGAAGCCGCCCAGAACACTTTCCCGTCCGACGTACCAAGCGTGGCCAGCTGCCGTCACCCGGCGACGAGGACCAGGGGGGTCTGAGCGTTGCGTTCGACCCGTTCGCCTCGGCTGTTGCTGGCCGCAGCGGTTCTGTCGGTTCTCGTGCCGGTGCCGATCCTGCTGGGAAGCGCCCAGGCCGCCGAGTCGGTGACGGTGAAGGTTCCGCTGACCCAGGCCGGCTGGTACTGGCGCGGCCAGCCGGGTGCGATCGGCAGCACCGGAATCGCGCCGCCCGCGGCGGTGCCGGATCCCACTGTTCCGGCGGGCGACTTGGCGGTTGGCGGACCGGAGGCGCCGGCAGCGGCCGGCTTGCCGGCCGGGCCGATCGCCGAGACCTATCTCTTGTACGACATGACTGCCGTCCCCTTCGGATCGACGATCACGTCGTTCGTGATCTCGTTGCCGGTCGACTCGAAGGGCGTCACTGCCGATCCGGCTGGGGCGGCGATCATCGCGTGCGCTCCGAAGACCGGCTGGTCCGGGGGAGGGCAGGCCGCTGCCTACGGCGGCAAGCCCACCGACGGCTGCAACGTCCACTCGCCGAAGGTGACGGCGACTGATGGCGGCAAGCGGTACACGGTCGACGTGGCCGATCTCGCTCAGCGTTGGGTCACCCCGAACGGGCTCAATCTCGGTGTCGCGATCACCGACAACCCCGCCAACTCGACAACCGCCTACCAGGTCGTGTTCGGTCCGGAAAGCGCGCTCACCGGGCTTACGGCGACCGTCACCTATCGGGCTCCGGCCCAGAGCGGGCCGAACGGCGGCGGGCCGCCGCCGCCCCCCGCGTCACCCGGCGCCGGCATCGGGTCCGGTCCCGTCCCGGTCATCACGCTGAGCCCGCTGCCGCCGGGTCTGCCGGCGCAGGTCGCGCAGCCGCCGGCACCTACGGTCGCGCCGACGGCGCCGGTTGTCGCGATGTCGGCGAGGTCGGCCGACCCCTCGTCGCCACCGGTCGGCTTCTGGGTCGCGCTGATCCTGATCGTCGCGCTGCTCGGCACGACGACCTTCGTCCTCGCGGATCGCCGTGTGGCTGTTGCGCTTACCCCTGACCGTGGCGTCGCGAAGGCGCTGCGGTCCCGCTTCACGCTGATGCACCGATAGCGATGCCCACCCGAACCAGTGCTCGTCCGAAACCAGGAGCTCACATGATCCGACGCACACCGACGACGCTGGCGGGCCTCGTGCTCGTCGCGCTCACCGCCGGGTGCGGGCTCAGCTCGCAGGCCGTCTCGTCGTTGCAACAAGCGCAGGCGGGGTCCGGGACCGGGGCAGCCACCGGCGGGACCGGCGTGGTCGGTGGCACGGGCACGACGGGCGGCACCACCGGCGGTGCGGGTGGCGGAACCATCCCGCTGCCGTCGACCGGCGCGGGTGGCGGAACGGTCGGCGGTGGGACCGCGGGAGGCGGCACCGCCGGCGGCGGGACCGCGGGTGGTGGCACGACGGGTGGTGGCACGACGGGCGGTGGCACGACGGGCGGTGGCACCACGTCCGGTGCGAAGTACGAGACCGTGGGGATCAGCGCGAAGCAGATCACTCTCGGCCTGCACGCACCGCAGACCGGTGCGGCTCCGGTGCCGCTGCAGGCGTTCCAGACCGGCACGAAGCTGTTCTGGGAGAACCACAAGGTGTTCGGCCGCAAGGTCGTCGTGAACTTCTTCGACGACCAGTACAACCCGTCGGTCGCGCGGCAACGGTGTGAGCAGCTGTCGCGCAGCTCGTTCCTCGTGATCGGTGGTGCGGGCACCGACCAGATCCAGGCGTGCGCGACGGACCCGGTCCTGCAGGCGACGCACACGCCGTACCTGTCGGTCGGCGTCACGACGAACGGGCTGACCAGCCTGCCGTACTACTTCGCGGTCACGCAGACCTACCCGGCGCAGGTGCCGGAGGTCTGGACGATGGCGAACCAGCTGTTCCCGGCCAACGTCAAGGGCAAGTGGGCCATCGTCACCGAGAACACCCCGAACTTCGAGGACGTGACCAAGGCCGCTGCCGCGATGCTGAAGGCCCACCACGTGACGTACAAGATCATCCGCACGCCGAAGGCGGGCAGTGCCTCGCAGGCGTCGGCGACGGTCAACCAGGCGGAGGCCTTCACCGGCCGCTCGGGCGGCACGGTGTTCCTCGACGTCGACCCGAACTACTGGATCGACATGATCGCCGCGGCCGCGCAGTCGCTCTACACGCCGGCGTGGGTCGGCCCCGGTGTCACGCAGGGCGAGGACCTCGTCGCCGGGCCGGTGTGTGGCGCGCAGAGCTATATCAAGGCGGCGTTCCTGTCGCCGTTCATGGGCCTCGACCGTGAGCCGAAGGCATTCAAACAGCAGAACAACCCGAAACCCGACGACCTCAAGACGAACCGGGACGTCGAGCTGCTGCTCTACGGCGTCAACGAGATGCTCTACCACGCGCTGCTGTCGGTCGGCAGCATCCACAACCTGACCCGAGACAACTTCATCAACGCGATGACGCACTTCTCGGCGTCACTGGGAAACCAGCTCAGCGTGCTGCCTACCGTCAACTTCGCCGGCGGCCATTTCGGCAGCACCGGCGCGTGGATCGAGAAGCTGAGCTGCTCGAAGCTCGAGTACACGACGGTCGGCAGCGGGCCGATCTCGCACTGACATGAGCATCGTGGCGTCGGGCGGCGTTGCCGTCCCCGTGCAGCTTGCGACGGGCATCGTCGTGGGCTGTCAGTACGGCATCTTTGCCCTCGGCATCGTGCTGGTCTACAAGGCGAGCCGGATCTTCAACTTCGCGCAATGCGAGATCGGCGCGTTCGGCGCCTTCATCACGCTGTGCTCGGTGCGGGGCCTCGGCTTCTTTCCGAAGTGGCCGTTCCCGGCCGCGATCGTTCTCGGGCTGGTCGCCGGCACGCTGGCGGGCCTCGCCGCGGAACGGTTCGTGATCCGCCCGCTGTTCCGCGCATCTCGTGCGACGTTGCTCGTCGCGACCGCCGGTCTGGCGCTGGGCTTCGCGTCGATGGAGGCGCTCATCCTCGGCACGAACTTCGATGTGCTGCCGAACATCGGTGGGCCCTCGAAGTTCGCGCTGTTCGGCGCCGCGAGCGACTCGAGCTCATACCTGTACGGCTGGACGCAGATCGCGACCGTCCTGGCGCTCGTCGCGACGGCGATCGCGGCGGTCGC
>DASZYY010000256.1:0-2561 GCA_035545175.1 Mycobacteriales bacterium
TGCAGCCGCTGCAGCGACGCGACGCAGGACTCCATGATGTGTTTGCGAGATAGTCCGGAGTCGTTCGGGCCGCCGGGCCCGGTCGGCGCGTAGACCTTGGTGAAGATCTCCAGCGACTCGCGCCGCTCACCCTTCAGGGCCTTGCCGAGGACCGTCTCCGCCTTGGTGTTGGCGTAGACGTCGGCGGTGTCGAAGGTCGTGATGCCGGACTCGATCGCCTGCTTGACGCACGCGATGGCCTGCTTCTCCTCGACCTGCGAGCCGTGAGTGATCCAGTTGCCGTAGGAGATCTCCGAGACCTTCAGTCCGGATGAGCCGAGTCGCCGGAACTCCATGTCGTCAGACCGTCCCCATGGCCGAGTCGATGCAGGCCCGAAGCGCCGCGTCGTCGGGTTCGACCAACGGCCGGAACCGGCCGGCCACGCTGCCGTCACGACCGACCACGAACTTCTCGAAGTTCCACTGAATGTCGCCGGCCTGGCCTTCGGCGTCCGCGGTAGCGGTCAGTACGTCGTAGACCGCGTCCCGCCCGTCACCGTTCACCTCGATCTTGGCCGTCATCGGGAAGGTCACGCCGTACGACGTCGAGCAGAACGTCGCGATCTCCGTGGCGGTGCCGGGCTCCTGCCCGCCGAACTGGTTGCACGGGAAGCCGATGACGGTGAAGTCGGGGCCGCCGATCTCCTGCTGCAGCGCTTCGAGCTTCTCGTACTGCGGTGTGAGGCCGCACTTGCTCGCGACGTTCACGACGAGAGCGACCCGGTCGCCCGCCAGCTCGCCGAAGGTGGTCGACCCGCCCGCGAGCGTGGTCACCGGCAGATCACGAAGTGAGGTCATGCTCCGATCCTGCCAAAGAACCTCAGCTGGTCGAGAACCGGATGTCGAGCATCCGGTCCGCGGGCACGGCGTGGGTCAGCCGCAGCAGCACCGCCTCGCGGTTCAGCCACTGGGACTCAACCGCCAGCCGCGCGGCGGCGTCGTACTGCTCGAGGAAGTGCTGGCGGTCGCGCAGGTCGGCCAGCACGGTCGCCGCCACGACGTAGGAGAGCAACCGCGGATCGTCCGGCAGGTCCGGCGGCTCGATCGTCGCGCCACGCAGCGCAGCGAGCTCTGCGCGGTAGCGGGTGTAGCGCTCTTGCACGAGTGGGACGAGTCCCGCCGCGTCGCCCGCGGGCTCTGGTAGCCACTCGACGTTGCCGCGCAGGTACGCCGCGCCCTGGTCGACCTCGAGCAGCCGGAACCGCCGCGTCCCGATGGTCTCGAGCTCGTATGTCCCGTCCGGGCTCGGATGCGTCGCGGAGACCTGGGCGAGACAGCCCACCTCGTGCAGCGCCGTTACCCCGTCGGCCCCGACCTCGCGACCCGCCTGGATTGCGATGACCCCGAAGTGGCGCTCGTCCTCCGGCAGCTCGAGCAGGTCGGCGACGAGCCGGCGGTAGCGCGCCTCGAAGATGTGCAGCGGCAGCGGGGCGCCCGGCAGCAGCACCGTCCCCAGCGGGAACAGCGGGATCAGGTCTGCCATCGCTCCACGTCGTGAACCTCGAGGCCGTCGTCGATCGCCTTCCAGCCCGCGGTCACCACGGCGGCGAGGTTCTCCTCGGGCTGTCCTGCTGACCGTATGACGATCCGGCTCGATTTCGGGTCGAACTCGGCGAGTGCGTCACCGCACCGCCCTTGGTCCGCCGGCGGATGGTGCGCGTTGAGACCCCGCAGATCCGCGGCCACGAGGTCGGGCCGCCGACCGGGTGCTGCCGTCGCGAGCGCCGTCAGGTCGGTGACCCCGGTGAGGACCACCATCGCCGGGATGCCGGCACCCCGAGCGCCGGCGATGTCGGTGTCGAGCCGGTCGCCCACGACGAGTGGCTTCCGGGCACGGGTACGACGCACCGACTCGTCGAACAGCGGTCGCTCCGGCTTGCCCGCCACCACCGGCCGCACGCCGGTCGCCGTGATCACGAGCGCGGCGAGCGAGCCCATGCCGGGCAGCGGGCCGCGCGGTGTCGGGAGGGTGGCGTCCAGGTTGGACGCGACGAACAGCGCACCGCGCCGGATCGCGACGCACGCCTCCGCGAGCCGCGCGTAGTCGATCGTCGGGTCATAGCCCATGACGACCGCGGCGGGGTTCGCGTCGGCATCGGCGACCGCGCACAGCCCGGCTGCCGTGACCTCGTCGCGAAGCGCCTCGGCACCCGCCACCAGCACGGTGGCCCCGGCGTCGAGCCGGTTCGCTAGAAGATGCGCGGCGGCCTGCGCGCTGGTGACGACGTCGTCAGCCGCGATGTCCATGCCGAGCGTCCGGAGCCGCTCGGCGACGTCTGCGGCGCTGCGCGAGGCGTTGTTGGTCAGGCAGGCGGTGCGAATCCCGAACCGCCGCGCCTCGGCCAGCGCGTCGACCGCATGCGGTGCGGCTTCGTCGCCGACGTTGACCACACCGTCGAGGTCGAGCAGCGCGACATCGTAGGTCTCCGCCGGTGGCGCGTCGCAGCCGGCGAGGGCAGCGGTCAAGCCGGCGAGCGGTCGAGCCGCGGCAGCGCCAGCGCGGTCAGCGCGGCGACGGCGCA